>NZ_JBAKFR010000002.1:0-419810 GCF_053484295.1 Martelella sp. AMO21009
CAATCCAGCGGCCCGCAGCTGCATCACAACAATAGCGCAGATCCAACAAACAATGGTCGGGCTGGACCCAAGCATCCAGGCCCACACGGAGAACTTTGCATGGACCCTCGGGTCAAGCCCGAGGGTGACACGCAGGGCGGGAAGGAGCGGCCTCGTCCAGCTTCACTTCAACGCCGAAATCAGCGCCTTCAGCTCGTTTTCCACCTTCGGACGGATATCGTCGCGTTTCAGGGCGAGCGCCACATTGGCGATGATGAAGCCTTCCTTGGAGCCGCAGTCGAAGGTTTGGCCGTCGAACTTGTAGCCGTAGAAATCCTGTTCCCTGGCAAGCGTCAACATGCCGTCGGTAAGCTGGATCTCGTTGCCCGCGCCGCGTTCGGTCTTGCCCAGGATCGGGAAGATTTCCGGTTGCAGGATGTAGCGGCCATTGATGAAATAATTCGACGGCGCGGTGCCCTTTTCCGGCTTCTCCACCATCTCCGTGATCTTGAAACCGCTGCCCACCGCCTCCCCGACGCCGACAATGCCGTATTTGTGCGCCTGTTCGGGATCGCATTCCTCTACGGAGACGACATTGCCGCCGGCGACTTCGTAGACATCCATCATGCCCTTGAGGCACGGCGTCTCGGCATCCATCACCATGTCCGGCAGGATCAGGGCGAACGGGTCGTGGCCGACGATCTCGCGCGCGCACCAGACCGCGTGGCCGAGCCCGTGCGGCTCCTGCTGGCGGGTGAAGGTGGAGGTGCCGGCAGTCGGCAGAAGGCTCGAAAGCAGGCTCAGCTCGGCATTCTTGTTGCGGGCCTTCAGCGTCGATTCCAGCTCGTACTGGATATCGAAATAATCCTCGATGACGTTCTTGTTGCGGCCGGTGACGAACACGAAATGCTCGATCCCCGCCTCGATCGCCTCATCGACCACATACTGGATGATCGGCTTGTCGACGACGGGCAACATTTCCTTCGGCACCACCTTGGTGGCGGGAAGAAACCGCGTTCCGAGCCCCGCGACCGGAAGCACTGCCTTGCGAACCTTCTTATGCTGAGCCAAGCCCCTCTCCTTTATAGACAATCATCGAAAATGAATGAACTCTGGCAATATTGTTCAGGTCTAGCAAGAGACAAGGGGCAGCGCAATCAAGCCGCCGCCCCTCGCAGAAATTTATCAAAAAAGGTCAGCCCGCCGGGAGCGGACCCGCGGCTTTACCGCGGCAGCAGGGTCTCGCCCATCAGCGCCTCGTCGATGGCGCGCGCCGCCTGGCGTCCCTCGCGGATCGCCCAGACCACCAGCGACTGGCCGCGGCGCACGTCGCCCGCCGTCCAGAACTTGTCGACCGAGGTCTTGTAGTCATCATCATTGGCGACGACGTTGACCGAGCCGCGGCTGTCGGTGTTAAGCGTCAGCCGGCCTTCGAGATCGGCCAGAACGCCGCTCTTGAACGGTCCCCTGAAGCCGATCGCGATGAAGGCGAGATCGGCCTTGATGACGAATTCCGTGCCGGGAATCGGCTTGCGCTTTTCATCCACATGGCAGCATTTCACGCCGGTGAGCACGCCATCCTCGCCAACGAATTCGAGCGTCGCCACCTGGAACTCGCGGACAGCGCCTTCGGCCTGCGAAGACGAGGTGCGCATCTTAGTGGCCCAGAACGGCCAGACGGCGAGCTTGTCTTCCTTTTCGGGCGGCTGTGGGCGAATGTCGAGCTGGGTGACCTTGACGGCGCCCTGGCGGAAGGCGGTGCCCACACAGTCGGACGCCGTGTCGCCGCCGCCGACGACCACGACATGCTTGCCGCCGGCGAGGATAGGCTCGGACGGCCAGCCGGTGCTGTCGATATTCTCGCGGCCGACGCGGCGGTTCTGCTGCACCAGGAAGGGCATCGCGTCATGCACGCCATGCAGATCGCCGCCGCCGATGCCGGAAGCGCGCGGGGTTTCCGAGCCGCCGCAGTAGAGCACGGCGTCGTAATCGGCAAGAAGCTGGTCGACCGTCACATCGACGCCGACATTGACGCCGCAATGAAATTCGACACCTTCGCCGCGCATCTGCTCAACGCGGCGGTCGATGAAGTTCTTCTCCATCTTGAAGTCGGGAATGCCGTAACGCAGCAGCCCGCCGGGCTTGGACTCGCGCTCATAGAGGTGAACCTCGTGGCCGGCGCGGCCAAGCTGCTGGGCGGCCGACATGCCGGCCGGACCGGAGCCGATGACCGCCACCTTCTTGCCGGTCTTCACTGTTGCCGGCTGCGGAACGATATAGCCCAGCTCATAGGCCTTGTCGGCGATTGCCTGCTCGACCGTCTTGATCGCGACCGGGATATCCTCGAGGTTCAGCGTGCAGGCCTCTTCGCAGGGCGCGGGGCAGACGCGGCCGGTGAATTCCGGGAAATTATTGGTCGAATGGAGGTTGGCAATCGCCTCTTTCCAGTTGCCGTTATAGACCAGATCGTTCCAGTCCGGGATCTGGTTGTGGATCGGACAGCCGGTCGGGCCATGGCAATAGGGGATGCCGCAGTCCATGCAGCGGGCCGCCTGCTTCTGCACCTCGGGGTCCGACATCGGGATCGTGAATTCGCGGAAATGACGGATGCGATCGGAGGCCGGCTGATACTTCGCGACCTGCCGGTCGATTTCCATGAAACCTGTAACTTTACCCATGATTTTCCCTGAATTACTCGATGACGACCGCAGTGCCGGAAACCGATACCATCAGCATGGTTCCGCGATCGGAGGTAATGTTTTCATAGTCGAGATCGACCCCGATGACGGCATTGGCGCCAAGCCGCTCCGCCTGATGTTCCATTTCCGCATAGGCGGTTTCGCGCGCCTCGCGCAGCGAGGCTTCATAGGCCGCCGAACGCCCGCCGACGATATCGCGGATGCCGGCCATGAAATCGCGGAAAATATTGGTCCCGAGAATGGTCTCGCCGGTGACGATGCCTTTATAGGCCACGATCTTGTGGCCTTCGAGCGTATTCGTGGTGGAAATCAGCATTGCGACACCTCGGTTTCAACCGGAGCCTTGCGGCTCATCCAAACTCTATTCACGTTCCCAGTTCTCGACCTTGAGGCCTGGAACCCGCTCAAACTCTCTCTCATTCGCCGTCACCAGCACCGCATCGAGCGCAAGCGCGTGGGCGGCGATCAGCATGTCCATCTGGCCGATCGGCGTGCCGGCCTTTTCAAGCGCCAGCCGCAATTCGGCATATTTCCACTCTGCCGGGCTCTCCCATGGCTGGATGTCCAGACTGCCAACCAGCGCCTCGACATCCCTCTTGAGCCGCTCGGAGCCCCGTCTCAGATAACCGAACCGAAGCTCGGCCACCACGACGATACTGGTACATAGCGAAACCGCATCTTCCTCGAACAATCTCCGGCCGACGGGTCCGGCCGGAAATTTCAGCGCATGCGATATCGCATTTGTATCCAGCAGATACCTCATTTCTAAAGATCGACGTCCCGCGGCGGCAGGTCTTCGATCTCCGGCAACCATTCATCTTCCGGCAGAGGCGGCTGCGCGCGAAGCCACTCGATAACCTCCCGTGGCGTCATCTTCTTCTTCACCGGCTCGATCGTGATCAGGCCGCTCTCTTCCTGTCTGATGATGACCTCGTCGCCTTCCAGTTCGAATTCGCTCGGAATTCGCACGGCGCGGCTGCGGCCATTCATGAAAATCCGGGACTTTCTTTCCTTGGTGATACGGTTGGACATCTCAGCCTCCATACCTGTGATATGACATTGTCATATCACAGGCATTTCGAAGCAACAATCACTCCGCCGCCACGCCCATGCGCATGCGCTCCATCTCTTCCAGAGCGCGGCGATATTCGACCGGCATGACCTTGCGGAACATCGGGCGGTAATGCGCCCAGTCGTCCAGGATCGCCTTGGCGCGCGCCGAACCGGTGTAGAGCAGGTGGTTGGTGATCAGCCGCACAAGGCGCTCCTCGTCATGGCGGGTCATGTCGCCGGAAACGTCAACGCGGCCCTTGTGCATGATGTCGCCGCCATGGTGGTGGAGCTTTTCGAGCATGTCGTCTTCTTCCGGAACCGGCTCCAGCATGACCATGGCCATGTTGCAGCGGTCGGCAAAGCCGCCATCCTCGTCCAGCACATAGGCAACGCCGCCGGACATGCCGGCCGCGAAGTTGCGGCCCGTCTGGCCAAGCACGACGACGATGCCGCCGGTCATGTATTCGCAGCCATGATCGCCGACGCCTTCGACAACGGCGGCCGCACCGGAGTTCCGCACCGCAAACCGCTCGCCGGCCACGCCATGGAAATAGCATTCGCCCGAGGTCGCGCCGTAAAGCACGGTATTGCCGACGATGATCGATTCCTCCGGCACGATCGGCGTGTTTTCCGGCGGACGGATGATGATCTTGCCGCCCGAAAGCCCCTTGCCGACATAGTCATTGCCGTCGCCGACGAGATCGAATGTCACGCCGTTTGCAAGGAACGCGCCGAAGGACTGGCCGGCCGTGCCCGTGAGCTTGACCGTGATCGTGTCTTCCTTCAGGCCCTTCTCGTTCCAGCGCTTGGCAACCTCGCCCGAAAGCATCGCGCCGGCGGAGCGGTCGACGTTCTTGATCTCGGTCTCGATCGTGACCTTTTCCTTGTTCTCCAGCGCCGGCATCGCTTCGGCGATCAGCTTGCGGTCAAGAATGTCGTCGATCGGGTGCTTCTGGCGCTCGGTCCAGAAGGTCGCTTCCTTGGGTGCTGCCACCTTGTGGAAGATCCTCGAGAAATCGAGACCCTTCGACTTCCAGTGCGCGATCGCCTCGTCCTTGTCGAGATATTCGACAGCGCCGATGACGTCGTTGAGACTGGTGAAGCCGAGTTCGGCCAGCAGCTCGCGCAGTTCCTCGGCCACGAAGAAGAAGTAGTTGACGACGTGTTCCGGCGCGCCCTTGAAGCGCTTCCTCAGGACCGGGTCCTGGGTCGCGACGCCCACCGGGCAGGTGTTGAGGTGGCACTTGCGCATCATGATACAGCCGGCCGCAATCAGCGGCGCGGTGGAGAAGCCGAATTCATCGGCCCCCAGCATTGCGCCGATCAGCACGTCGCGGCCGGTCTTCAGCCCGCCATCGACCTGCAGCGCGATGCGCGAGCGGAGCCCATTCAGCACCAGCGTCTGCTGGGTTTCGGCAAGGCCGATTTCCCAGGGGCTGCCGGCATGCTTCAGCGAGGTCAGCGGCGAAGCGCCGGTGCCGCCGTCGAAGCCCGAGATCGTGATGTGGTCGGCGCGCGCCTTGGCAACGCCAGCGGCAACCGTGCCGACGCCCACTTCCGACACCAGCTTGACCGACACATCCGACGTCGGGTTGACGTTCTTCAGGTCGTAGATCAGCTGCGCCAGATCCTCGATCGAATAGATATCGTGGTGCGGCGGCGGCGAAATCAGGCCGACGCCCGGCGTCGAGTGCCGGGTCTTGGCGATCGTCGCGTCGACCTTGTGGCCGGGCAGCTGGCCGCCTTCGCCGGGCTTTGCGCCCTGCGCCACCTTGATCTGCAGCATGTCGGCATTGACAAGATATTCGGCGGTGACGCCGAAACGGCCCGACGCGATCTGCTTGATTGCGGAGCGTTCACGCGGATAGGAGCCGTCCGGCAGCTTCAGATAGCGATCGCTCTCCTCGCCGCCCTCACCGGTGTTCGACTTGCCGCCGATCTGGTTCATGGCAATCGCGAGCGTGGTGTGGGCCTCGCGCGAGATCGAGCCGAACGACATCGCCCCGGTCGAGAACCGCTTGACGATTTCCGAAGCCGGCTCGACATTTTCAAGCGGCACCGGCTTGCGGCCGATCTCACTCGCATTCTTGATCCGGAACAGGCCGCGGATCGTGTTCATGCGCAGCGCGGTGGCATTTTCCATCTTGGCGAAGGCATCGTAGCGGTCACGGGCATTGCCGCGCACGGCGTGCTGCAGCTCGGCCACCGCATCCGGCGTCCAGGCATGGGCCTCGCCGCGCATGCGGTAGGCATATTCGCCGCCGATATCGAGCGTGGAGGACAGCACCGGGTCCTTGCCGAAGGCAGACGCATGACGGGCCACGGTTTCTTCCGCAACCTCGGTCAGGCCGACACCCTCGATCATCGAGGCGGTTCCGAAGAAGAACCGTTCTACGAATTCCGAAGACAGGCCGATCGCATCGAAAATCTGCGCGCCGCAATAGGATTGATAGGTCGAAATGCCCATTTTCGACATGACCTTGAGCATGCCCTTGCCGACCGCCTTGATGAAGCGATAGACCACCTCGCCGGCATCGACCTCCTGCGGGAACATGCCCCTTGCATGCATGTCGGAGAGCGTATCGAAGGCAAGATAGGGATTGATCGCCTCCGCGCCGTAGCCCGCGAGACAGCAGAAGTGATGCACTTCGCGCGGCTCGCCGGATTCGACCACGAGGCCGACAGAGGTGCGAAGCCCCTTGCGGATCAAGTGGTGGTGTACGGCGGCGGTCGCCAGCAGCGCGGGGATCGCGATCCGGTCCGGGCCGATCTGCCGGTCGGACAGCACGATGATGTTGTAGCCGCCGCGCACGGCAGCTTCAGCGCGCTCGCACAGCCGGTCGATCATCGCCGGCATGCCTTCCGCGCCCTGCTCGACGCCGTAGGTGATGTCGAGGGTCTTGGTGTCGAAACGGTCCTCGGTGTGACCGATGGAGCGGATCTTTTCAAGATCGCCATTGGTCAGGATCGGCTGGCGCACTTCCAGGCGCTTTTCACGCGAGGCGCCCTCATGATCGAGGATGTTCGGACGCGGACCGATGAACGAGACCAGGCTCATCACCAGTTCCTCGCGGATCGGGTCGATCGGCGGGTTGGTGACCTGGGCGAAGTTCTGCTTGAAATAGGTGTAGAGCAGCTTCGACTTGTCCGACATCGCCGAAATCGGCGTATCGGTGCCCATCGAGCCGATCGCTTCCTGGCCGGTGGTCGCCATCGGCGACATCAGGATCTTGGTGTCTTCCTGGGTGTAGCCGAAGGCCTGCTGGCGGTCGAGCAGCGACACATCGCGGCGCAGCGCCCGGGGCTCCACCGGGTTCAGGTCCTCAAGGATCAACTGGGTGCGGCCGAGCCAGTCCTGATAGGGGTGCATGCCGGCGAGCTCGGACTTGATCTCCTCATCGGAGATGATCCGACCCTTTTCCATGTCGATCAAGAGCATCTTGCCGGGCTGGAGGCGCCACTTGGCAACGATGTTTTCCTCTTCCACCGGCAGGACGCCCGCTTCCGAGGCCATGATGATCCGGTCATCCTTGGTGATCAGATAACGCGCCGGACGCAGGCCGTTGCGGTCGAGCGTCGCGCCGATCTGGCGGCCGTCGGTAAAGGCAACGGCGGCGGGGCCGTCCCACGGCTCCATCAGCGAGGCATGGTATTCGTAGAACGCCTTGCGCTCCGGGCTCATCGACATGTTGCCGGCCCAGGCTTCCGGGATCAGCATCATCACGGCATGCGCCATGGAATAGCCGCCCTGCACCAGGAATTCGAGCGCATTGTCGAAACAGGCGGTATCGGACTGGCCCTCATAGGAGATCGGCCACAGCTTGGTGATATCGTCGCCGAACAGCGGCGAGGACACCGACGCCTGACGGGCCGCCATCCAGTTCACATTGCCGCGCAGCGTGTTGATCTCGCCGTTATGGGCGACCATACGGTAGGGGTGCGACAGCTTCCAGGACGGGAAGGTGTTGGTCGAAAACCGCTGATGCACGAGGGCGACGGCCGATTCGAACCGCGGATCGGCAAGGTCCTTGTAATAGGCGCCAACCTGATAGGCGAGGAACATGCCCTTGTAGACGATGGTCGAGGACGACATCGACACGGCATAGAAATCCTCGGTCGCCTCCGGGCTTTCGGAGAAGATCGTGTTGGAAATCACCTTGCGCAGCACGAACAGGCGGCGCTCGAACTCCTGCTGCGAATGGGCGCGCTGGCCGGCCCCGATGAAAACCTGCAGGTGATAGGGTTCGGTGGCGGCGATATCGGGCGCCTTCGACAGCGAGGAATTGTCGACCGGCACTTCGCGGAAGCCGAGGAAAGTCTGCCCCTCGTCGACGATCACCTTCTCGATGATCGCCTTGTAATGGGCAATGCGCGCCTCGTCGCGCGGCAGGAAGAAATAGCCGACGGCATATTCACCGACCTTCGGCAGAGTAACGCCTTCCTTGGCCATCTCCTCACGGAAGAAGCGGTCGGGGATCTGCATCAGCATGCCCGCGCCATCGCCCATCAGCGGATCGGCGCCGACAGCGCCGCGATGGGTGAGGTTTTCCAGGATGAACAACCCGTCGCGCACGATCTGGTGCGACTTCTCGCCCTTCATATGGGCGATGAAGCCGACGCCGCAGGCATCGTGTTCGTTGCGGGGATCGTAAAGACCCTGACGTTTGGGGCGACGACCGGTAGCTGCTTTGGCTTCGGTCGCCACGGAGGCAAGCTCAGTGACCGGTGCACCATCAAGCGCTATGGGCGTCATCTTCGTCATTCAAGATCTCCTAAAATCCTGCCGGATGCAGGCGAAGCCGGGGCACACAGGCGAGCCGGGACGATTGTCCCTCTCCGGCCTGCCATCAATTTCACTTAAGTCCGAAGCGGAAACCATGAACAACCGTCATGGAAAACCGACCGGCCGTGTCCTGACTGATAAGACGCGGAAGCTTCCCGTCGTCCGAAAGGGCCACTATAAACCCAAAGCGGTATGACGTCAGCCCCTCGGCGGCAATCGTGCCAGACACAAAAATAGGACAGCATAACTGTCCTATCTGCCCTTCATGCCAGAAACAACATAAACTGGCAAGCAAAATCACAATGCCGGGCCCGCTGAAATGAGCAAAAATTACCGAAAGGTCGCTATCCGCGCAATAAAGTTACCCACGTCGGCCGCCATTCGCAATTCGTGAAACAAAGAGGCTATTTTCGGGCAGATTCCACGCCTGTTGGCTGCAATCGCGCAATCTTTTCTCGACATCTCACCAGCGCAGCTTTTTCAATGGCCGGCCTTTACAAAGCCGACTTTCTTCCCCGATATCCGCAGCATCACGAGATTTGAGGTTTTTCCGCCATGTTCTTTGCTTCCGACAACTGGTCCGGCGCCCACCCCGCCATTGGCGAGGCGCTGATGCGCGAACAGTCCGGCTACGCCAACGCCTATGGCACCAGCGCGCTCGACCGCAAGATCGAGGCGAGGTTCAACGACGTGTTCGAGCGCGAGGTCGCGGTGTTTTTCGTCGGCACCGGCACGGCAGCCAATTCGCTGGCGCTTTCCTCCGTCGGTCGGCCGGGCGGCGTGGTGTTCTGCCACAAGGATGCGCACATCGCCAATGACGAGGGCGGCGCGCCGGAATATTTCACCGGTGGCGGAAGGCTGGCGACGGTTTCGGGCGAAAACGGCCGGATGAACCCGGCAGCGCTCCGGCGCATGATCGGGCGTTACCCGGCCGATTTCATCCATCACGGCCAGCCGATGGCGGTGTCGCTGACGCAGTCCACCGAGGTCGGCACGGTCTATGCGCTGGACGAGATCGACGCGATCACCGCCGAGGCAAAGGCCCACGGCCTGCCCGTCCACATGGACGGCGCCCGTTTTGCCAATGCGCTGGCGGCCCTTGACGTATCACCCGCCGAGATGACCTGGAAGCGCGGCGTCGACATTCTCTCCTTCGGCGGCACCAAGAACGGCTGCTGGTGCGCCGAGGCGATCGTGTTCATGAATCCCGATCAGGCCCGCGACATGCCGTTCATCCGCAAGCGCGCCGCCCATCTGTTCTCCAAGACCCGGTTCATCTCCGCCCAGTTCGATGCCTATCTCGAAGATGGGCTCTGGCTTGAACTCGCCCGCCACTCCAACGCCATGGCCGAGCGGATGCGTCAGGCCTTCCGCGCGGCCAAGACCGCCCGGCTTGCCTGGGAGACCGCCACCAACGAGGTGTTCATTATCCTGCCGGAGGAAGCGGCGGACGCCGCCCGCAAGGCCGGCGCGCAGTTCCACAACTGGCCGACGCCCGCCGACCAGCCGGACCTGATCGGCGAAGGCGAGGCCCTGATCCGCTGCGTCACCAGTTTTTCGACCGAGGAGCAGGAAATCGACCGCTTCGTGTCGTTTCTGTAATCGTCTCCCCGCGCCGCTCACGCCCCCATCACGGACCGGTCATCCGCCGTGACAAATGGATGACGCGCCATTGATTTCCAGTTGAAGCCTCTCTTTGCCACACTTCATCACGCAAGGCCGACCTTGCTTACAACCGATGAAGAGGAGAGCTTCATGTCCAAGACTTCAAAATTCAGCGCGGCAACACTCGCCGGCGCACTCGCCGTCGCCGCCGGCACGATTGCCGCCACCACCCCCGCCCAGGCCGCCAACGTCAAATGCTACGGCGTTGCCATGGCCGGCCAGAACGATTGCGCCGCCGGCCCCGGCACCACCTGCGCCGGCACCTCCAAGGTCGATTACCAGGGCAATGCCTGGAAATATGTCGAGGAGGGCACCTGCACCGAGATGATGCTGCCGGGCGACCGCATGGGCTCGCTGGAGCCACTCGACCGCGACATGCCGGCCATGTGAGCCCCGCCGCCGGCGTCCCCCGCGCCGGCGGTCTTTTCCCGGAGGCGACGATGCACGCGATATCCAGAAAATTCGAAAGCCACGGCGTCATTCCCGCCCGCGCCGGCGCCGGCTTCAAGACCGCCCATGCCGATGCCATTCTTGCCGATGCTTATCGCGTCGGCTTTCTCGAAGTGCATGCGGAAAACTACATGGGCGAAGGCGGTCATCCGCATCGCGTCCTCACCCGCATGCGCGCCGACTTTCCGCTGTCGATCCACGGCGTCGGCATGTCGATCGGCGCGCCAGGCGGGCTTGATCCCGCCCATCTCGCCCGGCTGAAACGGGTGGTGGAGCGCTACGAGCCCGGCCTCGTCTCCGAGCATCTCGCATGGTCCACCCATGAGAGCGCCTATTACAACGACCTGCTGCCGCTGCCCTATACCGAGGAAACGCTGGCGCTGGTCGCCGCCCATGTCGATGCGGTCCAGACCGCCATCGGCCGCACCATCCTGCTCGAAAACCCCTCCACCTATGTCGCCTTCGCCGAAAGCGCGATCCCCGAGACCGAGTTCCTGGACGAGATCGCCCGGCGCAGCGGCTGTGGCCTGCTGCTCGACGTCAACAATGTGCACGTCTCCGCCATCAACAACGGTTACGACGCGGTCGCTTACCTGAAGGCCTATCCGCTGGAACGGGTTGGGGAGATCCATCTCGCCGGCCATGCCGAAGACAGCGACGATAACGGTGCGCCCCTGCTGATCGACGCCCATGACCGGCCGGTGGCCGATGCCGTCTGGGGACTTTACGAGTTTGTTCTGAAACAGGCCGGCCCGCTGCCGACACTGATCGAATGGGACAATGACGTGCCCGACTGGCCGGTGCTGAAGCGCGAGGCGATGATTGCCGATACACTGATCGCCGACCATACCGGCTGCTCCCTGCTGGGGGCGCGTCATGGCTGAGCCGGCGAAGACGCAAGCCATAGCGACCGATTTTCCGGCGTTCGCCGCAAGCCTGATGCGGCCCGACGCCGCTGTGCCGGACGGCGTGATAAACCCGCTTGGCGGGCAGGCGGAGAGGCGTTACGCGGTCTACCGCAACAATGTGGCGATGAGCCTGAAGGGCGCGCTCGGCGATATCTTTCCGGTGACGCGGCAGGTCGCCGGTCCACGCTTTTTCGACGCCATGGCGCTGGAGTTCCTGGCGGGAAACCCGCCCCGCTCGCCAATCCTTGCCGAATACGGCCGCGACTTTCCGGATTTCGTGGCCGGGTTCGCGCCGGCGCGCAAACTGTTCTTCCTGCCCGACGTCGCAAGGCTGGAGCGAGCCTGGCTCGACGCCTATCACGCCGCCGACTGCCCGCCGCTTGCGTCCGAAACGCTGCTGTCGCGCGATCCGGAGGCATTGATGGCAACCCGGCTTTCCCCTCATCCTGCCGCCCGGCTTCTGGAGCTCGGCTCCGCCGCGGCCAGCATCTTTCTAAAGACAAAGGCCGGAGAAAGCCTGAAGGGCCTCGATCCCTCGCCTGCCGAAATCGCCTTGATCACCCGCCCGCATTACGACGTCGCGGTCCACCGCGTCACACCCGGCGATGCCGCCTTCGTGAAGACGCTGTTTGAGGGCGAGGCGATCGGCGAGGCCGCAGAGCGCGCAGCCGAGGCCGATGCCGGCTTCGATCTTCCGTCAGCCTTTACGCTGGCGCTCACCACCGGCGCGTTCACCGCGATAAGCCCGGAGGATGCCCCCAAATGAACCTGCCTCATCGCCTTTGCGGGCTTTACAGCGGCACCGCCAAAGCCCTTGAGCGGGCCCTGGCCTTCTGGCTACCCGGACTGCTCGCCCGCTTCGTCTTTGCCGCCACGCTCTGGTTCTACTTCCTGAACTCGGCGTTGACGAAGGTCGGGACCGGAATTGCCGGCTTCTTCATGGTGCGCGACAGCGCCTATTACCAGATCGCGCTGCCCGCCGTGGAGGCCGCCGGCGGCGACATTTCCCAGGTGCCGTTCCTCTGGAATCTTGTGGTCTATCTCGGAACCTATGCCGAATTCCTGCTGCCTCTGATGGTGGTGCTCGGACTGCTGACGAGGCTCGCAGCGCTTGGCATGGCGATCTTCATCGCTGTCCAGACCTTGGTCGACATCACCGTCCATCAGGTCGGGCCCGAGACCATCGGTGCGCTGTTCGACCGCTTCCCCGACGCCGTGATCCTGGACCAGCGCCTGCTGTGGCTGTTTCCGCTCGCCTACCTCATCATCCACGGACCCGGCCTTATCTCGGTGGACGGCTTGGCGGGCCGCGTCCTTTGCAGGCGATAGAGACAAAAACGGCGCCCCTCGTGTGAGGAGCGCCGCCCGTTCATCTCAACCGCGCTGATCAGGCCGCGGTTTTCTCACTGTTCTTGCCGACATCGGCAGAGATCATTCTGGTCTGGTCGCCATCGCGGGTTTCGATCGCGATCCGGCGCGGCTTCATGGCTTCGGGGATGTTGCGAAGAAGCTCTACGTGCAGGATGCCGTTCTTCAGGCTGGCGCCGCGCACTTCCATGTGGTCGGCGAGCTGGAACCGGCGTTCGAAGGCGCGCTTGGCAATGCCGCGATAGAGATATTCGCGACCGTCATTGGCTTCTTCCTCGGCCTTTTCGCCACGCACCGTCAGCACGTTGGCATGGGCTTCGATCGAAAGCTCGTTTTCGCCGAAACCGGCGACGGCCATGGTGATCTGGTAGTCGTTTTCACCGGTGCGCTCGATATTGTAGGGCGGATAGGTGGGGGCCTGTTCAGGCTGGCCTACGGTATCAAGCAGGTTGAAAAGCCTATCGAAACCAACAGTGGAACGATAAAGGGGCGAAAAATCGACGTTACGCATATTGTCCTCCTTTGAGCGACGCGTTTGCGGTATATTCCCGGCAATCCCGAGACCGGCGATTGCTGGGAACGGTTACGGACCCGAGCTTCGGCGTCCGACGCGATTTATCTGGGATTTGGCCGGTATTTTTTCAAGAGTTTCGCTGCCCGCAAGCGTCACGCAACTTCGGACACGCTATCCGCGATTGCAGATGGCGCCAACTCGCCTTATGGATGAACGGGAAATGAATGCCGTATTGCAGCTCCGTTCAGGGGAAATGGGGCATTCATTTCCTCGCCGGGAACTACGGCGCACCCGTCCCGGCACCGTTGTCGCTCTTGACCCAGCGGCGGCGGGGAACCTTGGCCGGAACCGAGCCGCTTTTACCCCTGTTCAAGCGGATGGTTCCGGTCCTTTTTTTGGCGGAAATCCGGCACTCAGGGCCGGTATTCAGGCGTTGAGCACCGCAAGCGCCGCGGCGTGCAGCGCCGGCGTTGCCGCCGCAACGATGTCCCCGCCATCTTCCGCCCGACCGCCCTCAACCGTCGTGACCACGCCGCCCGCCTGCTCGATGATCGGGATCAGGGCGCCGATGTCATAAGGCTTGAGGTCGCTTTCCACCACCAGATCGACAAAACCCGCCGCCAGAAGGCAATAGGCGTAACAATCGGTGCCATAGCGGGCGAGACGCACACGCGCCTCGAGCCGGTCGTAGCCTGCCTGAAGGTGGTCGGCGATGATGCGCGGCGAGGTGGTGAACATCACCGCGTCTTCAAGCGTCTCGCATCGCCGCGTTTTCAAAACGCGCGGCCCGCCCGGGCCGGCATAATGGCTCTGCCCGCCATCGGCGAAATAGCGCTCGCCGGTAAACGGCTGGTCCATCAGGCCCATCAGCGCCCGGCCATTACGATAGAAGCCTACCAGCGTTCCCCAAACCGGCACGCCGGAGATAAAGGCCCGCGTACCATCGATCGGATCGATGACCCAGACATGTTCACGCTCCAACCCCTCCGCGCCATGTTCCTCGCCGAGAATGCCGTGATCGGGATAATGTTCGCCGATCAGCGACCGGATCGCCTGTTCCGCCGCCCGGTCGCCTTCGGTGACCGGATCGAAACCGCCGGCCAGCTTGTTGTCGACATCCAGGCCGGAGCGAAACCGCGGCAGGGTCTCGGCGGCGGCGGCGGCGGCGAGCGTCTCGAAGAATTTGCGGTCGGGCAGCATGTCATGTCCTTGGTTCGGTATTGGTCGGCTTTGACGCGTATCGCGCGATTTCGCCCGGCTCGCCACAGCCTGATGGAAAGAAAATGGATATGGATCGGGAAAACGGCTTTGCCGGGAAGAAACCCGCGTAAAAAATAGGCTCTACGCGTAAAAATTAGACATTGGTCGATGATGCGCAAATATCAGGCAAATTTGCTTGACAGTCATCAACCCGTCATCTAAGGTTCAATTACAGTCTTTCGACTGTGAATACCCTCCTTGGGTGTTTCCTCCCTAGACTTAACCGCGCCACAAGCGCGGTTTTTTTTGACAGGCTCATTCCGCCGCAAGGCCGGGTGCCTCCCCCTCTGCCCTCAAAAACGCCGCGAACTCGCCGATGAACAGGTTGATCGCCTGCTTGACCGCGATGAATTCCGGCTTCTTCTGCAGGCTCGCCTCATCGGCATAGAGCCGGCGCGAGACCTCGATCTGCAGTGCATGGCAATCAGCGGCCGGGCGGCCGTAATGCTCGGTGATAAAGCCGCCGGCATAGGGCTTGTTGTAGGCGGTGGAGAAACCCATACCTTCCAGGATCGAGATCGCGGCATAGGCGATGGCCGCCGAGGCGCTGGTGCCGTAGCGGTCGCCGATGATGAAATCCGGCCGCCGGCGATGCCCGCCGACCGAGACCGTTCCGGGCATGGAATGGCAGTCGATCAGCACCGCGCGGCCGAAATTGCGCCGCGTCTCCTGCAACAGCGCCTTGAGGCTCTGGTGATAGGGCCGGTAGATCCACTCGATGCGCGACAGCCCCTCCGCCACGTCGAGCGGCGCGTCATAGATCGGCATGTTCTCCGCCACGATCTTCGGTATGGTGCCGAGCCCGCCGATAACCCGCGGCGAGACTGCGTTGACATGGGCAGGCAGCGGGCCGGCAAACATCCGCGGATCGAGCTCGAACGGCTCGCGATTGACATCGAGAAAGGCGCGCGGAAAGAAGGCCCGCTGCAACGGCGCGCCGAAAGCGGGCGCGGCCGAAAACAGCTCGTCAACATAAAGATCCTCGGAGCGGCGAATCTGCTGCGCATCAAGCCGCGAGGCGGCGAGGAATTCGCGGGTATAAACCCGCCCCGAATGCGGCGAGTTGAAGACCAGCGGCAGGGCCTGCTCCTCGGGGCGGATCACCTCGAAGAACACGTTGCGGCCTTCGCCGCTCGCCTGACGCTCCTGTCTGCTGCCTTCTGTCACCCTTGCTCCTTCGGTGCCTCGATGGATGAAATCTAGGACGCGCGGCCCCTCCTGCCAAGCCGCCTTGGAAGCGCTTCAAAACTTTGGGGCCGTATTTATTGCTTGTTTACGACAGAGGGTCTATCAGACCGTTAAGATGCGCCGATGTGGTTGAGCTGATGCTGATGAAAATCCTGCTTGCGGAAGATGACGATGACATGCGCCGTTTTTTGGTGAAGGCGCTGGAAAAGGCGGGCTATCAGGTCGCCGCCTTCGACAATGGCGCAAGCGCCTATGACAGGCTCCGCGAGGAGCCGTTCTCGCTGCTTCTGACCGACATCGTCATGCCGGAAATGGACGGGATCGAACTGGCGCGCCGCGCCACCGAGCTCGACCCCGATCTCAAGGTGATCTTCATCACCGGCTTCGCCGCCGTGGCGCTGAATGCCGATTCGCAGGCCCCCAAGGATGCCAAGGTGCTTTCCAAGCCGTTCCACCTGCGCGATCTGGTCGATGAAGTCGAAAAGGTGCTGGCCGCTTAGAGCATCGGGCGAAAAAGTGGAAACCGGTTTTTCGACAACCCGATGCGGCAAAACAAACACCTGGATCATCGGGCGGTTCAGATTAATCGACCGATGATCTAAGTGACCCGAAGCCCCCGTCAAAAAAGCTTCAGAAATAAGTTGACGCCGCCGCCAAAGTTTGGAATACACCGCGCCACGGATGGGCGTGTAGCTCAGCGGGAGAGCACTACGTTGACATCGTAGGGGTCACAAGTTCGATCCTTGTCACGCCCACCATCCCATTCATGGAATTTGAAGGGCTTTCGCAATGCGGAAGCCTTTTCGCGTTCTGGACGCCCGGTCCAGGCGAACAAACCCACCTCTCCTTAGCCGCATTTCGCGCATTCCAGGCGATTCCCCATGGCGGCGAAATGCGATAGGTCTTTTTGGGCCGCCGCCCATTCATCCCGGAGCGCGGCGGACTGAGGGAATGGACATGGCATTTTGCGTTTTGAGTTTCGATATCGGCGGCACGTCAATCCGGGCGGCGACGGCGGTTGATGGCGGCGCGCCGGGTGCGGTTTCGCGTTATGATACGCCGGCGCATGATCGCGAGGCCTTTCTCGCACGCCTCGCCGGCATTGCAGCGGACCTTTCGCAAAAGCCCGACGCGATCGCGATTTCGCTTGCCGGCGTCGTCGATCCCGAGACCGGGCGGATGATCGTCGCCAACATACCGGCGATCCACGACACCGATCTTGCCGCCGATCTCGAAGCACTGACCGGCATACCCGTCGTGATCGCCAATGACGCGGATTGCTTTGCCGTGGCCGAGGCCGTGTTCGGCGCGGGGCGCGGCCACGAGATCGTGTTCGGCATCATTCTCGGCACCGGCGTCGGCGGCGGGCTGGTCTCCGGCGGACGGCTGATCAATGCCGGCGGCGGCTTTGCCGGCGAATGGGGCCACGGGCCGATCGCGCCGACCATGGCGGGCGGAATCGCGATACCGCATTTTGCCTGCGGCTGCGGCCTTTCAGGCTGCCTCGACACTGTTGCGGGCGCCCGCGGCATTGAGCGGCTGCATGCCCATCTTCACGGCGCTCCGCTCGATTCGAGGGCCATTCTAGAGGCGTGGCGAGCGGGCGAGGTTGCGGCGACCCGCACCGTCAGCGTCTATCTCGATCTCATCGCGGGGCCGCTCGCGGTCTGCGTCAACCTGACCGGCGCCACCATCGTGCCGGCCGGCGGCGGACTTGCCGGCGCGCACGATCTGCTCGCTGCAATCGACGAGGCGGTGCGTCCGCTCACGCTGTGGAAGTTCGACCGGCCGCTGGTGGTGCCGGCGGCAAGCGGCGCGGAACCGGGCCTTGCCGGCGCGGCCGCCATCGCCTTTCAAGCGCGCGCTCAGTCCTCGTAGCGGCCGAAGCGGGTCAGCATCGCCTTGGTGGCGATCCCGAGCAGCACCGAGAAGATTACCAGCGCCAGCGAGAACGACATTGTGTTGGTGGAGAACCAGTTGGTCAGCACCAGACGGATATTGCTGATCGAAAACGGCGTATCGAAGATGAAATCGGTCGCGCCGATGGCGACATTGTCGATCACCCCGGTATTGCGGTTATAGGTCGTGACCCTTCCCTGCACGGCGTCCCAGTGCTGGCGCTTCATCAGCGCGGCCATGCCGTTGGAAAGGTTTTCCTGGGAGGGCGCAGAGATCATCGTCCAGGCGCCATCGCCATCCGGGCTCGGCTCCTGCGCGACGATCATCGACACCGAGTTCGGCGGCAGATAGTCGGAATCCGGGCGCGGCAGGAAGCGCAGCGTCTCGAAGGAAAGGTCGTAATTGCGCTTGAGATATTTCTCGACCTCGAAGATCCAGTTGTACCAGCCGGCCGTGACCTGCTCGTCCCACTCTTCGATCGTGGTTTCGGGGGCTTCGTTGTAATTGGCCTCGCCGCCGACCTGCTGCGTCCACACGCTGCGGCTGGTCTGCGAGATCTGGGTCTGCCGGAGCGCCTGCGCCGGCAATTGCCCTATGGAGCCGAGGAAAATTGCGTCGCCCTCGCCCACATCCTCGATCGAATGCACCACGTCCACCGGAATCTGTTCGCGCGCGGCATTGGCAAGCTTGGCGACGAAATCGGATGCGGAGGCAAGCGTATCCGGGCTGAGCGTATCGATATAGAGCGGAATGCGCGCCTTGTCGCGCGAATACGGGAAGCCCGTGCCGCTCGTCGCCCAAAGATCCGGCACCTGCGCGACGCGACCGAAATTCGGCATCACGAATTCGGTGGTGTCGAACACGGCGAAGCGCGGCGTGTCGTCGGCTGTCGCGCCCGGCAGGCAGGCGGCGTCTTCCTTGGTCAGAAGTGCTGCTTCCAGCACGATCTTGTTCACGCCCGGCTTCATGTGACGCATGGTGAAACGCACCGGCGTGCGTCTCAGCACCGCGCCGTTGACGGTGCTGATCGGCCATGTGGCGGCAAGCTGATCGTTGACGAACACGTGCAGGCGGCTACCCGGCAGCACGATCGGCCCGTAGGCGGCGTCGAGCATCAGCCGCGCCTCGCCATAGGCATCGGCGTAGAAATCGGCGGGCAGGCCGATCGTGAATTCAGCGCGGAACACGCGGCCCGAAAATTCCTGCGTCGGAATGCCGAGCTGCTCGAAGGTCAGCGTCTTGCGACCGGTCAGGAGCTGGGTGTCCTGCTTGCGCCAGGAATGGGTGGAATAGGCCTCGTCCTTCATCGCGGCGCTGCGGGCGGCAGGCTGGGTGATGCCGTCGATCAGCGGACCGATCCGCTGCCAGGACGGCGCGACCAGAACCAGCACGCTCTGGCCGAGCGCGTTGGTGCCGATGAAGCGTGCCGATTGCGCCGTGCCGATATCCGGCAAGGCGTCACCGAGCAACGGCCTGAGCTCATCCGGCGTGCCGACATAGACCGGCAGCACGCCGGAGGCGAATTTCACCGGCTCGGAGGTGGAGTAGGTGAAATAGGTGTTCGGCATGTCCGCCAGCAGAGCAAGACCCTGCGCAAGTTCCAGCAGCGGATCGCCCGCGATCGTGTCGGCAAGGCCAGGCGCTACGATATGAAACTGGGTTCGCCCGATCGCATCGACGCCGACCGCGCGGATATCGCCGATCGAGGAAAGCTCGGCGGTGGCCGGATCGTTGAAGATCAGGAAGGTCCGTTCCGGGTCGATGTCGGTCCAAAGGTCATAGGTCGAATCGAGGTCGCAATCGGTGCGGTGGCGGAGCTTGTATTTGATCGAGAACTGGTTGTAGCCCGGCTTCAAAACGCCCGCCGGCACCTCGAAACGCAGATCGGATTGGCGCTCGGACGAATCGAGCGGGGGTGCTGCGATTTCGACATTGTTGAATGCGATCGACAGCTTAGAATATTCCGGGGCGACGAAGATCGAGTTCTGATAGCCGATATTGAATTGCGAGGCCGATTTCGCCTGCGCTTCGGTAAGGTACACAGACCAGGCCCGCTCGCCGTTTTCGCCCTCGAGCCGCATCTGGTCGGCCGGCACGATATAACGGAAAAACGGCACCGTTTCGGCAACCGGCTCGGGCGTGGCAGCCGGCGAAGTCGGCGTAGGCGGGGCGGAAGGCGCGCGCGGAAGCGGGCCGGAGCCGTCGCTGCCCATGTCAAAAGGCGCGACGGTGCCAGACGCGGCGGGCGGCGTTGTCGTCTGTGCCGAGACGAGCGGTACGCCGGCCAGGAAAAATGCCAGAAAAAGCAGGATCCGTTTCATCAGCTCTTGCCCTTCGCCCGTGCGGCGCCGCCGCCCGTGTTCGGCTGATACTTCCCGATGAAATAGCTCATGCCGCGGCCCATCTGTCGCACCGACATCTTGATGAACCAGAATGTGCCGGCAAGCGTGCCCGGGTCATTCTTGCGCGATTGGAGAAGCTGTTGCCAGCGCTCCGAATTGGCGAACATGAGATCGGAAATCACCGAGAAATGCAAGCTTGAGACGGGCGCGTAACGGCAGCCGACCATGGCGAGTTCGCCAAGCGAGCGGGCGTGGCGGATCATCACCGGCACCTCGCCGGCATCGCCGCCCTTGTGCGGCTCCACACGCAGCAGCGCATGGGTGCCGGGTCTCAGGCGGTCAAGATCGCGCACCTGAACCTGCAGGCCGGCGCCATCTGTGGACACATCCTCGATCGTGCCGCGATAGACGCTGTCACCGATCACCAGCTCGCAGCGGCGCGACATCTTGATGCGCCGCGCCTTCTGGCGTTCGCCAGCTTCCGAGACGACGCCGAGCGCGGCCGCCGTCAGAAACAGGTTGAGGAAGTTCCAGCCGCCCACCACCCAGGTGACGCCGGCGAGATAAGGTTCTGCATAGAGCCGGTAGACCATCATCACGCTGGCGGCGACGAATATGAAGAAGATGATGAAGAACGGCCGGCTGATTTCCGAAAGCCGGCTGTGCTCGATCGACTCGTCCTTCGCCGTCACCTTGAAGGACGGCTTCTTGGGATTGATGATCGCCGAGACCACTGCCGGCATCAGGTGTACCGTCTGGATGTATTCGTAGAGTTCGGAAATCCAGGGCCAGCGGAACTGGCCGAACAGATAGTTCTGGATCAGCATGTTCACGATCAGATAGGACAGCGTATAGGCCAGGAACTCGCCGCCGGAGGCATCGAAGATCTGCAGGCCGAAGAACAGGTAGCAGAGCGGCGCGATCATGAACGAGGCGCGCGCGAAGGGAAACAGCCAGAACAGGTTCGACGACATGTAGCAAAGCCGCTGCGGCAAGCTCAAACCGCGCAGAAGCAGCGGAAACTTGAACCGCAGGATCTGCATCATCCCCTGCCCCCAGCGGCTGCGCTGACCGATGAACGAGGAGAAGGTTGCCGGCTGAAGGCCTGCAATCAGCGGGCGGTCGACATAGACGCTGTTCCACCCGTTGGAGTGCAGTTCGACGGCGGTTTCGCAGTCCTCGGTGATCGAAACGCCGGAAAAGCCGTTCACGGAGTTCAGCGCCTCGCGGCGCAGCACAGCGGCGGACCCGCAGAAGAACGACGCGTTCCACTTGTCGAGGCCGCGCTGGATGATGCCGTAGAACATCTCGTTCTCGCTCGGCATCATCTCATAGGTTCTGAGATTTCGCTCCAGCGGATCGGGGTTGATGAAGAAGTGCGGGGTCTGGACCAGGAAGAGCCTGGGGTCTTCCATGAAGTAGCCGACCGTTTCCTCAAGGAAGTCGTTGGCGGGCGCGTGGTCGGCATCAAACACCACGATCAGGTCGCCGGTGGTGTACTGAAGCGCGTGGTTCATGTTGCCGGCCTTGGCGTGCTCGTTGCGCGGGCGGGTAATGTAGCCGACGCCAAGTTCGGCGCAGATCTGCCTCAGTTCGCGATGGCGCGTCTGGGCAAGGCTCGCCTCCACCAGGTTCTTGGAGTTGCGCTTCTGCTCGGTCCCGCCATCGTCGAGCAGGTAGACCTTGAGCTTTTCCGCCGGATATTCCATGGCCTTGGCTGCGGCGAGCGTGTGGGCAAGCATCGTCGAGTCTTCGTTATAGGACGGGACGTAGACATCGACATAGGGCAGGTCACCCTCGAGCTTGCCCCAGCGCGGGCGCACCGGCAGCGGCAGCGCGACCACGAACAGGCTGAGCGCCAGCATCCCCACCGAAAACATCTCGGCGCAGTATAGCAGCACGCCCGGAATGAAGTTCTGCAGTTCGGTGATCGGCGGAAGCGTGCTGGTGGTGCGCCAGAATACATAGCGCAACACGATAGACGTACCGAAAGCCAGCGCGATCAGCCGCCAGTTGCCCTCGGCATGCATCTGCTTGAGGACCAGCATCACCGCCACGGCGACAAAGCTCACCACGATCTGGGTGCGAAGATCGATCGGGAGCGTGACAAGGCCGAGGATAAAGATCGCGGTAATAATCCAGGCAATGGTAATTGCGATCTTGCGCATTAAACAGGTCCTTACGAACGGGGTATTCCGGACTTATACGCAAGAAAACTAAAAATTGTCTTGCGAGGATGTGGTTTTTTTCCGGTATCACGCGGCGCGGCGGCCCGTGCGTCAATGCATATCCGCTCTATCCGTCTGATTTTTAGCAATTTTGCGATCCGATGGCGATATCCGCCCGAACTGATCGCGCAATCCGCCGCCCGACACTACTCGCAGCTTACCGTCGTTGAACCCGGCAGCAGGCGGCACGGCGGCGCCGGGATTGACCGGCTGGACGACGCCGGCGCTCCGAAGTTCGTCGCAGCCGGGCTGGCCGGCGCTGTCGCCGACGCGGCGGCGGCCGGGCGCGCGGGGACCGGAATGCTGGACGAAGCCGGGGCGGAGGCCGGCGCGCCGATCGTGGGCGAGACGGACGCCGGCGCGGCGCTTGTCGAGGCGGTGGGCGTCTGACGGCCCGGCGTCGGGATGGTCGAGGCCGGCGCGCCGGCGGCGGGCAGGCCGGGCGTATAGGCCCCGGGCATGGCGGGCGTGCCGACGTAACCGGCCGACGGCAGGCTTCCCGGCGGCAGGCGCACGACATCGACATTGATCTCGTCGCCTGTAGAGATTGGACGCGTCGTCACGCGGGTCACCGGCGCGGTGCTGGCGGTCGAGGATTTCAGCACCTTCTCGGTGTCGGCGACGCGTTCGGGCCGCGGGTCATAGGCCTTGCGTGGATAGGTCGGCGCGCCGGTCTCGCCCAGGAGCGGCGGCGGGCCGGCCTGCTCCCCATAGGGGTTCCAGCCGAAGGCATCGACCGCGGCGGCAATGGTGTAGCCGTACATAATGCCGAGCAGATCATCCTCCGACGCTCCGGCCTCGCAGAACCGCACCCGCACCTGGATCGTGCCGGCCTGGCCGAAGGCCGCGAGGCTATCCTGCCCCGGTCTGATCTGCTGCCAACCATACATGCACAGATCGTCGCCCCGGCCATGGCCGAAGGCATAGCCGAAGGGGCCGTAATTGTTCTGCACGTAATAGGGCGAGCGGACCATGCGCACGCCGGGCAGTCGCTCGCGCATCTCCTCATCGATGCGGCGGTCGGTAATCGACTGGTAGGACAGGCTGTTGCCATTCATCCGCGCGTAGTTGCGGGTGCCGAAGAAGACGGCGTGGATCGCGTTCTGGCCGGGCGTTCGCGCATCGGTGCGCAGCATGATCTGCTGGTCGATGGCGTTGGAAAACTGCTCCTCGAGCACCGAGACGATCGCCGGGCCGCCGGGCGGCGGCATGATCACGGCCTCTTCCGGAAGAAGATTGCGCACCGAAGACGTATACGGCAAGAGATTGCCGGCGCAGCTTGCCAGAAGGCCCGCGGCGACAAGGCCCAAAGCCGCGCGGCAGCGGGACCTGATCTGACGGGCAACGGCAATTGACATCTTTAAGCACACCTTGGTTTGTCGCCGCCGGGGCGGCATAAAGCCCGGACCGGTCTTTTATATTCCGCATTCATATTTTTCAGAGTTTGGTAAATAAAGAACTAACGCAGGGCGGTGGCGATGCATCGGAAAATTAACGGATTCTCAAAAACTTCGGCGACATTCGCCCCGTTTTTAATATTTCTTAACGACAATACGTGTTTGTAGTGAATCACATTACGTTCGCCGCAAGCCGGATACAGGGACCCGACATGCCAAGCCGCGCAAATTCCGCTGCAACCAAGCTCGAAGGCTTGCGCTATCGCGACAGCGCGGGCGGTGAACACACGGGTAATAATGCGGGCACAGCCGGTTCCGGTATCAGGAACCGCCGCTCGGCCGGAGTATGGATGCCATGAAGCTGACTTATGTTGCACTGACGGCAGGCGCGATCGCCATGATCGGTGCAATCAGCATGGGCAGCATGGGCGCGCCCGGCCGCAAGCTTCCGGTCTCCACCGCCCTGGCCGAGCCGACCGACGCGTTCAGCCAGGCCTATGAACAAATCGTCAACGACGACGCTCCTCCGCCCACCCCGGCGGCCGAACCGCGCTTTTCGGCGGTGAACGAAGCCCAGGCCCAGGAACCCTCCACCAATCTGCGCAATCTGCCCGATAGTCCGACGCCGCAGACCAACGCCTCGACTTCCCAGCCGGCCCAGCAGCCTGCCGCCCAGCCGACCCAGGAGCCGGAACGCCCGGCGGTCGATGAAAGCGCGCTGCGCTATTTCGCCCAGCAGGGCGATCTGGAACGCCTTCAGGCGGAAATCTCGCGGCTGCGCTCGCTCTATCCCAACTGGACGCCGCCGGCCAACCCGCTGGCCGTCGAGGACGGCGAGGACGAGCAGCTCAACGCCATGTGGCAGGCCTATGCGCGCGGCAATTACGACCAGGTGCGCCAGTTGATCCAGGCCCGCCAGACCGAAGAGCCCGACTGGTTGCCGCCGGCCGACCTGATCGACCGTCTGCAGATCGCCGAAAACCGGTCCGAACTGATCCAGGCTTCGGAGGATGGCGAATACGAGAAGGTCATCGATCTGGCGTCACAATCGCCGAGCATCCTGACCTGCGCGGAAATCAACGTCCTGTGGCTGGTGGGCGAGGCCTTCGCCAAGACCGACAAGCTCAACCGCGCGATGGACGACTACACCTATATCATGAAGAACTGCGACAATACGCAGGAGCGCCTCGCCACGCTGCAGAAGGCGCTGGCCGTCATGCCCTATGAGGACATGAAGACGCTGATCGGCTTCGAGCGTCCCGACGAACAGGACATGCCCGAATTTCAGGAGATCAGCGAAAACCTGCTGCGCGACCGCTTCGCCGAAGCCGGCGACGACGAAACCGTCGTCATCTCCCCCGAAGATCTCGCAGCGATGGAGAAACTCGCCAACACCTCCAATTCGGCCAATGATGCGGAGCTGCTGGGCTGGTATTTCCTGATCCGCGGAAGCGAGAATGCCGCCGAACCATGGTTCCGCAAGGCCCGCGAGGAAGGCGATTCGGCCACGATCTCGCAGGGCCTGGCGCTGATCCTGATCGAGCAGGACAAGGCCGAAGAGGCCGAGTCGGTGATGTATCCCTGGCGCAATGACAGCGATGAGGCGCTCGATACCTATCTCAACGCCGTGGTCCGGATGCTCGGCCGGATTCCGCGCAAGGATTATCCCACCGATGTTCTGAGCCGCATGGCCGAGGTTATCACCGAAGCCAAGAGCATGACCGCCGCCCAGCAATTTGGCTGGTATTCCAAGGATTTCAATCAGCCGCTGGCGGCGCTGCAATGGTTCGAGGCAGCGCTTTCCTGGCAGCCCTGGTATGAGCCGGCTGCCTATGGCGTGACGCTGACGCTCAATGACATGAACTACAAGCCCGGCGTTTACCTGATGCAGAAGATCTGGGCGCCTTATTCCGAGCGCATCGCCTGGCTGAATGATCCCAACGCGCCGGTGACCACGCTTGAAAACATGATGGCGACCGTGTTCGAGCTGACCGTGCTGAAAGAGGCGAACGGAAAAAGCCGCACCGTGGCCGTCCCGATCGCCGAGATCGACCTCGCCACCGGCCAACAGACCCCGATCGGCGCGACCGCCATGCCGTCATCGCCCGGCCAGCCTCAAAACGGCGTGGCCCTGACGGCGCCGGTCGCGTCGCCCGGCGCGCTCGGGCTCGGCGCGGAGGCCGATACCGCGCCCGCCAATTACGTGCCGGAATACTACCAGTATTACTATGGCGGCGGCGCGGCGGCCGAGACTACAGCGCCGGGAAGCCCCGCAAGCCGCGTCCAGGCGCTGGAGCGGCTCAGCATTCCGCGCTCGATGATCCGCACCGATCCGGTGACCGGCGTGCAGACCGTGACCGTGCTGAACACCGCGTTGCAGCCGGAGCAGAACCGCTATCAGCCCTCCGCGGCCCAGATCCAGGCGGCGTTCTACACCACCGGTCAGCCCTCGGAGAAAACCGAGATCTATCGGTTCGACGAACAAGCCTACGCCAATCGCGACTATCTGCGCCAGTTCCAGATCGCCTATTATCTGAACGTCGTCGGCGCCGCCGATGCGACCGGGGACCAGATCACGGTTTCGAGGCTTCCCGCCGGCACGCAGCTGCCCGAGGGCACGGCGATACCGGTGGCAGACGCCGAACCCGCCGTGGTGCGCACATCGAGCTCGACATCGTCGTCGACCCGGCGCGTGGCCTCCAGCGGCACGTCTTCCTCCTCCGGCTCGAGCTGCTGGAGCGGGCGTTCCGCCGAAAACCTGTCGCCCGATGCGGCGCTGCGCCAGGGCTGGTGCCTGATGGATCTGCAGCGGCCGACCGAGGCCGCCCGCGCCTTCGAGACCGCGCTCGGCTCCTCATCGGCGAAAAACCGCGAGGAAGCCGCCTATGGCCAGAGCCTTGCCTATATGCGCCTCGGCCTGACCAACAAGGCCGCCGTCGCAGCCTCCCAGGAGCCGCTCAGCCGCGAACGCCAGCTCAACCTGCAGGTCGATATCCTGTCGGCGCGCGCAATCGCCGCCTATCAGGGCGGGCATTACCAGGATGCACTGCTGCTTTTGAACCAGCGCAACCAGCTTGCGCCGGAGGAGACCGGCCTGATGGTGATCAAGGGCTATGCCTATTACAATCTCGGCCGCTTCACCGACGCCCACAAGGTGTTCAGCGCACTTGCCGAAATGGGCAATCCCAAGGGCATGGAGGGCCTCGCGCTCACCCGCAACCGGCTGGGTCTGCCGGGCAGCAACTGATGACGAGAGCGCGTTTGGCTGGGTTTACGGCTTGTCCGTCGGAAGCGCGCCGGCGCGCCTCTCCGCCTCGAAGGAGGCCTGCGCATCGACATAGGCCTCCTGGCGGGCGACGCTCCAGTAGCGCAGCTCCTCCAGCGGAATGTGCTTGCCCGTGACGGCGCAGATCACGTAACTGCCGGGGGTCACAACCTCGAAATTGGCGTCGAGATAGCGGATCCGCGCCGCGCCCTTGCCGCTTCCATCAAAGATATTCACCGCTTGATCTCCAGTTCCGAATGCCGTTTCGCCATCAGCGCCCGAACAGGCGCTCGATATCGGCGAGCTTCAGTTCGATATAGGTCGGCCGGCCGTGATTGCACTGGCCGGAACCCGGCGTGGTCTCCATCTGTCTGAGGAGAGCATTCATTTCGTCGACGCGCAAGCGCCTGCCGGATCGCACCGAACCGTGGCAGGCCATGGTTGCCGCCACGCTTTCGAGCTTCGCGCGCAGGCCATCGGCGGTTTCCCACTCGCCAGCCTCGTCGGCAAGCTGGCGGATCAGCGCCGCGGCATCGACCTCGCCGAGCAGCGCCGGGGTTTCGCGCACGGCAAGCGCGCCGGGGCCGAAGCGCTCGAACACGAGACCAAGCCGCGCAAGCTCGTCGGCAAACGGCATCAGCCGGTCGCAGTCTTCCTCCGGCATGTCGACGATTTCCGGGATCAGCAGCATTTGCGAGGCAAGCCTGTCTTTGGAGAGCGCTGTCCGCAGCGCCTCGTAGACGAGACGTTCATGGGCGGCGTGCTGATCGACAATAACAAGGCCGGTATCGGTCTGGGCGACGATATAGTTTTCATGCACCTGCGCCCGCGCCGCGCCGAGCGGATGGTCCGGCGACGGCTGGACGGCGGGGCCCGGCTCCTCGCCGCGCGCCGAGGGCGCGGCAAAACCTGCGAAGCCGGCCGGAGCTTCAGCGAAGCCGGGCGCCGTCTCACCGAAGCGCGGCACGGCCTCTTCGCGGAAACCCTCCGGTCGATAGGGCGATTGCTGCGGCGACCATTGGGCATTGGTCGCCCGCTCATAGTCCCCCCTGTACACCCGGGATGCGGCGGCGGGCTCGGGCGAAAATCCCGGGCGGAACGCCTTCAGCATCGCATCCGCGCCGGTGGAGGACGCGCGGTCGCCCGACCGCGTCAGCGCCTCGCGGATCGCGCCGACGATCAGTCCGCGCACCAGCGCCGGATCGCGGAACCGGACATCGGCCTTGGCCGGATGGACATTGACATCGACCAGCGCCGGATCGAGCGAGAACCACAGCACCGCCACCGGATAGCGCCCCTTCGGCACGGTTTCGGCATAGGCCGCGCGGATTGCGCCGAGAAGCAGCCGGTCCTGCACCGGCCGGCCGTTGACGAAGGCATAGAGATGGCCGGAATTGCCGCGGTTGAAGGTCGGCACGCCGGCAAAGCCGGAGAGCGCCACATCCTCGCGCGCGGCATCGATCTCGATCGCGTTCGAGCGGAAATCGCGGCCGAGCACCTGGGCGATGCGCGCCAGCCGGTCGTCGCCGGTTGCCGGCAGTTCCAGCGTGGATCGATCCGAGCCCGACAGCACGAAGCGCGTCGCCGGGAAGGCCAGCGCCATGCGCTTGACCACCTCGGTAATCGCCCCCGCCTCGGCGCGCTCGGTTTTCAGGAATTTCAGCCGCGCAGGCGTGGCGAAAAACAGGTCGCGCACCTCGACGATCGTGCCGGCATTGACCGGGGCCGGCTCCGGCTCGCCGGAGCGCCCGCCCTCCAGCGCGATGCGATAGCCCTCGCCCGCCTCGCGCGTGCGGCTTGAAATCGAAAGCCTGGCGACAGAGCCGATCGAGGGCAGCGCCTCGCCGCGAAAGCCGAGCGTGCGGATATCGGTGAGGTCGGCGGTGATCTTGGAGGTGCAGTGCCGCCTGACCGCGAGCGCCAGATCTTCGCGGCTCATGCCGGAGCCATTATCCGTGACCCGAAGCAGCGCCTTGCCGCCGCCGGCCGTCGCGATCTCGATCCGGGTCGCCCCGGCATCGAGCGCGTTTTCGACCAGTTCCTTGGCGGCGCTCGCCGGCCGCTCGATGACCTCGCCGGCGGCGATCTGGTTGATGACGGTTTCGGAAAGCTGTCTGATGCTCATGGCGCAGTCATAACAGATTCGCCCCGTCGCGCCACGGCATTTGGCGCGCGCTCAGCGTCCGGCGCGATAGGCCGGATCGAAGCGCGGCTTGGCGCCCGTCACCAGCGCGAACGTGTTGCCGGCATTGGGTTCCTCCTCGACGCGCGTGCCCTGGGCGGCGCTCGTCACCATCATCCAGCCGCCGTCACGACCGATAAAGGCCGGGCAGGTCGGCTGGCGGGCGGGAAGCTGATAGCGCGCCTTCAGCTTGCCGGCCGGATCAAACTGGTCGAGCACGCCGGCGCCATAACGGGCGTTCCAGATATTGCCATCGCCGTCGCAGACCGCGCCGTCCATGCCGCCGGTCATATGCGCGGTGTCGATGAACACACTGGCCGGGCCCGTCGGCAGGCCGGTTTCCGGCGCGATCGGAACCGACATCAACTGGTTGACGTCGGTGTCGACATAATAGCCGGTCGCTCCATCCGGCGAAAAGCAGATCGCGTTCGGGATGGTGATCTTGTCGAACAGCTTGGTCACCACGCCTTCAAGCACATGGTAGATCGCGCCGGCGCCCTTTTCGGCGTTCTTGCCCATGGTCGACACCCAGAAGGCGCCGGAGGCGTGAACCCGGGCATCGTTCGAGCGGGTGACGGCGTTATCGGCCTCGATCGCCACATGCAGCGACAGCGCGCCGGTGGAGGTGTCGCGGAAATAGAGCCCGGTCTCGGTGGAGATCACCTGGCGGTGCTCATCCACCACCGCTAATGCGCTTGCCATTTCCGGAAGCTGGATGATCCGGCGCTCGCGGCTGGACGCGTTCAGCAGATGCAGCTTGCTGGCATTGATGTCGAACCACCAGATCATGTCGGTGTCGCGGTCATAGCCCGGCCCCTCGCCAAGCGACATCCGGTCCGTCACCAGGATCCTGCCCTCGAATACGGTCTCTGTGATCATTGTCTCTCCCGATGCCCCTCATTTCTTGTTTTGTTACCGCCGCGCGTATCACGGAAATTCCCGGCCTTTCCAGAGGAAAGACAAGGACCGGCGATAAATCAAGCGCTCAGTTGGGCCGCATGCCGGGATGGAAGTCCCCCGCCGGCACTTCGACTCGCTTTTTTTCAAGTCTGCGGCGGAAGCCGGCAAAAGCGGGGCGGAGGCTTAAAAAATAAGCGGAGTCAATAATTTGTGCAGTGCAGCAAATCGAACAGAATCCGATCTCGCACTACATTGAGTCTAAATCATTGTTCCAGCCGTAAAAAAGCTGCTTGCAAAGGCAAACCGAATAGTCCATCTTCTCGACAGTTCCAGAGGGGATGAAAACAAATACGCGCCCAAGAGCGCGGACTTAAGACAATAGAAACGCCGGCGCCTTGAACCTTCGGGTTCCTTCAAAAGCGCCGGCGTTTCTATCGTTTTGCTTGGGCGATCCCCGGCACTGTTCTTTCTGGCGACTTGCTGCCGCCCTTTGTCCGGCTGCTCCGGATGTCGCCCCCTTGCCAAAAACCATTGCGCCGAAAGTCTGGATTCCGGCTTTGCCATTGGCGCGTGCGGCATTTCCCATTATCTAGGGCTTACACCCAAGGATCAGTTTCATGACCGAAATCACCAGCCAGCAGGTTCTCAGAAGCCTTGAAGCCGTCAACCTTCCCGATGGCAAACCGCTTGCCTTCAGCGGGCTTGTCTCCGACATTTTCGTGACCGACGGGAAGATCTATTTCTCGCTGACCGTGCCGGGCGGGGACGCGAAAGCCTTTGAACCCGTGCGACAGGCCGCGGCCAACGCGGCCGAATCCATCCCCGGCGCCCGCCAGGCCTTCGTGACGCTGACGGCCGACAAGCCGGCCAGCGATCAGAAACCGCGCTCGACCGAGCCGCCGAAAAAACCGGAACAGCCCGCCAAGCCGGATATTCCGGGCATCGGATCGATCATCGCGGTCGCCTCCGGCAAGGGCGGCGTCGGCAAGTCCACCACCTCCGTCAATCTGGCGCTTGGCCTTGCCGCCGAAGGGCTGAAGGTCGGCCTGCTCGACGCCGATATTTACGGGCCGTCCATTCCGAGACTGTTCGGCCTTTCCGGCCGTCCGATGCAGGGCCCGGGGCGCACCATCATGCCGATGGAAAAATTCGGCCTGAAGGTGATGTCGATCGGCTTTCTGGTCGACGAGGGCACCGCCGTGATCTGGCGCGGGCCGATGGTGCAGTCGGCGCTGATGCAGATGCTGCGCGAAGTTGCCTGGGGCGAGCTCGACGTGCTGGTGGTCGACATGCCGCCGGGCACCGGCGATGCCCAGCTCACCATGGCCCAGCAGGTGCCGCTCGCCGGCAGCGTGGTGGTCTCGACCCCGCAGGACCTGGCCCTGATCGACGCCCGCAAGGCGATCGCCATGTTCAACAAGGTCTCGGTGCCCGTGCTCGGCATCGTCGAGAACATGAGCACCTTTATCTGCCCCGATTGCGGCGCGACCCACAATATTTTCGGCCATGGCGGCGCGAAAGACGAAGCGGAGAAGATCGGCGTCCCGTTTCTGGGCGAGGTGCCGCTCGCGATCGACATCCGCGAAAAATCGGATGCCGGCACGCCGGTCGTCGTCGATCAGCCCGACGGACCGCATGCGGCGGCCTACCGGTCGATCGCCAGGGCCGTACATGAAGGCCTCAATGCCCGCACCCGCTCGGCGCCGTCGATCGTTTTCGAATAGCGCCAGCTCGACGTCTGACAGAGGTCAGGCCCGACACACCGGACACGGCCTCAATAGAGACTAGCCTCATTTCGGAGCTGAAACCGGGCGGGGTCGTAGATCGCGTGCGCCAGGAGTATCAGCTCGTCATCCCGGCTGAACACTTCCGATTCAATCGAAAGCGCCGGGGAAAGCGCCGAAATGCCGATGGCATCGGCGGCCGCCGGCGGACAGGCGATTGCGCTGACATTCTGCACAACCCGCTCGACCGGCCGGTCATAGATTTCCGCGACCAGGCCCGAGACCGAGGCAAGTCCGTGGCGCGCCAGCGCCGGCTCGAGCCCGGCATAGCGGCCGGGAATGAACATGTGGTTCCAGCAAAACGCCCGCAGCCGGCCCGACATGCGCCTGACGCCGATCACCTCCAGCCACTTCCCGTCGTGACACCCCCTGCCCCGCAACAGCGGCTCCTCGCCCTCCGCCACCATTCGGGTGGTCCAGATGTCGAGCACGGTTTCGCGCTCAAGGCGCATCAGCTCCGCCAGTGAATTGGTTCTCATCCGGAAATGAAGCTGGGGCGTGAGCGCGGTCACGATCGTACCGACCCGCTTGCGCCGGGCCACAAGACCCTCCGCCTCCAGCTCGCTCAAGGCCCGCCTGAGCGTGGTGCGGCTCACGCCGCGCTGGGCGGCAAATTCCACTTCAGGTGGCAGTCTGTCGCCGACCTTGAATTGGCCGGAGGTGAGCTCCTCACGCAGGGCCCGGGTCAGTTGCTTGTGTCGCGGTGCGCTCATTCACTTTCTCCGAAAACAGAGAGTGATCCGACGAATAATCGTCAGACGCTGGTAAAGAACCTGGATTAGGCCGGAAATGCGGCATAGGCCGCGCAGGCAATCTCGGCGCTGCGGCTTCGACATCGCCGCCGGGCCTTCATCGAGACCTGTCGCTCGAAATGTCCGGACGCGTCACCAGATCGTCCGGTGGCGTTCGCCGCTCCAAAACCTCCGGCTGCAATGCCGGACAGGGGAAAACGCCGGGGCCCCGATCGGGCACGCGGCGACGGCTGAAAAAGAAGACTGAAAGCGATGAAAATCAGAAAATGTCATCGGAAATACAACTCGGTTGACCCTTCCTGCCCGCACTTTAACGTTGTGACAGGTTGTACACTTGCCTACAGCGATTACGCGGAAGTTGCAAGCCGCCGCGCCGGTTGTAAATCGATTTGCATTTTTTCAGCGGATGCGATGCGGAAGACTGGCGCAAAGCCCCCCAAACAAAAAGGCGGCGCCCGCTGGGGACGCCGCCTTTGAATACGCTCAGCCACGTTTGGCTTAACGCGGCTCGCTTCTGAGCCCTTTCACGATTGCAAAGCAGGCCAGCAACAGCACGAAGGTGAACGGGAAACCCGTCGACACGGCCATCGCCTGCAGCGCCGTCAGGCCGCCGCCGAGCAACAGCGCGATCGCCACAAGTCCCTCGAAGCTTGCCCAGAACACGCGCTGCGGCACCGGTGCATCGACCTTGCCGCCTGCGGTGATCGTGTCGATCACGATCGAGCCGGAGTCCGACGAGGTCACGAAGAACACGATGACGAGGACGATGCCGATAACCGATGTGATCGTCGCCAGCGGCAGCGCCTCCAGCATGATGAACAGCTTCAGATCAAGCGGCGCCTGGGCAAGAGCCTCATAGTTGTTGACGATGATCTCGCGGATCGCGGTATCGCCGAACACCGTCATCCATACGATCGAGACAACCGACGGAATGACCAGCACGCAGGTGATGAACTCGCGCACCGTTCGGCCGCGCGAAACGCGGGCAATGAACATGCCGACGAAGGGCGACCAGGAAATCCACCAGGCCCAGTAGAACGAGGTCCAGCCATCCAGGAAGTTCTTGTCGCTCCGGCCGAACGGATTGGCAAGCTCCGGCAGATAGCGGGCATAGTCCACGAAGTTGGTGAATATGCCGCTGAGAATGGCAAGCGTGGGACCAACGGCGACCACGAACACAAGCAGCAGGGCCGCAAGCGCCATATTGATCTTCGAAAGCCGCTGGACGCCGGCATCCATGCCCGCGACCACCGATGTGAGCGCGATGCCGGTAATGAAGACGATCAGCACCACCTTGGAGACTTCGCTCACCGGCAGACCGAAGATATGGTTGAGGCCGGCATTGGCCTGTTCCGCGCCGATGCCGAGCGAGGTCGCGAGCCCGAACAGGGTCGCGAGAACCGCCAGCACATCGATGACATGGCCGGTCCAGCCCCAGACGCGTTCGCCGAAGATCGGATAGAACACCGAACGCATGGCGAGCGGCAGGCCCTTATTGTAGGAAAACAGCGCAAGCGCCAACGCGACGATGGCGTAGATCGCCCAGGGATGAAGCGCCCAGTGGAAAATCGTCGCCGACATGGCAAGCGACTGCGCCTTCACCGTGTCGCCCGGCGCGCCGCCGAGCGGAGCCCAGCTTTCGGGCGTTCCGGCATTCTCCGCGATCGAGCTTGTATAATGCGAAATCGGCTCGGAAACGCCGTAGAACATCAGCCCGATGCCCATGCCCGCGGCAAACAGCATCGAAAACCAGCCGGTATAGGTATAATCCGGCTTGGCGTCCGCGCCGCCGAGGCGGATCTTGCCGTAGGGCGAGAAGATCAGATAGATGCCGAGCAGCACGAAGACGTTGCCGGCCAGAAGGAAGAACCAGTCGAAGGTCGAGGTCAGCCAGTCGCGCAACCCGTTGAAGACGGTCTCAGCCTGATTCTGGAAGGCAAGCGTGACCAGCACGAAGGCGACGACGGCAAGACCCGAGATCAGAAAGACCGGGTTGTGGATGTCGAGACCGAAGGGCCCGATATTGGTGGTGATATTGTCCTGGCCGATTTCGTAATCGGTCTCGATGATGTCTGTCTCGCCCTCAGGCTCGGGTATCCCCGTGTCGGACATGAAATATCTCCTTGTTTCATTTCGACGCATCGGCCCGGACTGGGCGCCCGACGATCCGCGATGTCTAATCTTGAAACGGCTCAGCCGCGAACCAGAAACACCGAGGCTTTGGTGTGGGTTGCAAGCTGCCCGCCATGGGAATGCATGAAATGGTCGGCAAGGTTGGGCACATGGGTTGCCATCACCACCAGATCGCAGCCAAGCTCATCTACGGCGCGTGCGAGCGACTGGTTGATGTCGACGGCCGGATCGTGGGCGACGACAACATGAATGTCGGTCGCCAAGCCGTGTTCGGATTCCTGCGCTTTCGCAAAGGCGTCGAGCTTTTGCCGGTATTCTTCCGGATTGTGGCCAAGCGCCCCCGGCGCCGATGACGTGACGCCGACATAGACGACGGATGCGCCATAGAGCTTGCCGAGATCGCCCGCAGCCTTCAGGCCGCGCTCAAGCTTCTCCGCATGGGCCAGATCGACGGGTACCATGATTTTCGTAAACATCGCGATTCCTGGATTTGCGGGTTTGCCGACCCGCCGGTTTCCTTCCCTCTTCCACAATCCCTGTGGGACCTTTCGCCAGCACGACATATGCCGATCACGAAAAAGCCACATTCTGTTTAGCATTTCGGTGCATGCCCCGCAAATCGAGCGAGGCATATTGTCGCTGTGTCGGGCTGAAGCGGACGCAAAAAAAGCCATGGCGCGCAGGGGCAGCCATGGCTTTTCAAAAAAATCGGAGGACGGCGATCAGGCCTCTTCGAGCTGGGGAAGAATCTGCAACTCGTAGAGGCGCCGGTAGGGCCCGTCATGGGCGAGAAGCTCTCGCTGCGGCCCCTGCTCCAGGATCTTCCCGTTTTCGAGAACGACGATGTTGTCGGCCGATGTGATCGTTGCCAGCCGGTGGGCAATCACGATCGTGGTGCGATCCTTGGTCAGCCGCTTCAGCGCATCCTGCACCAGCGATTCGGCATAGGAATCCAGCGCGCTCGTCGCCTCGTCGAGGATCAGGATATCGGCATCGCGCAACATCGCGCGGGCAATGGCCAGACGCTGTTTCTGGCCGCCGGAAAGATTGCCGCCGTTTTCGCCGACGAGCGAGTCATAACCATTGTTCATGTTCATGATGAAATCGTGCGCATGGGCCGCCTTGGCCGCCTCGATGATTTCCTCTTCGGTGGCTCCCTGACGACCAAGCTCCAGATTGTCCCTCACCGTGCCGTTGAACAGGAATGTATCCTGACCGACATAGGACATGTGCGCGCGAAGCGACTCGAAAGACACCTGCCTGAGGTCGAGACCGTTGACCGTGATCGTGCCTTCATCGGGGTCGAACATGCGCATGACGAGATTGATGATCGTCGATTTGCCGCCGCCGGACGCGCCCACCAGAGCCGTGGTCTTGCCCGCGGGAAAGACGAGGTTCAGGTTCTCGAACAGCGGTTTGTTCTCGTCATAGGAGAAACCGACATTGTCGAAGATGATTTCGCCACCGCCCGGAGGGACCGGCTGGGGGTTTTCGGCTTCGGTCAGCATGATTGGATGGTCCTTGAGCTCGTACATCATCCTGACGCCGACCATGGCCGATTCAAGATTCACACGCATGCGGGCCAACCGCTTGGCCGGCTCATAGGCCAGAAGCAAAGCGGTGATAAACGACATCAGCTCACCGGGGGTCTGGCTGCCGCCGACAACCCAAAGACCGCTCAGCGCGATCACGCCGGCGATTGCCAGACCCGACAGCGTTTCCATGATCGGGCTTGTGGCCGCGGAAAGCCGGGCGATGCTGTTGGCCCGATGCTCCACCTGGGAGACCTGCAGGTCCATGCGCTTGCGCATGTGCTCCTCAAGGCCAAACGCCTTGATGATGCGCACGCCTGTGGAGGCTTCCTGAACGCTTTCGATGATCTTTGCGAAGGCGGTGAGTTCCTGCTGCATGATATGGCGGACCTTGTTGGTCAGGTAGCGAACGCCGATAAAAGCTGCAGGTCCGAGAATAAAGGAAACAAGCGAAAGGATAGGCTGCTGGATGAACATCACGATGACCAGCCCGATCAGCGAAAACAGGTCGCGGATTGCCGAGGTCAGGATCAGATCCATCGCCGTCCTTGCTGCCTGGGCGTTGTTGGTCAGGCGCATGACAAGGTCGGAGGACGGAAACCGGATGAAGAAGTTCAAGTCCTGCTGCAGGATCCGGCTGAAGATGCTGCTTTGCGTCTTGGCGATGATATTGTTGCCGGCCTTGCTCAGGATCACGATCTGGAAGTAGGTCGCGATGCCCTTGACGATGAAGATCAGCGCCACGCCGCCCGCAAGCATGAACATGCGGTTCATGTCTTTCGAAACCACGGTTTCGTTGACGATGTCCTTCATGATCCATGCGCTCATGGAGGTCATGCCGGCGACAATCAGCATGGCGACCGTCGCCAGAGCATACCATGGAGCCTGGTCGCGCAGGTTCTCCGACAGCAGCCGATAAAGCAGGCTGCGGTTGGCCATGGGAATAAATCGCGCTGCGACCTTGTCGAGCAGACGCTTGAAAACAGAGGTTCTGGGCATTGGGATGCGTTGTTCCATATCGATTAGGGCCCTTCGCTGTCGCGCGGCAACACTGTCGTGCGCTCATCGTCCCATTCGGCATTGGGCGCCGACAAATAGGCCAATCGTCGCGCAAGGGCAAGGCCCGCACGTCCCGGTGAACGAAGAACAAGACAGAGGTGTGTCTTATCAGCCCCTCAAATACCGCAGCGCCGGGGCGCCCTCGCGCGGAAGATGCGAGGTCCGTCTGCGGGTCACCGTCAGCACCTTGTCTTCGCCCGGCAGCAGCGTGAAGCAATTGTCGGAATAGATGTCGTCGCCGCCGTGATCATAGGTCACATAGAGCGCCGGCCGATCAGTTGCGAGTATGATCCGGTCGTCTTCAGCGTGGACGGCGATGTTCGGCTCCCCGAAGCGATAGGCTTTCGACCGCTGCGGCAGATACTCGTTTTCGCCGAGATGATTGCCGTCGCCGTCGCGCCAGTCGAACAGAAGGAAGGTGCTTTCGCCAAGGCTTTCGGGACGGATGCGGGTGATCTCAACCACGGCATCCACGCTGGTGACCACGTCATAGGTTCCCAGTTCGGAAACCGTGCCATCGGCGGCATTCACGGTGCGCAGCCTGACGGTGATCGGCTTTTCGTCCTCGATATCGGAGACCGCGAGCAGAACGATCGCGCCGGTTGCCGGGTCCGGTTCCGCCGTCACCATCAGCGGCGCGAAGAAGCGGCGGGCGAGATACTGCGTGGTCTTCCAGCCGCCGCCATATTCGAGGCTCGACCAGCTTGCCACCGGCCAGGTGTCGTTCAACTGCCAGAACAGCGTGCCCATGGTGCGCGGCTTGTTTGAACGCCAGAATTCGATCGCCGTCTTCATCGCCAGGCCCTGCGAAAGCTGGCTCAGATAGACCATGTCCTCGAAACTGTCGGGGAAGCGGAAATAGCGCGCGATGGTTTCAACGATCCGGCTGTTGCCGCCGATATTGCGCTGGTGGACGTCCATGACTGCGGAGGAGACATTACGGTCCTCCGGCGCGGTGAAGCTTTCGATCACCCGCATCGAGGGAAACGACTGGAAGCCGAATTCAGAGCAGAAACGCGGGCGGACCGTGCGGTAATGCTCGAAATCCTTGGCCGAGTGCCAGACATCCCAGAAATGCATGTCGCCGGAGGTATCGACATGCCAGCCATCGCCGAAATCGAGCCGCCCGACCGAGGGCGATGACGGGCGGAACGGCAGGCCGATCGCCTCATCCTCGACCGCTTCCTCGAGCGCGTGGTTGAGGCGGTCATAGATCGCCAGATAGCGGTCGCGGTTCTCGATGCTCTCCTCGTACCAGCTGAGCGCGCCCACCAGTTCATTGTCGCCGCACCACAGCGCGATCGAAGCGAAGCGCGACAGCCGGCGCAATTGCTGGCGGGCTTCCACACGGACCAGATCGAGAAAGCGTCGTTCATGGGCGGGATAGTGGCTGCAGGCGAACATGAAATCCTGCCAGACCATGATGCCGAGTTCATCGCAGAGTTCGTAGAACCAGTCGGCCTCATACTGCCCGCCGCCCCAGACGCGGATCATGTTCATATTGGCCTCGACCGCCGAGACCAGCAGGTCGCTTACTTGGTCGGGCGTCGCGCGGGCCGGCAGGGCGTCGCCCGGAATCCAGTTGGCGCCCTTCATGAAGATCTCGCGGCCGTTGATTCGGAAGGCGAAACGGTGGCCGATCTTGTCGGCGTTGGTCAGCAGGGCAACGCTGCGCAGGCCGATGCGGAAATCGCGGCGCTCATCGCCAAGCGAAACCGCGAGATCGTAAAACGCCTGCTCGCCGTGGCCCGCCGGCCACCAGAGCCGCGGATTTTCGACCCGCACCGTTACCGTGACCCGGTTCTCCCCGGGCCATGCGGTCAGCATGCCCGTCGCCCGCGCGCCGTCGATTTCGACCACCGCCTCGGCTTCGGAAGGCGCAAAGGCGAAGGCATGGAAGGTCACGTCCAGTTCCACCGCGCCGCCCTCGTGACGCTGACGGATCGCGACGTCGTCAAGCCTCAGATCGCCGGTGCGCACCAGCGTGATATCGCCATAGAAGCCGAGCGGCGACAGCGCGATCCCCCAGTCCCAGCCGCCATGGCATTGCGCCCGGCGCAGGAAGTTCAAATGGCCGATCCGGCTGTTCTTGGTATAGGGAATCGGGAAGTCGGAGGCTTTCGCGCGGCGTTCGGCCTCTCGCGAATTGGAAAGGAACCGCACCGCGATCTCGTTCTCGCCCGCACGCAACAGCCCGGTCACGTCGAAGTCATAGCGCAGGAACTGGCTCTCGCAGCGTCCGGCAGGCTTGCCATTAACGCTGACCTCGGCCAGGCAGTCGACGCTTTCGAAGCGCAGCGTGAACCGGCCGCCCTCGATATCGGAAAGCTGGAAGCGCTTGACGGCGACCCATTCGGCCTCGTGGACCCAATCGGTTCTGGGCTCGTTGTCGCGGTAATAGGGGTCCTCGATCGCGCCGGCGGCCAGCAGCGCGGAATGGACATCGCCGGGCGCGGACAGCGTGACGGAACTGTTGTGAGCGTCGGAGGAAAACACCCAGTCGTCGTTGAGATCGAGAATATCCGTCATGCTGCTTCCGTCCGTTGAATTGAAACGACACCTTACTAAAGGCTTTTTGGTTCTCTCTAAACCGATTTTAAAGGGGCGGCGGTAGAATTTTGCGGCGTCTTGTCGCGCAGGGCGCATTTGACCCCTGCGCAATCAGCAGGCACATTTCCCGTATCCGTCCCTGGAGACCATGATGCGCCGTCTTTTCCTTCTCGCCCTCCTGCTTTTGCCGCTCGCGACGCCGGCCGCCGCCGGCGAGGTCACCGTCGCCGTTGCCGCCAATTTCACCGGCACCGCGGAGGAGATCGCCAAAGCCTTTCACGAAGAGACCGGACATGATGCGGTGCTGAGTTTCGGCTCAACCGGCAGGCTATATGCCCAGATCATTCACGGCGCGCCGTTTGACGTGTTTCTCGCAGCCGACGAGGCGCGCCCCGCGCGCGCGATCGCCGAAGGATACGCGGTGGAAGGCAGCGCCTTCGTCTATGCGCTCGGCGCGCTGGTGCTTTACAGCACCGATCCCGACCTTGTGGACCCGGAAGGCAAGGTGCTGTTCCATCCCGACCGCTTCGCAAAACTGGCGATCGCCAACCCGCGCACCGCTCCCTATGGCGCGGCGGCAGTGGAAGCGATGATGGCGCTCGGCCTCTACGAGACGCTCGCGGAACGGCTGGTCGAGGGGGAAAGCATCACCCAGGCCTACCAGTTCGTTGCCACCGGCAATGCCGCGCTCGGCTTCGTGGCCCTATCTCAGCTTGTCGGCAAACCTGGCGGCTCGCGCTATGAGGTGCCGGCCGATTTGTACAGCCCGATTGCCCAAGGCGCGGTTCTTTTGAACAAGGGCGAGAACAATATCGCGGCGCGGGCGTTTATGAGCTTCCTGAAGGGCGATACCGCCCGCAAAATTGTCGGAAATCACGGCTACCGGCTGCCGTCGTGATTCCTGGCCGTCGGGAATGGGCCCTGGAGCGGAAATAATGTGGGAAGCCGTATTCCTGACGCTGAAACTTGCCGGCGTCACGACCGTGTTCTTGATGATATTGGGCGTGCCGCTTGCGTGGTGGCTGGCGCGGTCGCACACATGGTGGAAGGAAGTGATCGGCGCAATCGTCGCCCTTCCGCTCGTCCTGCCGCCGACGGTGCTCGGCTTCTATTTGTTGATCGCGCTCAGCCCGCAAAGCCCGCTGGGCGCTGCGATCGGCGAAACCATCGGCTTCACCCTGCCCTTCACATTCGCGGGTCTCGTGGTTGGCTCGGTGATCTATTCGCTGCCCTTTGCCGTGCAGCCGGTGCGCAACGCCTTCGAGGCGATCGGCAATGATCCGCTGGAGGCGGCCGCGACGCTGAGGGCCGGACCGGTCGACCGCTTCTTCTCCATAGCCCTGCCGCTTGCCCGCCCCGGCCTCATCACCGGCGCGATCCTCGGCTTTGCCCATACCGTCGGCGAGTTCGGCGTGGTGCTGATGATCGGCGGCAATATTCCCGGCAAGACCAAGGTGCTCTCGGTGGCGATCTACGACTATGTCGAGACCCTGCAATGGGGCAAGGCGCATATCCTCGCCGCCGGCATGCTGGCGTTTTCCTTCATCGTCATCCTGTCGACAATGCTGATCGAGCGACGCATGCGGAGGCGCTTTCCATGAACGGTGACAGACTTTCCGCCCGCTTCGCCGGCCGTTTCGGCGCGTTTTTGCTGGATGCATCGTTCCGGTTTCCGAAAAGCGGGGTCACCGCGTTGTTCGGTCCCTCCGGCTGCGGCAAGACCAGCCTGCTGCGTTGTTTCGCGGGACTGGAACACCTGCCGGACGGGGAATTCTCGATCGATGGCGAGGTCTGGCAGGACGGCAGACGTTTCCGGCCGCCGCATCGCCGTGAGGTCGGCTATGTGTTCCAGCAGGCCAATCTGTTTCCCCATCTGACCGTTACCGACAACCTCCGCTATGGCGAGAAGCGGGCGAAGCGCGATGGCAAGGCGCGGTTTGACGAACTCGTTGAATTGCTCGGTCTTTCCAACCTTCTGGAGCGCATGCCGGCGCGGCTTTCCGGCGGCGAGCGCCAAAGGGTCGCGATCGCCCGCGCGCTGCTTTCGCAGCCGAAACTGCTGTTGATGGACGAACCGATGTCGGCGCTCGACATCCACGCGCGCCAGGAGATCTTTCCCTATCTGCAAAACCTCAGGCAGAGCCTTTCGATTCCGGCGCTCTATGTCACCCACGCGCCGGACGAGGTGGCGCGGCTCGCCGATCATCTTGCGGTAATGCGGGACGGCCACATCATCGCTTCCGGCCCCACTGCCGAAACGCTTGCCCGCCTCGACCTGCCGATGGCACATGAACACCGCGCCGGGATTTCGATCGACGCGCGGATCGCCGATATCGACCTCCACTGGCATCTCGCGCTTGCCAAGTTCGAAGGCGGCGCGCTGTGGATCGCCCATACCGGAAAACAGGTCGGCGAGCCGGTGCGCCTGATGATCCATGCCCGCGACGTCTCGATCGCGCTCACCGACAATCCGCACGTGTCGATCATCAACCGCATCCCCGCCACGGTGCGCGAGATGGCACGGGGCGATCATCCCTCCACCATGATCGTGCATCTGGAGATCGGCAAGAAGATCGTGATGGCGCGCGTGACCGCCCGCTCGGCGCATCTCCTCGACCTGGAACCCGGCATGACCGTCTATGCCCAGATCAAGTCGGTAGCGATCATCGGTTGACGCGGCCGCTATCCGACAGCGCCTCGGCCCGCCGCTATCCGCCCGGCACCCAGGCGCTTTCCGAGGATACTTTGCGGCAGAAATCGGCGGCGCTGCGGCGGGCGTGCTCGGCGACGCCGCGCAGGATGTTCTGGCCAACGGCCGTCTGATAGGTGGCGACGATCGGCATTGGCGGGAAGGGTTTGGCAACATTGACCCGGCACAGCAGGCCGTTCTCCAGTTCGCGCGCGATCGCGACCGAGGGGATCGCGGCGAGGCCGAAGCCGCCGATCAGCAGATTGATCATCGCAAACAGCGAGTTGGAACTGGTCAGTTTGGAGGCCAGCACCCGTTCGTCCTGAAAATAGGGCGCGACATAGGCATAGGGCGGCGTGCCCTTGGGGAAGGTGATGATCGGCATCCGCGACAATTCGTCGACGCTGTAGGTGGTGTTGCGGTCGACCGCCGCGGGGGCCGCAGCCCAGACCATTTCGTAATAGCAGATGATGAAGGAGCGGTAACTGTCGCCGATCGCGGGCTCGATCCCGAAAATCAGGTCGAACTCGCCATGGGCGAGGCCGGCGATGAGATCGCGCGTGCCCTCGATCGTCAGTTCGACCCTGAGATTCGGCATCGCCTGGCTCAGCGCCTCGATGAAATCGGGCATCCAGGTGGCGACCACGGAATCGATCGCGCCAATGCGCACGATATAGGCGGCGTCGCTGCCGCCCTCCTTCAGGTCGGATTTCAGCGTGTTGAGCTTTTCCAGCACATCCTGGAAAACGCGCAGCGCCTCCTCGCCCGCCGGCGTCAGCCGGAATTCGCGGTCGCCGCGCTCCACAAGCCGGCAGGCGTAATCGCGCTCGAGAATGGCAAGGCGCGAGGAAATGGCCGGCTGGGTGGTGTTCAGCTCCCGGGCGGTGCGGCCGAAATGCCGGTTGCGGGCAAGCGCCACGAAGGTGGCCATGTCGATGATGCGCATCGCCATACGCTACCAGCCTCCGCAGGGACGCACAATCAGGGTCAGCGGGCAAGAACGCGAATGCGTTCGGGATCGATGGAAAGCGCGACCTCGTCGCCCGGCTGCAGCACGGTCTCGTTGTCGGTCAGAAGCCGGATGGTCTCGCCTGCAAGATCCAGCACATAACGGTTGCGGGCACCGAGATAGACCCGGGTCTTGACCTTCGCCTTCAGCCCCTCGCCTGAAGCTGCGACGGCCAAATCCTCCTGCCGCAATACGACCGAGACCGGGCCGGCCGGCGCTTCCGTCGAAACCGCGAGGCGTTGCCCATCCTCCAGCACCACGATGCCGCCCGCCTCAAGCTCGCCCTTCAACACATTGGCAGAGCCGATGAAGCCGGAGACGAACGCGGTCGCCGGGCGGGCGTAGATCTCGGCAGGCGCGCCCTCCTGCTCGACCTTGCCGGCGTTCAGGAGCACCACCCGGTCGGAGAGGCTCAGCGCCTCCTCCTGGTCGTGGGTCACGAACAGCGTGGTGAGCCCGAGGCGGCGGTGGATCTCGATCAGCTCCACCTGCATGTCCTCGCGCAGCCGGGCGTCGAGGTTGGAAAGCGGCTCGTCGAGCAACAGCACTTTCGGGTTGGAGACGATGGCGCGGGCCAGCGCCACGCGCTGTTGCTGGCCGCCGGAAAGCTGGCGCGGATAGCGGTCGGAAAGATGGCCGAGCTGCACCGTCTCCAGCGCAGCCTTGACCCGCTCATCCTGCTCCTCGCGCATGCCGATCCGGCGCATGCGCAGCGGAAAGCGGACATTCTCGTAAACGCTCAGATGCGGCAGCAGCGCATAGGACTGGAACATCATCGCGATATCGCGCTTTTCCGGCGGCAGTCCCGTCACATCCTGGCCATCGATGACAACATGACCGCCGGTGACGGCCTCAAGCCCGGCAACGGTGCGCAGAAGCGTGGTCTTGCCGCAGCCGGATGCCCCCAGCAGGCTGACGAATTCGCCAGAGGACAGCGCGAGGTCGATGCCGTGAAGGACCTCTACCTTGCCGTAGGACTTCCTGATCCGATCGAGATGAATATCCGACATGATTATATTCCTAGGCCGAGGCGAATTTCCGGATACCGAGCACGCGGTCGATAACCAGAATGAGGATGACGGTGAGCGCGATCATGATCGTGGAGACCGCGGCGACGGAGGGGTCGGGGCTGAATTCGAGCTGGCCGTAGATCTGCACCGGCAGCGTGGTCATGTCCGGGGTGCGCAGGAACAGCGACAGCACCGCCTCGTCGAACGAGATGTTGAAGGCGAAGAACGCGCCGGCGGCAAGCCCCGGCCGGCATTGCGGCAGCACCACGAACACGAGCCTCTGGATGCGCCCCGCCCCCATGGTGCGGGCCGCCTCCTCGATGAAGGGATCGGACTCGCTCAAAACGGCGAGCGTGGTGCGCACCACATAGGGCAGCGTGATCGCGGTATGGCCGATCCACAGCGTGACGAAGGAGACCGGCCCGAAAGCGGCGCTCCAGAACATCAACAGGCCGATGGCGTAGATGATCGTCGGCAGGATCAGCGGCGACAGGAACAGCGCGCCGAGCAGCTCCGATTGGGGCAATTGCCTCCGGTGGATCGCGATCGCCGCCGCGCCGCCGATGGTGACGGAGGAGAGCGTCACCAGCAGCGCGATGCCGAGGCTCAAGGCCCCTGATGAGAGATAGGCGCTCGATGACAGCACCTTCTGATACCATTCGAGCGAGAAGCCTTTCGGCGGGAACGCGATGAACTGGTTGGCCGAAAACGAGGTGCCGATCACCACCACCAGCGGCGCCAGCATGACCAGCACGATCAGCGCGATGAACACCACCGTCGCGATCTTCAGCCATAGCGGAACGGCCTTAACCATGACGGCCTCCCGTCAGCCTGAAATAGGGGATGAGGGTGAGCGCGATGCCGAGGAACAGGATCACGGCCTGGGCGGCGGCGAAGTGCCAGTCGAGGGTTTGCGTGACCGAGGAATAGATCGAGGCCGCCAACACCTGGAGACGCGGCCCGCCAAGGAGACTCGGCGTCACGAACGAACTCGCCGACAGCGTGAAGGCCAGGAGCGAGCCGGCGGCGATGCCCGGCATGGCAAGCGGCAGCACCACATGCCGGAACGATTGCAGGAACGAACAGCCCATGGTGCGCGCGGCTTCCTCCAGCCGCTGGTCGATGCGGGTAACGACGCCGAGGATCGACAGCGTCATGAACGGCAACAGCACCTGCACCATGCCGATCACGATCGCGGTTTCGGTGCGCATCAGCGTGAAATTGCGCTTCACCAGCCCGAGATCGTAAAGCGTGGAGGAGATGATGCCGCCGCGCTCGAAGATCACCATCCAGCCGAAGGTGCGGATCACCACGCTGGTCATCAGCGGCAGCAGGATTACGATGATCAGCCACAGCCTGAGCCGCGGCCCGGCGCGCGCCATGATATAGGCAAGCGGAAAGCCGACAAGCGCTGCGATCAGCGTGATGATGAAGGACAGCCGGATCGTGCGCCACAGCACGTTGAGATAATAGGGCTCGCGGATAAATTCGGCAAAATGGGCAAGGGTAAAGCCCTCCGGCCCCATGACCGACAGCATCAGCATGCGCGCGATCGGCAGGAAGAACGCCAGCGCCAGCAGCAGCAGGCCGGGCGACACCAGAAGCGCGTTTTCTGCACGGTCGGACTTCATCCGCTGGATTTCCTCTTGTTGATGCTGCGCGCGGTAGAAGCGTCTAAACATAGCGCATCCGTCCCGCATAGCCCCCCAATCTTCTCGCCCCGGCGGGGAGAGATGTCGCGAAAGCGACAGTGAGGGGCGAGTCCATCCACTTGGATGCCCTCACGAATGGGCACGCCGTTTCATCCCACCGCCCTTTTCGGGGCAGTTCTCCCGCAAGCGGGAGAGCGTAACGGGCGCAAGCCGCAGGGTCGATGCGGCTCCGACTTCAATGTTTCACCCCGCACCCCGGCCAAGCCGGGATGCGGGGCCGGCGCACCGCCTTATTGCGCGATTGCCTTGTTCCACTCAACCACCCAGTCGGCGCGGTTGGCCTCGATCGTTTCCGGGTCGAAACGCAGCAGGCTTGCCACGCCTTCCTCGCCATAGGCGACGTCGGCGGCCACTTCGTCCGGCAATTCGGCCTTGGAATTGGTCGGCGTATAGCGCAGCGCCTCGGCGAAGCAGGCCTGGGCCTCCGGCGAAAGCTCGGTATCGATGAACTTCAGCGCCAGATCCTGATTGTCGCGGCCGGCCACCAGATTGGCCGTGATGTAGCTTGCCGGCGTGCCTTCCGCGCCCTGCTGGAACTTGATCGGAAGGCCGGCCTTTCTGAGCGTATAGGCATAGTCGGAGGCATAGGGCGCCACGAAAGTGCCGCCCTGGGCGAAGGCCTGCTGGATTTCCGGCGATTTCGAAACCACGAAAGCGCCGTTTTCAAGCATGGCCTTCACCGCGTCGAGCCCCGGCTGGATATTGTCGAGATCGCCGCCGGCAACCTGGTTCAGCATCAGGAAGCCGAACAGGCCGTAGGTATTGGAGATATCGGTGAGCACCAGCCCCTCGGCAAGCTCGGGCTCCATCAGGTCCGCCCAATTGGACGGCGCTTCGGAAAGCTCGTCGCTGTTGTAAAGCAGGCCGATGGCGGCAATCTGGTAGGCCGGGCCCTCGCCTTCCGCCATCTTCGCGCCGGCGAAGGGGTAGAGGTCTGCGGCATTGGAAAGCTTCGCCGCATCGATCGGCGCGAGCAGACCTTCCTTGGCGCCGACGATTTCCTGGCCGCCGGAGAAGTGGATCACGTCATATTGCGGCGCGTCCTTCTGGGCGCGAAGCTGGGCGAAGGCATCGGCCGAATAGGCGGTGACGATCTTGACGTCGGCGCCGGTTTCGGCCGTGAACGGATCGATCACGCATTTGCGGTGCGCCTCCTCATAGGCGCCGCCGAAGGAATTGATGGTGATTTCCGCGGCGAAGGCGGGCACGGCGGCAACCACCGAAACACCGGCCAGCATTGCTGTAACAAGTTTCATGCTATTCCCTTCCTCTTGGTTATCGGATGATCAGGCGAGGCGCCCGATCTCCACTTTCTTTGCGCCCTCGGTGCGGATCAGCCGGCACTGGGCCGCGACCGCCTCGAGATTTTCCGTCATCTTGCCGAAATAGGTGCAGGGTATCCACCCGGTCGGGCCAAAAGTGCGCCCGCCGACGCCGTAGAACATGCCGATCTCCCAGAACTCGTCGGGATCGATCTTGAAGAAGTTCTTCGGCTGATAGAACCACAGCAGTTCGCCCGGCTCGGGCAGGATGGTCTGGTTTTCCGGCGGCAATTTGGTCGGGTCGAAATTGCGCGCCTCCTCCGGCAGGCCCATCATGATTTCGGGTCCGGAGAAGATCGCGTGGGTCGCTGGCCACTGGATCGGCTTTTCGAGCGCGCCCCACAGGGCGGCGCAGGTCTCGGGGGCGTTTTCCCAATAAAGGGAAATTATGCCCTGAACATTAGCATCCACGAATTTAAGATAAAGTTTTTTATCGCTCACAGAAGGGCTCCCAATCATTTCAACGAGCAGGAAACCGGAAATTCGCGAGCGCTGTCCAATTTCAATTTCGCATGCGCCGATCAGAAATTTTTATCGTGCCTCGCGCATCGCCACGCTTTTAGGGAACGATCCAAATGCCGCAAAGCCTCGGCCCCTGTTCGCGTCGCTCACGCGCTCGCGCGAATGTGAGCGGACAGGTCGCTGATTTTCGGCATCGCCGCTTGCCTTGGCCTATTTCGGGCGGTCTACTGCCGGACGATAACGCGGAGATGAACATGATCGACAGACGCACGATTTTGACGGGAATGCTGGCTGCCGGCGGGCTTTCCGCCTTGTCTCTGCGCCCCGCCCTTGCCCATGAGCCATCCCCGAAAGAGGTCTTCGCCGATCCGGCCGCCCCCGTGCTCGGCAATCCCGAGGGCGATGTGACGGTGGTCGAATATTTCGATTTCCAGTGCACCTATTGCAAGCGCGACTATCCGATGATCCGCGACGTCGTCGCCAGAGACGGCAATGTCAAGCTGGTGATGAAGGATTGGCCGATCTTCGGGCCGGTCTCGGTCTATGCCGCTCAGGCGGTGCAGGGCGCGGCAGCACTCGGCGACTACGAGACCGCGCTCGACGCGCTGATGCGGGCCAAGACCCGGCTGACCCATGAAAAGGTCGAGGAAATCCTGACCGATGCGGGGCTCGATTTCGATGCGATCGCCGCGAGCGTGACAAAAAACCAGGATGCGATCGGGGCCCTTCTCGACCGCAATTACCATCAGGCCGAAGCCTTCCAGTTCAACGGCACACCGTCCTTCGTGATCGGCCGGACGGTCTATCCGGGCGTTCTCGACCGCGCGCTTCTGGAAGAAGCCATCGCCAAGGCCCGCGCCGCGTAAAACGGCGCGATAAGGGGCTGGACCGCCAGCCAACGGGCCTATAGCCTCTCGGTTTCCAACAGCACGAGAGCCGAGCATGAGCACACTGACCCGCTTTTCCGTCGCCCCCCTTTCAGACATGACCCGAAAGCTTGCCGATGTCGCTTCCGGCAGGGCTGATCCCGATCTGGTGATCGCCGGCGCGCGGCTGCTGTCGACCTATAGCGAGCGAATACTCGAGGACCGCGAAATCTGGCTTTCCGGCGGGCGGATCGCCGCCGTGAAGCCCGCCGGCAGCTATCAGGGCCGCTCGGCCGCAAGCTATGACGTCAAGGGCGGCATCATCGCGCCCGGCCTTGTCGACCCGCACCTGCATATCGAGAGCAGCATGGTGACGGCCTGCGCCTATGCCGAGGCGGCGCTCTTGAACGGCACCACCACGATCTTCTGCGACAGCCACGAGATCGGCAATGTCATGGACGTCGCCGGCGTCGAGGCGATGCTGGAGGATGCCCGCCAGGCGCCGCTTTCGATCTACCTCACCGTGCCCTCCACCGTGCCCGCGACATCCGCCGAGATGGAAACAGCCGGCGGCGACCTGACGCCGGACAAGATCGCCCAGATCTTCGACAAATGGCCGGAAGCCCTGGCGCTTGGCGAGAAGATGGATTTCGTGCCGGTTGCCATGAGCGACGAGCGCTCGCATGCGATCATCGCCGAGGCGCTGAAACGCGGCCGGCCGGTCTCCGGCCATGTCTATGGCCGCGAGTTCGTGGCCGCCTATGCCGCGGCCGGCGTCACCGACACCCATGAGGCGATCGATCGCGATATCGCCAACGACCTTCTGGAGGCCGGCGTCTGGATCTTCCTGCGCGGCGGTCCGCCGACCACGCCGTGGCATTCGCTTCCGGAAGCGATCAAGGCGATCACCGAGCTCGGCGCTTCTCACAAGCGCGTGGCGGTGTGCACTGACGACCGCGATGCCGACGATCTCCTGATGTTCGGCCAGGACTGGGTGACGCGCCAGGCGGTGAAGGCCGGCATGAAGCCGGAACAGGCCTGGGCGATGGGCTCGCTCCACGGCGCCACCCGCTTCGGCCTCGGCGACGAGATCGGCGGTCTCGGCGGCGGCAGGCGGGCCGATCTGGTGCTGCTCGACGATACGCTGCAGCCGATCAACACCTGGTATGGCGGCGAACTGATGGTCGAGGACCGCAAGGTGACCGCGACGCTCGACGAGGCGCTTTCGGAGCGCTGGCGCTATCCCGATGCCGCCTATCACACCGTCAAGCTGCCCAAGGAAGTAAAGCTCGTTCCCGAACTGCCGGTCGAGCGGGTCAAGGCCCACTGCATCCGCACCGAACTGCCGGGGATCATGGCGGTTCACGAGGTGATCGAGCTGGAGCCGGCCAATGACTGGCAGAGCCATTTCGACCGCCACGATCTCTGCTTCGTCTCCGTGGTCGAGCGCCACGGCAAGTCCGACGGCAATGTCGCCCACGGCCTGTTGTCGAACTTCTCGCTGAAGCGCGGCGCGGTCGCCTCCTCGGTTGGTCATGACAGCCACAACATCATCGTCGCCGGCACAAACGAGGCCGACATGCAAGCGGCGGTGCGCGCGATCGAGGAAAAGCAGGGCGGCGTCTGCGTGGTTGCCGACGGCAAGGTCCGCGCCATGGTGGAACTGCCGATCGCGGAGCTTCTCTCCGACAAGCGCGTTCACGACGTGGCCGACGACCTGCGCGTGCTGAAGCTTGCCTGGGAAGAGGCCGGCTGCTCCATCCCCTATATGGGCTTCAACCTGATCCCGCTTTCCGTGATCCCCGAAATCCGGATCACCGACAAGGGCCTGGTGCTGGTGCCGGAGATGGAGATCACCGCCCTGTTCGAGCCGGTCTGAGGCCGGCCCCCCTCAGTTCAGCCGTTCGCCGCTCTTGCGGTCGAAGATGTGCAATGCGCCATGGCCAAGCTGCAGCGCCTGGCCTGCGCCGATCTCGAAATCCGGACGATCCCGGAGCACCACCGAAAGCGGCTGATCGCCGAAGCGGAGCTCGACAAAAGTTTCCGATCCGGTCGGCTCGATATTCTCGACGCTCGCCTGCAACGGGCCTTCCGATGCCAGCCGGATTTCCTCCGGGCGCTTGCCGATCAGCACCTCATGACCCTCGGCAAGGCTCGCCGGCGCTGCAATGCCCGAAGGCGCGCCGCCTGCAAGCGCGAGCTGCCCGCCGCTGACAGTCGCGGGGAACAGGTTCATGGCCGGCGAGCCGATGAACTGGGCGACGAAAGCATTGGCGGGGCGATCGTAGAGTTCCAGCGGCGAGCCGACCTGCTCGATCCGCCCGCCCTGCATGACCACGATCCGGTCGGCCATGGTCATCGCCTCGATCTGATCGTGCGTGACATAGACCATGGTGGTCTTCAGCCGGCGATGCAGCGTCTTGATCTCGCCGCGCATCTGCACGCGAAGCTTGGCGTCGAGGTTTGATAGCGGCTCGTCGAACAGGAAGACCTGCGGATTGCGCACGATCGAGCGGCCCATGGCCACGCGCTGGCGCTGGCCGCCGGAAAGCGCGCGCGGCTTGCGCTCCAGAAGCGGCGTCAGGCCGAGGATTTCGGCGGCCTCGCGGACCTTTCGCTTCTTTTCCTCCTTCGACGCGCCGGCAAGCGTCATCGAGAACGCCATGTTCTCCTCAACCGTCATATGCGGATAGAGCGCGTAGTTCTGGAACACCATGGAGATGTCGCGGGCCTTCGGCGGCAGCGCGTTGACCACCTTGCCGCCGATCGATATCTCGCCGCCGGTAATATCCTCGAGCCCCGCGATCATGCGCAGCAATGTCGACTTGCCGCAGCCGGAGGGACCGACCAGCACCACGAATTCGCCATCCGCAATCTCGGCATCGACGCCATGGATGACCTCGACGCTGCCATAGCGCTTGGCGACCTTGTTGAGCGTTACACTTGCCATGGGGTTTTACTCCTGAACCGGCCGGACCCGGATGCGGGTGGATGACAGCGCGCCCTCATGGACCAGCATGCCGGCGGCGCCGCCGGGGAAGCTGTCATCGGTGGCTTCGATGCGCGTATCGCCGATCCGGGCCGCGATGCGGTTGCCGGAAACGCTCGCCGTCATGGTAAAGGCGCTTTCGAGCGCGGTTTCATACGGGGTGGAGGCAAGCACGTCTTCAACTCCATCCTTGCGCCGCACGATCTCGAGCGCGCCGTCGAGCGTGACCCGGGCAAGGTAGTAGCGGCGCTGACCCTCGGCCCTCAGCACCAGCCCGCCATAGGCGCCGAGATGCAGCATCAGATCGGCCTCTATCGTGTAATCCGTCCAGCTTCGCCCGCCCTGCAGGATAAGGCCGTCGCCGCGGTTCTGGCTGATGCGGATATCCTGCTGGAAATGCTTGGAGAAGAAATGGACATTGCTGACCCATGCGCGCCGCCAGAAATCGCCGGTGCCCGCCGGACGCTTGAAGGTGACGTCCGGGCAGCCATCCCACCAGAGCCTTTCGAGAAGCACGCGGCCATTGCTGCGGCCCGCCGACGCGGTGAGCACGATGCCGATCTCGGCGATCGGCTGATATCCGGTTTCCGGCACCACCCATTCAAGCGTGGCGGATTTGCCCGGGGCAAGCGGAGCGGCATGCGGCATGTCGCAATCGATGAGCGTGTCGGTTCCGTCGTAATGGCGCAGGCGCAGCTTCGCCTCGACCGCGCCGGAATTGCCGCCATCGGCGCGCACCTCTGCCCGAAGCGTCTGCCCGGCATGAATGCGCGGGCTTGCGACCAGATCATAGGTGCGCATGCGGGTCGCATCGCGCGGGGAGAAGACCGCCGTCATCGCGGCCGCTTCGCGGCCCGGCGCTAGGGCGTGATAGTCGAGCGCGAGCGCCGAACCAGTTCCCGTCACCTTCAGGCCGGCAAGCGCGGTATCGCCGCCCTGCGGCAGGAAGCCCTGGACCGAGCCCGGCAACGAGAAATGGAACTGAGCGCCGCCCTTCGGCGCGGGAAGCGCGTCTTCGCCGGCAAGCTTTCGTCCGAGATTGGCAAGCCAGAGCGAAATTTCCACCGCATCGGACACCGAACGGCCGCCATCCGCCGTCGACATGTAGAGCCGGTCGGCCACCGGGCCGCGCCAGTCCGGCCCCGCCTCAAGTCCGTCAAGGCCGAGCATGATGCCGTGCAGGCAGCCGAGATTGCCGGCATTGCAGTCCGTATCCCAGCCCGACGTATTGACGATCATCTGCCCGCGCTGGAAATCGTGCGGGGCATGGAGCAGCGCCATGATCATCAGCGCGTGGTTGGGCACGACATGGCAATTGCCGGGATATTTGTCGTAACCGTAATTGTCCTCGATCCGCTGACGCGTGGCCTCCCAGTCCTCATTGCCCGAGGTCCAGTCGCGGATATCCGCGATCAGCTTTGCGATCAGGCTGTCCTTCGGAATGAAGGAAAGGCCAGTGTCGAGCAGATGATTGACGTCATTGCTGACAAATGCTTCCGCCTCCATCGCCGCCCACAGCACCGCCGCGTTGACCGCCTCGCCGTCATGGCTGACGGAGCCGGCCGCGCGCGCAAGCTTTGCCGCCTGCGCCGGATTGCCGGGCGAGACCAGCGCCCAGCCATCGATGAAGATCTGCGCGCCGATCTGCTCGGCGACCGTGGTCCCGTTGGTTTCGATCGATCCGGAAGCGGGTGCCGGAATGCCGCGGGTGAGGTTCAGCCAGGCTGTGTGCTCGGTCGAATTGCCGGCTCCGCCCCACCACAGGATCGAGCGTTCCTCGATGATATAGTTGAGCCAGGCCCTGCCGATATCCTCCGACGACAGATCGGCGGAGACGCCATAATCATCGAGCGCGCGCGGAAAGGTGAAGGTGCCGCCGATATCGTCATCGGTCACGATCAGCGGATCGCCGAGACGGTCGTGGACGTAATAGGTGATCGGACCGAGCTTTTCGAGAATGTCGCGATAGCGCCAGTTCTCGAACGGGCGGCCGAGATAGACGCCGATCAGCTTGCCGAGCACGCCGGCATAGACGCGGTCCTGATAGTCTGCGGGAATGGACATTGAATGCTCCTTGTCAGCCCTTCACCGAGCCGCCGGCCATGCCTTCGATGAAGCGGCGCTGCAGCAGGACGAAGAGAATTACGATAGGCAGAATGATGATGAGCGCCGCCGCCATGACCACGCCCCAGTCGGACGAGTACTGGCCGGACAGCAGGAAGAACGAGACCACGGCCGTGAGCCGGTCCTGGCCCTGCAGGAAGGTGGTCGCGATCAGGAACTCGTTCCATGAATAGAGACCGATGATCAGCGCCACCGTCAGGATGCCGGGCGAGACGATTGGCAGGAATACGCGGGAAAACACCTGCCAGTGGGTCGCGCCATCGATCAGCGCCGCCTCTTCCAGCTCTTTCGGGACAGCCAGGAAATAGGTCCGGAGCAGCATGATCGCGAAGGGCGAATAGACGGCGGTGTAGATGAAGGCGACGGCCACCGGATTGTTGATCAGCCCCAGCCGGGCGAAGCCGAAATAGAGCGGAAACAGGAAGAGCTGGATCGGCGCAGTGGTGCTCGCCAGCAGATAGAAGGTCAGGATCTTCCAGGTCTTGATCTTGCGCCGCGCCAGAACATAGGCCGTCAGCGAGCCGGTGGTGCAGACCAGCACGATGGTCATTCCGGTCAGGAGCGTCGAGTTCAACAGCGTGCGGCTGAAATTGGCGTCCGACCACGCGCGGGTGAAATTGTCCCAGCGCAGCTGCGACGGCAGCGCCAGCGGGTTCTGGACGATCTCCTGCGAACCCTTCAGCGAGTTCAGCACCAGAAGCGCGATCGGAAACAGGGTGATGGCGAGCAGAACGCCGAGCGTGATGTAGGCGATGATGCGCGTCAGGCGGCTTTCGGTCGTGTTCATTGCTCGAATTCCTTCGCCTGGCTGCGGATGTAGAAGATGGTGGCCGCAAGGCCGAACAGGCTGATCACCACGGAAATCGCCGCCGCCTTGCCGACCGCCAGATCGTAGAAGGCGGAGCGATAGGCGAAAGTTGACAGCACTTCAGAGGAAAAGGCCGGGCCGCCCTGGGTGAGGATGTAGACGAAGTCGAACACGAGGAACGACCAGATGATGGTCATGATCATCATCAGCGTGATCGTCGGGCGTATGCCGGGGAGCAGCACGTAGCGGATGATCTGCGTGAAGGTCGCGCCTTCCACCCGCGCTGCCTCCACCTGCTCGGCCGGCACCTGGCGGAGTGCCGCAAAGAAGATGACGCATAGAAAGCCCCACCAGTGCCAGAGGTCGACGGTGGCGATGCCGTAGAGCGCGGTCGAGGTTTCGGCCAGCGGATTGGAAACATCGAGCCCCATGCGCTGCAGAAGCCCGGCGATGCCGGTGATCGGCGAGAAGATCATGCCCTGCCATATGCGCGCGGTGATCGCTGTCGCGATGATGACCGGCAGGAAGTAGATCACCTGGAAATAGGTCGAGCCGCGGCGCGCCACCAGCATCATCGTCGCCGCCAGCAGGCCCATGGCGATCGGCACCGTCAGGAAGATCAGCGTCCAGATGATGTTATTAGTCAGCGCCGTCCAGAACACGCTGTCATTCCAGAGCGCCTCGAAATTGCCGAGACCGACGAAACTGGGCGCGGTGATGCCGTCCCATTCGAAAAAGGCCAGAAATATCGTCAGAAGCGCCGGCACGGCGATGATGACGATATTGATCAGCAATGTGGGCAGGACATAGAGGCGATGCATGAAATTACCTTTCCAGAGCGAAGACCTGCTTCTTTCCGGGTGCGCCTTGAGCGTTGGGCGGCGCGCCGCAAGGGCGACGCGCCGATAGGTCATCTGGATTATCGAGCCGGAACGGCCGGCGCCTTGCCGTCCTTGAATTCCTTCTCGAACGTATCGTTCAGCTTGGTCAGGAAGGCCTCGGTGTCGATCTTGTCGAGCCAGACTTCCTCGATGCCGTTGATCAGGTAGCTGTCGGTCGCCGGCGGCAGGAAGGTCCAGGTGGTGTAGCCGTAATTGCCGTCATTGACCGAGGCGGCGAGCGTCTTCATCGTGTCGGTGAACAGCGGCGACACGTCGTCCGCCATCTTGACGTTGGAGATATCCTTCAGCGGAATGTTCCACTCGCCCTGCCAGGCCGAATTCATCGAACCGTAGACTTCCGGCGAGAACACGAAGTTGATGACCGCGGCCGCACCATCCGGATTGCCGGCCTTTTCCGCAATCGAGAAGGTCGAACCGACGCCGAGCGGGAACACCGGCGCGCCATCTGCGCTCGGGAAGCCGACAAAGCCGGCCTCGCTACTATTTTGGCCGGTATAGGCGGCGACGTTCTGGAACTGCCAGGTGCCGGTCGGCATCATGCCGGCGCGGCCCGAGGTCAACATGTCGGCGGCCTGCTCGGAACTTTGCAAGGAAAAGTAGTTCTTGCCAAAATAGCCCTTTTCCCACCAGGAATTCAGCCGGTCGATCGCTTCAACGAAAGGCTCGGCGGTCCAGGGCATTTCGCCGCGCAGCGCCTTGTTCATGTTGTCCGGACCGGCGACGGCGTTGAGCGCCAGCGTCACGAACCATTCATTCGCGCCGCGCCAGTCGGCATTGCCGGCGGCAAACGGCGTGATGCCTTCTTGCAGCATCTTGTCGGCAAGCGCCTCCAGTTCATCGAGGGTCGTCGGGGCCTCCCAGCCCTTCTCCGAAAACAGCGTCTCGTTATAGAACAGGCCGAGGGTTTCATAGGTCTTGGGCAGGGCATAGAGCTTGTCGTTGTAGCGCCCCATTTCGAGGAAGACCTTGAGCACGCGGTCGTTCCAGCCATATTCGGCGGCGTAGTCATCCAGCGCCATCAACTGGCCGGACTGGGCCATCGGCGCGACATAGCTCGGGCCGGGCGTATAGACCACGTCCGGACCGTTGCCCGACAGCATGGCGACGCGCAACTGCTTGTCGAGTTCGTTGCCGCGATAGTCGACCACCAGATCATAATCCGGATTGGCCTTGTTGAACGGCTCGACGATATTTTCGGCAATCAGCTTCTGTTGGTCCGGCGTCGCCTGCTCGTACCACCAGGTCACCCTTTCCTGGGCTGCGGCAAACTGCGCCGTGCCGGCGACGATGGCGGCGGTGGTCAGCAATCTCATCATGTTCATGGCATTTCCTCCCTTGTTATTTCGAAAGCGCTTGGGCCAGAGGATCGGGCGGCCTGGCCACGGAACCTCTGATGATGATCTCGTAGGGCATTTCCTCGGCCCGGCCCGGCTCGTCCGCCCCGTTCGCCAGCCGGTCGAGCAGCTTTTCGGCCGCGGCAGCGCCAAGCCGGTCCTGAAACTGGGCAACAGTGGTGAGCGACGGCGTGACCAGCGCCGAGGCCAGGATGTCGTCGAAGCCCGCGACGGAGATATCGCCGGGGATGGACAGGCCGTGCGCGATCAGGCTCTGCATCACGCCGATCGCCATCATGTCGTTGGCGGCTAGGATGGCGGTGACCGGACGGCCGCTTTCCACGAGCGCGTCGGCGGCATGGCGTCCGCCCTCGACGGTGAAATGCTCGGCCTCGAGCACATTCGGCTCGGCGTCCGCCGTCGCCATGGCGTCGAGATAGCCCTGAAGGCGAACGCGTTGCGGACCGCCGGGCGCTGCGATCATGGTAATATGGCGGTGGCCGAGGGCCAGCAGCCGGTCGGTGAGCGCACGCGCCGCCGCCTCGTTGTCGATGTAGAGATCATCGATCGGGAGCGATCCGCCGGCCTTGCGGCTGACCTCGATGCGCACGATCGGCACGCCGACCTTGCCGAGGGGCGCAAGCTCGCGGGCGCCGAGATTGAAGAACACGCCGACAATGCCGTCGAAGCGGCCATGCTGGGCCGACTGGACGACCTGGCGTTCATTGGCCTCGCGGCCTTCGGTGTCGATCGTGATCACCTCGTAGCCGGCGGCGCGGGCGACCTTCTGCACCGCGACCACCAGCGAGGGATAGAAGGGATTGGTGAGATCCGGCACCACGCAGGCGATCACATGGCTGCGCTGGGTGCGCAGCGCCTGGGCGAAACGGTTCGGCTGATAGCCGAGCTCGGCGATCGCCGCCTCGATGCGTTCGGCGGTCTCCGCCGCGACCTTGTCGCGACCGCCATTGAGCACGAGCGAAACCGTTGCCTGCGCGACGCCCGCCCTCTCGGCCACTTCCTTCTGGGTAATCCTCCGCGGCACCCCAAACTCCTCATTGCTACGTAACAATAGATTATTGATACGTAGCAATAAGTCAATCGGGCCGGAAAAATTTAGCTGGAAGTCTGCTGGAACGTCGCGGTGAAAGGCTTAGCCGACCGTCACGCCGCCGCAGACGAACAGGCTCTGGCCCGTGACGAAGCCAGCGCGCGCGTCGCAGAAGAAGCTGACGGCGTTGGCGACATCCTCCGGCGTGCCCATGCGGCCGACCGGAATGGCATCGGTGATCGCCTTGGTCTTCGGCGCATCGGGCGGGTTGTTCTGCCAGAAGGCGGTGGTCGCGATCGGCCCCGGGGCAACACAGTTGACGGTAATGCCGGCGGCGCCGAGCTCCAGCGCCCAGGTGCGCGCCATCGATTGCGCCGCGCCCTTGGTGGCGCTGTAGAGTGAGCGGTCGAGCTTGCCCTTGGTGACGCGGCTGGTGTTGAACACGATCCGCCCGCCGCCATGCCTTTTCATCTCCGGCACCACGATCTGGGCGCAGATGATCGAGGTTCTGAGATTGAGGTTCATCAGCCGCTCGAAATCCTCGAGCCTGACCTCTTCCAGCGGCGCCGGCGCCACCAGCCCGACATTGTTGACGAGGCAGGCGACCTTGTGATCGGCGACGATCTTGCCGACCACGGCCTTCGCAGCCTCAACATCCATTAGGTCCACCAGCACCGCATCGGCACGCAGCGATTCGACTTCGGGCTCGACGACATCGAGCACGAAAACGCGAAACCCGTCCTGTTGCAGCCTCAGCGAAATCGCCTGGCCGATATTGCGGCCGCCGCCGGTGACGATCGCGCACATCTTATCCTTCATGGGCTTGCCTCACTTCAGCGCAGGCAGGAGGCGCGGATTGACCGGTTCGGCGTGGAACCGGTAGGTGCCATCCTCGACGCGCACCATCCGCCCGAGACCCGGATAGGGGAAATGATAGCCGTGGTAGCGGATATTCTCGTCGACGACCTTTTTGAAGATCGCCGCCTTGGCATCCGCGCCCATCCGCGGATCACTGTCGTAATCCATGTGGAAGAACCATTCGGGGTGGTAGGGATCATAGACCTGATGATGGGCGAGATCGCCGGTGAAGATCACCTTCTCGCCCTCGCTTTCGAAGAGGTAGGCGCATTGGCCGGAACTGTGGCCGGCCGCCGAAAGGGTCGTCACGCCGGGCAGGATGGCGTCGCCGATCGCGAAGAGCTTCAGGTTTTCGCGATAGGGCGCAACCGCTTCAAGCGTGCCGGCCGTCCAGACGTTGCGGAAATCGTTGCGCGCACGGTTTGCCTCGTCGGTCCACTCTTCCCAGTCGGTCCTCGGGGCGTAAAGCACGGCATTGGGAAAGGCCGGCGCGCCATCGGGCAGGATCAGGCCGAAGGAATGATCGGGGTGGAGATGGGTCAGCAAGACGACGTCGATATCGGCAGAATCGATGCCGGCGGCCTTCATGTTTTCCATGAGCCGACCCATCTGATCGCCGAACATCGTCGAGGTCTGGCCCATGCCGGCATCGATCAGGATAAGATGGTCCCCGGTATTGACCACGACCGGGTTCAGGTCCATCGGAATATGATCGGCCGGCAGGAGATATTCGCGTTGCAGCCGGGCCATTTCCGCCGGATCGGCATTGGGAAAGATGCCCTCATAGCTGTGATGGATATAGCCGTCCCAGATGGCGGTGCATTCCAGCGCGCCCACGTTGAACCTGTGCCATCCGGCATTCTGCGACCTCAGACGCTTGGCGACCATTCCTTTTCCTCCCTGGATTATCGCGCACCCTTTCCGGCGATGGAGTTCGCAAGCGGAAACGAGCAAGTTTTCCGTCATACCGTATTACGGTAATAATGTACAGGGCTTTGGAAAGATAAGGTGCTGGACAGGGCCTTGCCGTTGTTCCCGCAGGGGCGATCGACCGGATGAACGCAATCACGGTTGGCGCGGTGACAGGATCGATGGTATTACTGTCATATCATATCAGTGAATAACGACGAAAGCCGGAACGCACGGCTCGCGTCCTCCGGCAAATCTTGGTAAACCGGACCGAACGCCCAGGCGGTTCGGCGAGGGACGCCCCTCCCGGCAGATACCGGAACGAATATCGGAGAATAGCATGGCAGGTTCGACAGTCATTGCCCGCACGGCGGCCCCGCTTCGCCAGCAGGTGGTGCGTCTTGTTCGCGAGGATATTCTCGAAGGCAAGCTGGTGCCCGGCCAGCGCCTGATCGAGAGCGCGCTGTGCGAGACCTATGGCGTTTCGCGCACCGTGATCCGCGAGGCGCTGCGCCAGCTTGAATCGGAACATCTGATCAGCGTCGTGCCCAATCTCGGCCCGATTGTGACCGTGCTCACCGAAAAGGAAATCCGCTCGATCTATGTCGTGCGCGCGGCGCTCGAAGGGCTTGCCGGCCGGCTGTTTGCCGAAAACGCGACCGACAGCCAGTGCGCCAGGCTGAAGAAGCTCGGCGAACGGCTCGACAAGGAATACCGCAAGGGCGATGTCGAAAGCCGCGAGCATATCAAGGCCGAATTCTACACCCTGCTCACCGAAGGCAGCGACAATGCCGTGCTGGCCGAAAGCCTCAGCAGCATGCATGCCCGCATCGCCATGTTCCGCCGCTTCGCCTTCGTTGACGAAAGCCGGATCGAACCCTCGATCGCGGAACTCGAAACGATCATCAATGCCGCCGCCGTCACCCGCGACGGCGATGCCGCGGCAGCGGCCTGCGAGCACCACATCCAGCTCGCCGGCGAACTGGCGATCGCCGAATACATGAAGCGCAACAAGGCGATCCTATCGGAGAAATAACGAAGCGGGCCCGGCGATTGACCCGCCCGTGACCATCGCGACGTTTCTCCCCTCCGGAGCGAGAAAATCTTTGGGGCCATGCGGCGCGGCACAGTCCCCGTCATTTACGTTTTGCGGATCGCGCCGCCTCTCAGGCCGCGTCCTTCGCCTTGCGCTCCTGACGGCGTTTGTGGAGCACCGGTTCAGTATAACCGTTCGGCTGTTCGCGGCCCTTCAGCACCAGGTCGAGCGCGGCCTGAAAGGCGACCGAGTCATCGAAATGACCGGCCATCGGGCGATAGAGCGGATCGCCCTCGTTCTGGCGGTCGACGACGGCGGCCATCTTCTTCATGGTCGCGACGATCTGCTCCTCGCTGACGACGCCGTGATAAAGCCAGTTCGCCATGTGCTGGGAGGAAATCCTGAGCGTGGCGCGGTCTTCCATCAGGCCGACATCGTTGATGTCCGGCACCTTGGAGCAGCCGACGCCCTGATCGATCCAGCGCACGACATAGCCGAGAATCCCCTGCGCGTTGTTGTCGAGTTCGGCCTGGATTTCCTCCGGGCTCCAGTTCGGGCGCACGGCCACCGGCACGGAGAGGATGTCCGTGAGGCTGGCGCGCGACCGGTCCTTCAGCTTTTCCTGCACGCTTGCGACATTGACGGCGTGGTAATGCGTGGCGTGCAGCGTGGCCGCCGTCGGCGATGGCACCCAGGCAGTGTTGGCGCCGGCCCTGGGCTGGGAGATCTTTGCTTCCAGCATGCCGGCCATCAGGTCCGGCATCGCCCACATGCCCTTGCCAATCTGGGCATGGCCCGCAAGACCGCATTCGAGACCGATATCGACATTCCAGTCCTCATAGGCCGCAATCCAGGGCGCGCCCTTCATGTCGCCCTTGCGGATCATGGGACCTGCTTCCATCGAGGTATGGATCTCGTCGCCGGTGCGATCGAGGAAGCCGGTATTGATGAACACGACTCGGTCCTTCGCGGCACGGATGCATTCCTTGAGGTTGACCGTGGTGCGGCGCTCCTCGTCCATGATCCCCATCTTCATCGTGTTCGGCTTCATGCCGACGATCTTTTCGACGCGACCGAACAGTTCCGAGGCGAAAGCGACTTCCTCCGGACCGTGCATCTTCGGCTTGACCACATACATGGAGCCGGCGCGGGAATTCATGTGGCGACCGTTTTCGCCAATGTCATAGAGCGCGATCAGCGCGGTGACGGCGGCATCCATGATGCCCTCCGGCACCTCGCGGCCATCGGCATCGAGGATCGCCGGATTGGTCATCAGGTGGCCGACATTGCGCACCAGCATCAGCGAGCGGCCGGGCAGCGTCTTCGGCGCGCCATCGGCGCCGGTGAATGCGATGTCCTTGGCAAGCTTGCGGGTAAAGGTGCGGCCGTTCTTGGTGACCTCTTCCGTCAGATCGCCCTTCATCAGGCCGAGCCAGTTGGAATAGGCCAGCACCTTGTCCTCGGCATCGACGGCGGCAACGGAATCCTCGCAATCCATGATCGCGGTGATGGCCGATTCGAGCGCGATATCGCCGATGCCCGCCGGATCGTCCTTGCCGATCATGCTGCCGGGATCGACGAAGACCATGACGTGGAGGTTGTTGTTGACGAAATAGAGCCGGAAGGCGTCGCCCTCCTCATCTTTGAAGCCCGCATATTGCGCGGGATCGGCAAGGCCGGTTTCGCCGGCGGCGGTCTTCACGATCAGCGTGCCGCCATTGTAACCGAAGCCGGTGACATCAGCCCATTTCCCGCCGGCAAGCGGAATGTTCTTGTCCAGGAAATCCTTGGCCCAGGCGATGACCTTCGCCCCGCGCTTCGGGTTATACCCCCTGCCCTTTTCCGCGCCGTCATCCTCGGCGATCGCATCCGTGCCGTAGAGCGCGTCATAGAGCGAGCCCCAGCGGGCGTTCGCCGCATTCAGCGCATAGCGGGCGTTCATCACCGGCACGACCAATTGCGGACCGGCGATGGTGGTGATTTCCGGGTCGACATTCTCGGTAGTGACGGAAAAATCGCCGCCTTCCGGCAGGATATAACCGATCTCGCGCAGAAACGACTCATAGGCCGCCATATCGGCCGGCGCGCCGTTTTCCCTGTACCAGGCGTCGAGCTTTTCCTGCATCGCATCGCGGGTTTTCAGCAATGCGCGGTTCTTCGGCGCGAGGTCACTCACAATCGCGGAGAACCCCTCGAAAAAGGCATCTGCGTCGACATTGGTGCCGGGCAACACCTTCTCGGTCAGGAAATCATAAAGCGCCTTGTCATAGGCAAGGCCGTGTTTCTCGATGCGCGCCATGAAATCACCATCCCTGTGGCTGGAACTGTCATTGCCAATCTAGCGGCAAAGCGCGCGAGGTCAATTCGGCATGAGTGCCAAATATTTTTTCCATTTGGGCATAAATGGCAGTGTCGCGAAACTTCGTCACCCTTGATCTCCCCCTCAAGGGGGGAGATTGGCCCGGGGCTATGCGGTTATGTCCAGCCTTAATTCCCTTCCAGATACGGCCCGATCAGCGCCAGATCGGCCTCGCCGAGGCGTTCGCTGGCCGAATTGCGCTGGTGCCAGTAGGGGTATTGCAGCCAGGGCTGGCTGACGGCGTCGAGGCGGCCGCGTTCCTCCTCAGTGAGCTTCAGATCGGCTGAGGCGAGGTTGTCGCGGAACTGGTCTTCCGTGCGTCCGCCGATGATGACCGAGGTGACGCCCTTGCGCCCCAGCGTCCAGGCCAGCGCGACCTGGGCCGCCGAAACGCCGCGGGCATCGGCGATTTCCACCAGCGTATCGATGATGGTCCACAGCCGTTCCTCGTCGCGGATCGGCGGCTCGGTCCAGCCGGCGAACTGGCGGGTGCCTTCCGGCGCCTTGCGGTCACGGCGGTGCTTGCCGGACAGAAGCCCGCCGGCGATCGGGCTCCAGACCAGGATGCCGAGCCCCTGATCCACGCTGATCGGCACCAGTTCGTTTTCGGCGTCGCGGCTTTCGAGCGTGTAGTGGATCTGCTGGCTGACGAAGCGCTGGCGATGCTCGCGTTCGGCAATGCCCAGCGCCTTCATGATATGCCAGCCGGAGAAATTCGAGCAGCCGACATAGCGGACCTTGCCGTGGCGCACCAGCGTGTCGAGCGCCTCCATGGTTTCCTCCAGCGGGGTCAGACCGTCCCATTCATGGACCTGGTAGAGATCGATGACATCGGTCTTCAGGCGCTTCAGGCTGGCCTCGCATGCGGCGATCAGGTGGTGGCGGGAAAGGCCGGCATCATTCGGCCCGTCGCCCATGGCAAAGCGCGCCTTGGTCGCGATCATCATCTTGTCGCGGCGCGGCTTGTCCATGATCTCGCCGATGATTTCCTCGCACACGCCTTGCGAATAGGCATCCGCCGTATCCATCAGGTTGACGCCGGCATCGATACAGATGTCGACGAGGCGTCTTGCGTCATCAGCGCCAAGATCGCCCACCGTCTTCGCCCAGCCGACCCCGCCAAAGGTCATGGTGCCCATGGTAATGGTCGAGATTTTCAGGCCCGAACGGCCGAGCTGGCGATATTCCATGATGTTCCTCCGAGTGTATAAAGGCGGGTGCAACGCGTCTGGCCGCGCTGCCATGGGTCCAGCCTAGAGCCCTTCAGGCTTAAATGGAAGCGTTCTGCGGCAAGGAATTTGCGCCAGGATCAAGGGCTTTGGCGCAGGGCATAGCCGTCGCTATGTCCAAGCCGAAGACCGCCGGTAATGGCGCAAATTCCTTGCCGCCCTTCGGGTTTGCCGAAACCGGCCCTCCACTTTGTCGAAGCCCTTCGCCATAGCTATGGCTATGCCGCGCGGGCTTCTTCGCGTGGAATGACCGGTTTGGGCAAACAGAACTGCTTCCATTTAAGCCTGAAGGGCTCTAGGCAGCGAAACGGTCGAACGCAACCCGATTTCGGGGTAGGTTACGAAGCACTCCAAGAACAGGACAAAAAGCGATGCCGACGCCAGCGAAAGACAGGGATACCCGTTTCTGGGACAAATCCGCCGAAAAATATGCGGCGCAGAAGGTTGCCGATGAGGAAACCTACCGGATCAAGCTGGAACGGACCGGCGCGCTGTTCACGCCGGAGATGACGGTCCTGGAGTTCGGCTGCGGCACGGGCACCACGGCGCTTCACCACGCCGCGGCCGTGGCCCGCATCGATGCCTATGACATATCTGAAAACATGATCGCGATCGCCCGAAAGAAGGCGGAGAGTGCCGGCATCGCCAATGTCGCCTTCCGGGTGGGTGATATCGAAGACATCGACGGCGGGCCCTATGACGCCGCGATGGCGCATTCCATCCTGCATCTTCTGAAAAACCGGCAGGCGGTGCTTGCCAAGGTTCACGCCATGCTGAAGCCGGACGGGCTGTTCATCTCCTCGACCGCCTGCATCGCCGACGGTCTAGGCTTCCTGCGCCCGATCCTGCCGGTGATGCGCCTTTTCGGCAAGGCGCCCTATGTGGGCGTGTTTTCGCAGGCCACGCTGGTGGAGGAGATGCGAGAGGCCGGGTTTTCAATCATCGAGGAATGGCGTCCCGGCAAGATGAAGGCGGCGTTCGTGATCGCACGGAAGGGATAGCCCCTTCCGCGCGTCGCGACCTTACAGAATATACCGCGACAGGTCCGTGTCCTGCGCCATGTCGCCGACATGCTTGCGAACGTAGTCGCTGTCGATGGTCAGCGCCTGGCCGGACTGGTCGGGGGCGGTGAAGGAGATTTCGTCCAGCACCCGTTCCATCACCGTCTGCAGCCGGCGCGCGCCGATGTTTTCGACGGTGGCGTTCAAATGCACCGCGACATCGGCGAGCGAATCGATCGCATCCTCGGTGAAGTCGAGCGAGACTTCCTCGGTTCCCATCAGCGCCTTGTACTGGCGGATCAGGCTGGCCTCGGTTTCCGTCAGGATGCGGCGGAAATCCTCCTTGGTCAGCGCCTGCAATTCGACGCGGATCGGCAGGCGGCCCTGCAACTCCGGCAGAAGGTCCGACGGCTTGGAGACGTGGAACGCACCGGACGCGATGAACAGGATATGGTCGGTCTTGATCGGGCCGTATTTGGTGGCGACCGTCGTGCCTTCCACCAGCGGCAAGAGGTCGCGCTGCACGCCCTCGCGCGAGACGCCGGCACCCATGCGGCCGTCGCCGGCGGCGATCTTGTCGATCTCGTCCAGGAACACGATGCCGTCTTCCTGCACCAGCCGCACGGCCTCGCGCTGGATCACCTCGTCATCAAGCAGCTTGTCGGACTCATCGCGAACCAGGTCGTCATGGGAAGCCTTGACCGTGGTGCGGACCTTCTTGGTCTTCTGCTGCTTGCCGAACATTTCGGAAAGGTTCAGCACGCCGATATTGGCGCCGGGCATGCCCGGAATCTCGAAACCTCCCATGCCGGAACCGGTATCGTTGATCTCGATGTCGATTTCCTTGTCATCAAGTTCGCCGGCGCGGAGTTTCTTACGGAAACTATCGCGGGTTGCCGGCGATGCCGTCTTGCCGACCAACGCGTCAAGCACGCGCTCCTCGGCATTGGCGTGGGCCTTGGCCTGCACCTCCTGGCGCTTCTTCTCGCGCACCAGCACGAGGCCGATTTCGACGAGGTCGCGGATAATCTGCTCGACATCGCGGCCGACATAGCCGACCTCGGTGAACTTGGTGGCCTCTATCTTGATGAAGGGCGCGCCGGCGAGTTTGGCAAGCCGGCGCGAGATCTCGGTCTTGCCGACGCCGGTCGGGCCGATCATCAGGATATTCTTCGGCATCACCTCGTCGCGCAGATCGTCGGGAAGCTGCTGGCGACGCCAGCGGTTGCGAAGCGCGATCGCGACGGCGCGCTTGGCGTCGTGCTGGCCGATGATGTGGCGGTCGAGCTCGGAAACGATCTCGCGGGGGGAAAAATTGGTCATCTGTCACTGCTCCTCAAGGGTCGCGGGCCATCAGCAGCGCCGGACCGCCTGTCATGCTGAAAGTTCCAAGCCGGACGAAGCCGGCCTTCTCGTAAGCGCGGATCGCCGCCGCGTTATCGGGATGCGGATCGACGAGCACGCGCTTCGCGCCGTCATTCAAGGCCCGCTCCGCCATGGCGGCAACCAGCCGTGTGCCGAGGCCCTTGCCGATCATCTCCGCCGGGCCGATGAACTGGTCGACGCCGAACGTGCCCATGGGCTGGCCCTCAAGCGCCGGCTCGTTGTCGCGCTCGTGATCGAGAGCGCAGAGCTGGATATAGCCGAACGGCACGTCATCCAGCAGCACCACGAAGGGCGACACCGTCGGGTCATCGATATGGGAGCGCATCTGCTCGACCTGTTTTTCCGCACGATGCCACCACGCCGCGACATGCGGGGCGGCGAGCCAGCGGGCCATCAGGTCGAGGTCGTCCTCGACAAGCGGGCGGAAGCCTATGACGCCGTCACTATGCGGCATCCAGCGTTTCCACGATGATGTTGCCATTGGTGTAGACGCAGATCTGCGAGGCGATTTCCATCGCCCGGCGGGCGACGTCTTCGGCGGGCTTGTCGCTATCCATCAGCGCAAGAGCTGCGGAAAGCGCGTAATTCCCACCGGAACCGATCGCCATGACGCCCTGCTCCGGCTCCAGCACATCGCCATTGCCGGTAACGGCAAGGGTAATGTCCTTGTCGGCGACCAGCATCATCGCTTCAAGATTGCGCAGATATTTGTCGGTGCGCCAGTCCTTGGCAAGCTCCACGCAGGCCCGCATCAACTGGTCGGGATATTGTTCCAGCTTGCGCTCCAGCCGCTCCAGCAGGGTGAAGGCATCGGCGGTAGCGCCGGCGAAACCGGCAATGACATTGCCGTTCTTGCCGATGCGGCGCACCTTGCGGGCATTGCCCTTCATCACCGTCTGGCCGAGCGAGACCTGGCCGTCGCCGGCCATCACCACCTTGCCGTCCTTGCGCACGGTGATGATCGTCGTCGCATGCATGGTGCCGAAGGGATTGTGTTCGCTCATGATCAAAAACCTCAATTGCGGCCCGTCGGGACAGGCCTTTCCGGCTCCCTATGTAGGCAGCCATGCCACATTTGCAATCCGCTCAGGCTCTCGGACGGGCCTGCGCCAGAAGAATGCCGGCCAGAATGAGGATCAGGCCGGCAATACGCAGCACCGGCGAGGCCGTCACCCCCTCCGCCATATCCATCGCCGCGCCGGCGATCATCTGGCCGCCGATGATCAGCACCGCCGTGTTGACCGCGCCGATCTTCGGAATGACCCACGAGCCGGCCGCGACGAAGATCACCCCGAGCGGCCCGCCGAGCCAGGCATAGGGCGGAATATTGGAAAAGGAGGACGGCCACAGGCCGCCGAGCGCCAGCAGAACCGCGCTCATGACCGCGAAGCCGACAAGATGGTTGTAGAAAGAGGACGTCATCGGCGAGGTGGAGAGGCTGAGCCGCCCGTTGACCTGCCGGCTGAGGATCACCAGGATGCCGGTGACGACCGCATAGATGATTGCCGCGATCATGCCTGCGCCCCCGCAAGAATGACCAGCAAGCCACCGGCGAGGATCAGCGCCACGACGATCACATCGCGCCGGTCGAGCCGGCGCGCCGGCAGACCGAAAAAGCCCCAATAGTCGGCGGCCAGCGAAAACAGCACCTGGCTGGCAAGCCCGATCGCGATTGCGCCGGAAAGCGCGAGCGGCGAATTGACGGCAAGGGCCGCGCATACCACGGTTGCCGCGCCGAACACGCCGCCGAGATAGGCCCACCAGGGGATCGCCGGCTTCTGCTCTGCCGTGCCCGCCCGCTTCCTGAGACCGAGAAGCCCGAGCAGCGCGATCGACACCACCGTACCGGTGGCATGCGCCGTCCAGGAGGCGAACATCGCATTGCTGTAAAAGCTCATGACCGCGTTCAGATGCGTCATAAACGCCAGCACGCAGCCGGACGCGAAGGCGGCGAGGAAATAAAGCAAAGCGGGGCGTTGGGCGGCGGGCATGGGAAGGGCTTTCAATGACGATTGTTCCTCCCTTAGCCGAGAATGGGCGCGCGGGAAACACGCCCGCTTTTCTTTTGCGCTTCCCGACCCTGCCTGATAAGAAACGCCCATTATCCCGTTTCGATGGAGGCATCAGGCATTATGGCCGCTCAGACCGAAGCCCGCCGCGCGGAAATTTCGCGCAAGACCAATGAAACCGCCGTGTCGGTATCCGTCAATGTCGACGGCACCGGCGAAGCGCGGATTGCGACCGGTATCGGCTTCTTCGACCATATGCTCGACCAGCTTTCCCGCCATTCGCTGATCGACATGACGGTCGAAGCCAAGGGCGATCTCCATGTCGACGACCACCACACCGTGGAAGATGTCGGGATCGCGATCGGCCAGGCGCTGGCCAAGGCGCTTGGCAACCGCGCCGGCGTGACCCGCTACGCCTCGATCGATCTCGCCATGGACGAGACCATGACCAAGGCGGCGCTCGACCTGTCCGGCCGGCCTTTCCTGGTGTGGAACGTAACCTTCCCGAGCGAGAAGATCGGCACATTTGATACCGAGCTGATGCGCGAATTCTTCCACGCGCTCGCCCAGAATGCCGGCATCACGCTGCATGTGCTCAATCACTATGGCGCCAACAGCCACCATATCGCCGAGACCTGTTTCAAGGCGGTGGCGCGGGCCTTGCGCGCGGCTGCCGAAATCGATCCCCGTCAGGAAGGCCGCGTGCCGTCCACCAAGGGCATGCTGGCCTGAGGCCATAACACCGGAATGAAGCCATGACCCAGACAGTCGCGATCATCGACTATGGTTCGGGAAACCTGCGCTCGGCCACCAAGGCGTTCGAACGCGCCGCCCGTGAAAGCGGCGCGGATGCTGAAATCGTGCTCACCGACAGAGCCGATGTGGTGGCAGCCGCCGACCGCATCGTGCTGCCGGGCGTGGGCGCCTATGCCGATTGCCGCGCCGGGCTTTCAGCCGTCGACGGCATGGTCGAGGCGATCCGCGAGGCGGTGGAGCAGAAGGCCCGCCCCTTCCTCGGCATCTGCGTCGGCATGCAGTTGATGTCGGAACGCGGTCTTGAAAAGACCACCTCCGAGGGCTTCGGCTGGATTGCCGGAGACGTCACCCCGATCACGCCCGCAGACCCCGACCTCAAGATCCCGCAGATCGGCTGGAACACGCTGACGCTGACGACCCCGCATCCGCTCTTCAACGGTATCGAGACGGGCGAGAACGGCCTCCACGCCTATTTCGTCCACTCCTATCACCTTGCCGCAAAGAAGCCGGAACAGGTGATCGCCACCACCGATTACGGCGGCCCCGTCACCGCCTTCGTCGCCGACGGCAACAAGGCCGGCAGCCAGTTCCACCCGGAAAAGAGCCAGCGGCTTGGCCTCAAGCTGATCGCCAATTTTCTGACGTGGGCGCCGTAGCTATCTAGCTTTGGTTGCCGAGTGGAGACTGTTTCGAAGCCAGTCATTGCCGCTAGCCGAAATCCCTTTAGTGGCCCAGTTGCCAGAGACGCCTATTACGAGCAATTCATCATCGCTGTCGAGGTGAGGTTTGAGATAATCGCGAATCTGGCCGGCATTCAAATTCGTATTAATAAGCCAAGTGCTGTCGAGGTGGTGCCAGTAACCATTGGCTAGCTCTTTTATGGCGGCTATCAAGTCTTCATAGTTTTTGCCGCTCTTGTTAAGGTCATATCCGATCATGTATGTCTGCATCGTGCTATCTCCTTTGAGGCACATCTAGTGTTGCGCTGCCCCGCGAGGTACAAAATCTAGGGGCAGCGCAATCATTGACCGATTCCCTCGAGAGAGTCGAGTCCTTTTGTTCTTTGTCCGTTCTGGGGCCTGACACAGATGATCCTTTTCCCCGCAATCGACCTGAAAGACGGCCAGTGCGTGCGCCTCAAGCTTGGCGACATGGAGCAGGCGACGATCTATAACCCCGATCCGGGCGCGCAGGCGAAGGCCTTCGAGGATCAGGGGTTTTCGTGGCTGCATGTGGTCGATCTCAACGGCGCGTTCGCCGGCGAGAGCGTGAATGGCGCGGCGGTTGACGCCATTCTGAAGGCCACGAAGAACCCGGTGCAGCTCGGCGGCGGCATCCGCTCGCTGGAGCATATCGAGAACTGGCTGTCGAAGGGCCTTGCCCGCGTCATTCTCGGCACCGTGGCGGTGCGCGATCCGGAACTGGTGAAGGCCGCCTGCAAGGCCTTTCCAGGCCAAATCGCCGTCGGGATCGACGCGCGCGGCGGCAAGGTGGCGGTCGAAGGCTGGGCGGAGGCCTCCGAACTTGAGGTGGTCGAACTGGCGAAACGTTTCGAGGGCGCCGGCGTCGCCGCGATCATCTACACCGATATCGACCGCGACGGCATTCTGACCGGCATCAACTGGGACGCCACGCTGGCGCTGGCCGCCGCCGTCGAAATCCCCGTCATCGCCTCCGGCGGCCTCGCCTCGATGGACGACATCGCCCGGATGACAAAGCCCGACGCCCAGATCCTCGAAGGTGCAATCTCCGGCCGCGCGCTCTATGATGGCCGCATCGACCCGGCGGAAGCGCTTCAGATGCTGAAAGGCCTGTAACATGACCCTCAAAGCCCGCGTCATACCCTGTCTCGACGTCAAGGACGGTCGGGTCGTCAAGGGGGTCAATTTTGTCGATCTGATCGATGCCGGCGATCCGGTGGAGGCGGCTCAGGCCTATGATGCGGCGGGCGCGGACGAACTCTGCTTTCTCGATATCACCGCCACCTCCGACAATCGCGAAACGATCTTCGATGTGGTGACCCGCACCGCCGAGCACTGCTTCATGCCGCTGACCGTCGGCGGCGGGGTGCGCACGGTGGCCGATATCCGCAAGCTGCTGCTTTGCGGCGCGGACAAGGTGTCGATCAATTCAGCGGCGGTAAAGAACCCGGATTTCGTGGCGGAGGCCGCCGACAAGTTCGGCAATCAGTGCATTGTGGTGTCGATCGATGCCAAGCGGCGGGAAACGCCGGCAGGCGAAGGCGACAGCGCCTGGGAAATCTTCACCCATGGCGGCCGCCAGCCGACGGGCATCGATGCGGTGAAATTTGCGAAGAAGGTCGTCGCTCTCGGCGCCGGCGAAATCATGCTGACCTCGATGGATCGCGACGGCACCAAGGCGGGCTATGACATCGAACTGACCCGCACGCTTGCCGATGCGGTTTCCGTGCCGGTGATCGCGTCGGGCGGCGTCGGCACGCTTGATCATCTGGTGGAAGGCATTCGCGATGGCCACGCCACCGCCGTTCTGGCTGCGTCAATTTTTCACTTCGGCACCTATTCCATAGGCGAGGCGAAACAGTATATGGCTGACAGCGGGATTGCCGTCAGGCTCGACTGACGGCAAAGGAGAGGACATGTCAGAATTCACGCTTGCCGATCTGGAGGCAATTGTCAGAACCCGCGCTCAGGCTTTGCCCGAGGAAAGCTGGACCGCCAAACTCGTCGCCGGCGGCCAGCGCAAGGCCGCCAAGAAGCTCGGCGAGGAAGCCGTCGAAGCGGTGATCGCCGCAATCGCCGAAGACCGCGAGAACCTTGTCGGGGAAAGCGCCGACGTGCTGTTCCATCTTCTCGTGGTTCTGAAGATCGCCGACATCCCGCTCTCCGACGTCATGGCTGAACTTGCAAGCCGCACCGACCAGTCGGGCATCGCCGAGAAGGCGGGACGCGCGCCCTCATGATCGCAGGTTTCGAGGAAACGCTGGTCGCGGAGGGGGACGTTTCCAGCGGAACCGTCTCGCCCTATCGCTTTTTTACCGCCGAGGAATGGTCGCATTTTCGCGCCGACACGCCGCTGACGCTGACGGCCGAGGAGGTTCACAAGCTTCGCTCGCTGAACGACCCGATCGATCTGGAAGAGGTGCGGCGCATCTACCTGTCGCTGTCGCGGCTGCTGTCGAGCCATGTGGAATCCTCGCAGATGCTGTTCCGCCAGCGCGGCCAGTTCCTCAATTTCGGCGAGGCGGACCCCAAGACGCCATTCATCATCGGCATCGCCGGCCCAGTCGCGGTCGGCAAGTCGACCACGGCGCGCCTGCTGAAACAGCTTCTCGCCCGCTGGCCGTCCAGCCCCAAGGTCGATCTCGTCACCACCGACGGCTTTCTCTACCCCAATGCCGTCCTGGAGATGGAAGGGCTGATGCGCCGCAAGGGCTTTCCCGAAAGCTTTGACACCGCCGCGATCCTGCGCTTCCTCTCGGCGATCAAGGCCGGCATGCCGAATGTGAAGGCGCCGCTTTATTCGCATCTGAGCTATGACGTGCTGCCCGACGGCTTCGTCACCGTCGATCGCCCCGATATCCTGATCTTCGAGGGCATCAACGTGCTGCAGGCCCGCGACCTGCCGGCCGGCGGCCGGATGGTGCCGATGGTCTCGGATTTCTTCGACTTCTCGATCTATATCGACGCCAGCACCGACCTCATCCATCACTGGTATGTCGAGCGCTTCATGAAGCTGCGCCAGACCGCCTTCCGCGACCCGGCCTCCTATTTCCATCGCTATGCGCGGCTGACCGAGGAGGACGCGCTGTCGACGGCGGAGGATCTCTGGAACAACATCAACATGAAGAACCTCGTCGAAAACATCCTGCCCACCCGCCCGCGCGCCGACCTGATCCTGCGCAAGGGCCGCGATCATCTGGTCGAAACGGTCGCGCTGAGGAAACTCTGAGCGCAACCGCGAGACAGCCGGTCAGTCCTCGATCGGCTCGGGTTCCGGTTTCTTTTTCTTCTTCCTCGGCCCCAGATAGACGATCGAAACCACCGAAAGCGCCAAGAGCACGAGCGCGATCGGATGCTGGAACACGACCATCGGGTCACCGCGGCTGATCAGGATCGACTGCACCATCTTCGATTCCAGCTCCGGCGTCAGCACATAGCCGATGATGAAGGCCACCACCGAAAAGCCGAAACGCTGCATGAAATAGCCGAGAACGCCGAAGGCGAGCATGATGTAGACGCCGAACATCGAGCCCGCGGTGACATAGGCCCCGGTGATGCACAAGAGCAGCGCCGCCGGATAGACCACCGAATTGGGCGCGGCGATCGCCATCGACCAGATACGCATGCCGACCTGGCCGACCCCGAGATTGCAGAAATTGGCGATCAGCATCGCCCCGAACAGACCGTAGATCAGCCGTCCCTGCTCCTCAAACAGGAGCGGGCCCGGCTGGACGCCGTGAATGATGAAGGCGCTGACCAGTAGGGCAGCGGCGATATTGCCGGGAATGCCGAGGGTCAGAAGCGGTATCAGATTGGCACCAACCACCGCCGAATTGGCGGCTTCCGACGCCGCGATGCCGCGCGGATCGCCCTTGCCGAAGCTTTCCGGATCCTTCGCAGCCTGCTTGGTGACGGAATAGGACAGAAATCCTGCCGTGGCGGACCCGAGCCCCGGGATCGCGCCGATTACGGTTCCGATCACGAAGGCGCGGATCGCGACATATTTGTTGGCGAGCAACTCCGTCAGGGTGACGCCCCTGTCCTCCGGATCATCGGAGCGCACCCGGATCGGCGACGCGGTGCTGGTGGCCCGCGTGGTCGCGGCGATCTGGCGGAAGATCTCGGAGACGGCCAGAAGCCCGATCGACATCGCCGTCAACGGCAGGCCATCATAGAGATCGAGCGAGCCGAAGGTGAAGCGCGGCGTGCCCATCCCCGGATCGATGCCGACGGAGGCGAACAGGAAGCCGAGCGCCGCCGCCATCAGCCCCTTCACCATGGAATTGCCGACAAGCCCGGTGATCACCGTGAAGGCGAGGATCATCAGTGCGGTGATCTCGATCGGCCCCATCCTGAGCGCCACCAGCGCCAGCGGCGCGGAGATGGTGATCAGCACGATGTCGCTCGAAATATCGCCGAAGACCGAGTAGTACAGCGAATATTTCATCGCCTTCATCGGCCGGCCCTTCTTGGCCATCGGATGCCCGTCCAGCGCGGTCGCGGCCGATTCCGGCGTGCCCGGCGTATTGATCAGGATCGCCGGGATCGCGCCGCCGACCGTGCCGCCCTTGTTGACCGAAATCAGGAAGGCCAGCGCCGTCAGCGTGTCGAGCGTATAGGTAAGCGGAATGGCGATCGCGAGCGCCATCAACAGCGTCATGCCGGGAATCGCGCCGACGATCTGGCCGACGGCGACGCCGCAGATGATATAGAGAAGATTGGTGAGCGTGAGCGCGTCCGTCAGCCCGCCGATAATGGTTGCAAAATCTGGCATCAGGGCGCTCTCAGAACGGGATTGCGGGCAGCGGACGGCCCATGACGATGACGAAGACGAACCATGTGCCGACCGGCACGGCGGCAATCGTCGCGGCAAGCCAGGCATAGCGCCGCTCGAACATGAAGGCGCAGATCACCGCCATCAGCGCCACCGCCGAGGGCAGAAACCCGATCCGCGGCATGGCGAGCGCCGCCGCAAGCACCGCGATGGTGAGACCCGCCAGACGGAGGAACTCGTAACCATCGAACCCGGCCGCCTCGCGGGGCTTCATGACGAGTTGCACCGCGCCGAGCAGGATGAACAGCCAGGCCGCGATCCTTGGAAACAGCGACGGATCGATCGGCCCGGCGCTGGCGGTGACCTGATCGGGGATCAGGTAGAAGAGAAGGAAACCGCCGAAGATGACGGCGGCTCCCCCGATCAGACGTTCGAACTGCATGCTGCCGGACCTTCCCGCGTCACTTGCCGAGATAGGTCTTGTAGAACTGAGCGTTCCTGGCGATCCGTTCGGTGGTGCCCTCGGGCCCGAGATTGAGCGGCTCGTTTTCAAGCCTCGTCATAAGCTCGCCATAGCTTTCGGACTCCACCGCCTCGTCAAGCGCCTCTTCCAGGCAGGTCCGAATTGCAGGATCAACCCCTTTGGGGATCATGAAGATCGTCTGCCCCTCGATCGTGGCATCGAGCCCGACCTCCACCAGCGAGGGCGAATCCGGCGCATAGGGCACGCGCGCATCGGTGAGCGAGGCGAGCTGGTTCATCGCGCCGGCCTTGATCTGCTGCACATGCTGGGTGCCCTGGGTGGTCGCGTCGACATGGCCGCCGAGGGTAGATTGCAGCGCGTCGGCAGCGCCCTTGCTCGGCACCGCGATCAGGTTGACGTCGTAATGCTTGGCCATCTGGTCGACGAGGATTTCCTGGCTCTTGCCGCCGACGGCGATGGTCGCGCCGTTGTTTTCCTTGGCATAGGCGATGAATTCCTCGAGATTCTGGTAGGGCCGGTCGACCAGGGCGACGAGGCCGTAATTGATCTGCATCGCCGTGCCCAGATAGTCGAAGCTTTCATAGGTATAGGGCGTGTCGTCGTTCTCGTAGGGGTTCAGCGCCACCGTGCCGGTCGCGCCGACGCCGATCGCATAGCCGTCCGGCTTCATGTTCATCAACATCGCCGACATCACGCCGCCGCCGGCGCCCGGCTTGTTGTCGACAACGACCGTCCAGCCCTGGCTTTCCTCGATTTCGGCCGCGATCGCCCGCGCGATCGCATCCGTGCCGCCGCCGGCGCCATAGCCCACCAGCATCTGGATCGGCTTTTCCGGAAAGCCATCCGGGCAGGTTGCCGCATGGGCGCCCGTTGCCGTCATTGCCGTAACGCCAAGCACGATTGTGCCGAAGATTGTGGTTTTCATGATTTTCTCCTCCGTTGCAGGCGGCCGGCCTCCATCCCCGATGCCGGACACGCCCCTTGTCCTATCCCTGCCTAACAAGCCGATCCGTGCAGGCATACCGCGCGGAGAAGGCGTTTCGGCAGGCGAAACACCGGTGACCCAAGCCTATCCCTTGTCCCGCGCCGGCACCTGCCCGAGCGAGGTATAGGTCATCACCGTCTCGCCATCCTGGTTGGTCATCGTCACTTTGGTGCGGATGCGGCCGTATTCAGGACGTTTTTCGTGCCTTGTGGTTTCCACCACCTCGCGGGCGACGGTCAGCTGATCGCCGGGCTTCACCGGCCTGCGCCAGCGCAACTCGTCGATGCCGAGGCCCACCATCGGCGTCTCACCATAGCCGCCCTCCTCCACGAACAGGCGCATGGAGAGCGCCGCGAGCTGCCAGCCGCTGGCAATCAGCGAGCCGAACCGGCCCTTGGCCGCGGCTTCCGGATCGGTGTGCATCGGCTGCGGATCATATTCGCCGGCAAAGCGGATGATATCGGCCTCCGACAGGGAAATGGTCTTGCTGGTCCAGGTCTCGCCGACCTCGAAATCCTCGAAATAGCGCCGCATGCGGTCCTCCTTTTGTGAGATGATGTTCTAGATAGCCGCGCAACGCCAGGCAAAAGCGCGCGGCCCTCATTTCGGCAGACGAAATGCGGCAGCGCCCCGATTGCGGCCCGGGCGGTTGCGGCTAAAGTCGCTGCAACCGACTGAGGGAGGGATCATGGACGCGCTGGAATTCTATATCGACGGGACCTGGGTGAAACCTGACGGCGCGCGCGAGATGGCCATCATCAACCCGGCCGACGAGCGCCAGATCGGCCGGGTCGCGCTCGGCTCCGCCGCCGATGTCGATCGCGCCGTTGCCGCCGCGCGCCGCGCCTTCGACGCCTGGTCCACGACCACCCGCGAGGAACGGCTGAAAGCGCTCCGCCGCATCGTCGACGGCTTCCGGGCGCGACTGCCGGAACTTGCCCGGCTGATGACGATGGAAATGGGCGTGCCGATCACGTTTTCCACCGAACGGCAGGCGACGGTGGCGCTGTTTCACTTCGAAGAGGCGATCCGGGTTCTGGAAAGCTACGCATTCGAGCGCGCCGAGCCGACCGGCATCATCCGGCGCGAGCCGATCGGCGTCTGCGGCATGATCACGCCGTGGAACTGGCCGCTGAACCAGATGGCCTCCAAGATCGCGCCGGCGCTCGCCACCGGCTGCACCATGGTGCTGAAGCCGAGCGAGATCGCGCCGCTGAGCGCGAAGGCGCTTGCCGAGATCATCGATGCGGCGGGCGTCCCTACGGGCGTGTTCAATCTCGTCCAGGGCGACGGACCGACCGTTGGCGAGGCGATCGCAGGCCATCCGGAGGTCGACATGGTCTCGATCACCGGTTCGGCGGGCGCGGGCATCCGCGTGGCAAAGCTTGCCGCCGACACGATCAAGCGCGTGGCGCAGGAGCTTGGCGGCAAATCCGCCAACATCCTCCTGCCGGATGCCGATATGGCCAAGGCCGTCGCCGCCGGCATCCATGCCTGCAACACCAATGCCGGCCAGAACTGCCAGTCGCCGACCCGCATGCTGGTGCCGCGCGTAAATCGCGAGGAGGCAATCGCCGCCGCCCGCGGCGCGATCGACACGATCGTGCTTGGCGATCCGATGGACCCGAAAACCACGATGGGCCCTCTGGTGAGCCAGTCCCAGTTCGACAAGGTGCAGGCGCTGATCGCCTCCGGCATCGACGAGGGCGCGACGCTGGTCGCAGGCGGGCCCGGCCGCCCGGCCGCCGCCAATGCCGGATATTTCGTGCGGCCGACCGTGTTCGCCGATGTAACGCCGGAGATGCGGATCGCGCGCGAGGAGATTTTCGGCCCGGTGTTGTCGATGATGTTCTATGACAGCGAGGACGAAGCGATCGCGATCGCCAACGACACGCCCTTCGGCCTTGCCGGCTTCGTGCAGTCGCCCGATCCCGAGCGCGCGCGCAAGATCGCCAATCGCATCCGCGCCGGCCGGGTCTACTATAATGGCGCGCCCTTCGACCGGTCGCTGCCCTTCGGCGGCTATAAGCAGTCCGGCAATGGTCGCGAATTCGGCCTTGCCGGCTTCGAGGAATATCTGGAAACAAAGGCCCTGGTCGGTTTTTCGGCCTGAGCGGCATCAATGCGGAGGATAACATGCAACCCGAAACCGAACAGCGCCTGCTGGAGATGCTGGAGCGCGAGGAGCTTTTCGACCTTGTGCGCCGGGAGCGCTTCGCCCGCGACCAGGGGCGCTTCGACGTGATGCGCGCATGCTTCCACGACGACGCCTATGTGCGCACCAGCTGGTATGACGGCAAAGGGGGCGCGGCCTATGTCGATTCCACCCGCGCGTTCATGAAAAGGGTGCGCGGCGGCAAGCACTGGGTGTTTCCCGCCTTCGCCCGCATCAACGGCGACCGGGCGACCGTGGAAAGCCCGGCGATGATCTTCAACCGCGCGAAGCTTGAAGACATCGCGGTCGACTTCCACGTCTTCTGCCGCTTCTTCTCGCGTTGCGTGCGCGAGGACGGACGCTGGAAGATCATGAGTTTCGAAGTGCTATTCGAGCGCGACGTGATGAGCGCGGTCAACCCGCGCGAGGCGCTGCCGATCGACTGGGACAAGCTCGAGAGCTATCGCCCGAGCTACTGCTTCCTCTCCTATCTCCAGGGCAGCCGGGGCATCACGGTCAACCAGGACCTGCTGGGCGACGACCGCCCCGAAACCCTCGCCGCCTTCCACCAGGGCGAGGAGGCGTGGTTGCGGGGCGCCTGACGCGGCGTTTCTTCGCGACAGCCTTGCCGGCCTGTTTTCATACCGCCATGCCCATGGCGGCATTTTTGATGCGCGATCATGTCGCATTCAGGCCTGAACCAATCGCGTTGCGGGCGGATGATGCAGGTTCGTAGCAAAGCCTGGGAGGAAGACATGGCAAGTGCATCGAACCGCGGCGTGATATTTCAGGGCGCCGGCAAAGTGACTGTCGAAACGATCGATTTTCCGAAACTGGCGCTGGGACAACGCCGGTGTGATCACGGCGTGATCCTGAAGATCCTGACCACCAATATCTGCGGCTCCGACCAGCACATGGTGCGCGGCCGCACCACCGCGCCCAAGGGTCTCGTGCTCGGCCATGAGATCACCGGGCAGGTGATCGAATGCGGGCGCGATGTCGAGTTCATCTCCGTCGGCGACATCGTTTCGGTGCCGTTCAACATCGCCTGCGGGCGTTGCCGCAATTGCAAGGAAGGCAAGACCGGCATCTGCCTCAACGTCAATCCGTCGCGCCCGGGCGCTGCCTATGGCTATGTCGATATGGGCGGCTGGGTCGGCGGGCAGGCCGAATACGTCATGGTGCCCTATGCCGATTTCAACCTGCTGAAATTTCCCGACCGCGAACAGGCGATGGAGAAGATCACCGACCTGACGTTGCTCTCCGATATCTTCCCGACCGGCTTTCATGGCTGCGTGACGGCGGACGTCGGACCGGGCTCGATCGTCTATATCGCCGGCGCGGGGCCGGTCGGCCTTGCCGCAGCGGCTTCCGCCCGTCTGCTTGGCGCGGCCTGCGTGATCGTCGGCGACATGATCCCCGAGCGTTTGAACCAAGCAAAGAGCTTCGGCTGCGAGGCCATCGACCTCAGGCAGGACGCGACGCTGGGGGACATGGTGGCCGAAATCACCGGCACGCCGGAGGTGGACGCCTTTGTCGATTGCGTCGGATTCGAGGCCCATGGCTGCGGCCATGATCACAGCCACGAACAGCCCGCGACCGTTCTGAATTCGGCTATGGACCTGACCCGCGCCGGCGGCCAGATCGGCATTCCGGGTCTTTACGTCACCGAAGACCCCGGCGCGGCGGACAAGGCGGCGCAGAAAGGCTCCCTCAGCCTGCGCTTCGGCCTCGGCTGGGCGAAATCGCATTCCTTCCACACCGGCCAGTGCCCGGTGATGCGCTATAACCGGGCGCTGATGCAGGCGATCCTGTATGGCCGGGTGGATATCGCCAAGGCGGTGAATGTCGAACTCATCACCCTCGACGACGCCCCGCGCGGCTATGCCGATTTCGATGGCGGGGCGGCGAAGAAATTCGTCATCGACCCGCATGGCATGGTCGCCGCTTGAAAAACGGGCGGCGATCGCCGGTTCACCCGATCGGAACCAGCGGCGCCGGCATCTCGGAGGTCTTTTCCGCGGCCTTGCAGATGTCGGCGATCACGCAGGCCGGACAGTCGGGCTTGCGGGCCTTGCAGACATAGCGGCCGTGCAGGATCAGCCAGTGGTGGGCGTGGAACAGGTATTCGTCCGGGATCACCTGTTCCAGCTTCGCCTCGACCTCGTCCGGCGTCTTGCCGGGCGCAAGGCCGATGCGGTTGGCGATGCGGAAGATATGGGTATCGACGGCAATCGTCGCATGGCCGAACGCCATCGACATCACCACATTGGCGGTCTTGCGGCCGACGCCGGGGAGCGTGACGAGTTCCTCGCGTGTCCTCGGCACCTCGCCGCCGAAATCGTCGATCAGCTTGCGGCTCATCGCGATCACGTTCTTGGCCTTGTTGCGGTAAAGCCCGATCGTCTTGATATGGGCAATCAACCGTTCCTCGCCGAGGTCCAGCATCTGTTGCGGCGTCTCGACTTCGGCAAACAACGCGCGGGTCGCCTTGTTGACGCCGACATCGGTGGCCTGGGCGGAAAGCGCCACCGCCACCAGCAGCGTGAACGGGTTGGTATGCTCAAGCTCGCCCTTGGGCTCCGGCCGCTGGATCGAAAAGCGGCGGAAAATCTCGTGGATCTCCGCCTCGTTATAGGCGCTCGCCCGCGTGCGATTTGACTTTTTGCGCCTTTGGGTGCTGACTGTGGTTCTGGTTTTTGTCATTTTTTCAATCTGGCTCGACGCGCAATGACCGAAGCGCTTGATGACAGGCCGGTCTTTTCGGCTGAACTTTTCCCCCATCGCTCTTTAGGGCGCAAGGGTTTTCGCGTGCTGCTCATGCTCGCGGCCCTCGGTTTCGTGCCGAATGTGCTCTATTTCACCGTCCATGGCGCCTGGCCGATCGCGCTTTACTGCCTTGCGGCCTTTGCCGGACTTTATGCCGCCTTCAGGCTGTCCTACCGCAGCGCGCTCGAGCGCGAGCATGTGCGGGTGTCGCGGCTCAATATATCCGTCACCAAGGTGACGCCGGCGGGCAAGCGGCTCGAGGCGCATTACAATCCGTTCTGGGCGCGCTTCACCGTCGATCGGCACCACGAATTCGGCATCACCCAGATGGCGCTTGCCGGAGAGGGGCGACGGACCGAGATCGGCGCCTTCCTCAATCCCGATGACCGCGAGAGCTTCGCCAGGGCTTTCCGGCAGGCGCTCGCCACCGTGAAACAGCGCATTTGAGGGCGGCTGGCAAGAATCGGGTGGCGGCGCGGAAAGAAACCGTGCTTCCTGCCGTGACGAAGGAGCACGAAGCCGATGAACGCCTTATTTGAAACCATATCCGACAGCGCCGTCGAGACGACACCCTGCGGGGCCGATTACGACACGGTGCGCAGCGTCATTACGATGATCAGCGAGGATTATCGCGAACAGCCGGGGCTTGAGACCATCGCCGAGCGGCTCGGCCTGTCGCCGACCGGGCTGCAGAAGACCTTCACCCGCTGGGCCGGTCTGTCGCCCAAGGCGTTTTTACAGGCGATCACGCTGGACCACGCCAAGGAGCTTCTCGGCAAGGAGCGGCTTCCGGTGCTCGACACCTCCTATGAACTCGGTCTCTCCGGTCCCGGCCGGCTGCACGATCTGTTCGTCACCCACGAGGCGATGTCGCCGGGCGAATGGAAGAGCGGCGGCGAGAGCCTGGTGATCCGCTATGGCTTTCACGCCTCGCCCTTCGGTCGGTCGCTGCTGATGATCACCGATCGCGGGCTTGCCGGCGTCGCCTTCGCTGATCCGGGCGAGGAGCGCACCGCCTTCGAGGACATGACCGCGCGCTGGCCCAACGCCACCTATATAGAAGACGAGCCGGCGACTGCGGTCTATGCGCGACGGATATTCGATCCGGAGGAATGGTCCTCGGACCGGCCGCTCAAGGTCGTTCTGATCGGCACGGACTTTCAGATACAGGTCTGGGAAAGCCTCCTGAAGATACCCTTCGGCAAGGCAAAGTCCTATTCCGAGATCGCGTCCGAGATCGGCCGGCCCAACGCCTCGCGCGCCGTGGGTGCGGCGATCGGGCGAAACCCGGTCTCCTTCGTCGTGCCCTGCCATCGCGCGCTCGGCAAGTCCGGCGCCTTGACCGGCTATCACTGGGGCGTGACCCGCAAACGGGCAATGCTCGGCTGGGAGGCCGGCAAGGCCTGAGAACCGCGCTTGAGCAAAACGGATATTCCAGCCGAACCGGTTGCCGTTTCGGCCCTTCGTTTCCATATCCATCCTTGACTTTGAAAACCCGCACTTGCGATAGTCGCCGGGAAACGACCGCCCTTGCATGGCGGGCCGATGTCTGCGAACAGTCATGAACGCATCACCGCGACCCGCTATCATCGCGGGAGCGCCGCGATGGCTTCGGCGGAACAGGATTGCGGCCGGCCTTATGGGCTGCGCCAGAGAAGGAAGGATGAGGAAAATGGCTTCCAAGCTAGACCAATTGCGCGAGATGACCACGGTCGTTGCCGATACCGGCGATATTCGCGCTGTCGAGAAACTGAAACCGGTCGATTGCACCACCAATCCCTCGATCGTGCTGAAGGCACTGTCCACCGACATGTTCGACGACGCCTTCGACGCGGCGATCAAATGGGGCAAGGAACAGGGCGGCGCCAAGGATGACGTCGTTGCCGCCGTCGCAAGCCGGCTCGCCATCGATGTCGGCGCGGCGCTGGTCAAGCTGGTGCCCGGACGGGTTTCGACCGAGGTCGACGCCGACCTGTCCTTCGATACGGAGGCTTCCGTCGCCAAGGCGCGCGAGATCATCAAGGCCTATGAAGACCGCGGCATCGGCCGCGAGCGCATCCTGATCAAGCTCGCTTCCACCTGGGAAGGCATTCGCGCCTGCGAAATCCTGCAGAAGGAAGGCATCGACTGCAATCTGACGCTGCTGTTTTCCAAATGCCAGGCGATCGCCTGCGCCGATGCCGGCGCCTTCCTGATCTCGCCCTTCGTCGGCCGTATCCTGGACTGGTACAAGAAGGACACCGGCGAGACCTATACCTCGGAAACCGATCCGGGCGTGCTCTCGGTCCGCTCGATCTACAATTACTACAAGGCCAATGGCATCAAGACCGTGGTCATGGGCGCTTCGTTCCGCAATACCGGCGAGATCGAAGGCCTTGCCGGCTGCGACCGGCTGACGATCTCCCCGAACCTCCTGGAAGAACTCGCCGCCGACGAGGGCAAGCTGGAGCGCAAGCTGACGCCCGATGTCTTCGAGGCCGAGGACAAGATCGAGATGGACGAGAAGACCTTCCGCTGGATGATGAACGAGGATCCGATGGCGACCGAAAAGCTTGCCGAAGGCATCCGCAATTTCGCCAAGGACCTCGGAAAACTGCGCACGCTGGTGGCCGAAAAGCTCGAAGCCTGAAAATTTTTCGAAAAAAATCACCCAATCAACCCGGCCTCGCGGCCGGGTTTTTTATTGCCCGAAATTGCGCCTGCGGACTTGCAAGCAGTGGCCTCGATACCAATTTAATCACTTGATTTATAACGCGAATTGTCGCGCTGATCAGACAGCTCTGTTCTGAAAAACGGAGCGGCATCAAGGACTTCGGAGTGGACCGTCAACAAAAAAACGACGCTGCGGCTCTAAAACGGAGACTTGTTAATCAGATGATTAAATCCCATCTCCCAGTCATCAAACGACACAATGATGATCAAAGGAGTTTCATCATGAACAAGTTCGCAGCAACCGCCGCCCTGGTCTCCGCTCTCGCAGCAGCCCCTGCGGCCTTCGCAATCCAGCCCTCCGCCGTTCCAGACACCGGCACGCTTTCCAAGGCCCCGGCCGGCTCCACGGTCCAGATCAACGGCACCGACAATTTCGGCGACCACTATGTCAACTTCTTCCGCGTGAGCGAAGACGGTTCGCTGCAGCTGGTCGACCAGGTTCGCCAGGGCAACGACTGAAACCACCAATAATCGCGCGCCGGAAAACGGCGCCGCAACTGACTGAAATACCCAAGGAGTATTCTGAAATGAACAAGTTTGCAGCAACCGCCGCCCTGGTCTCCGCTCTCGCGGCAGCCCCCGCAGCTTTCGCCATCCAGCCCTCGGCCGTTCCGGATACCGGCACGCTTTCCAAGGCCCCGGTCGGCTCCACGGTTCAGATCAATGGCACCGACAAGTTCGGTGACCGCTATGTCAACTTCTTCCGCGTGGCCGATGACGGCTCGCTTCAGCTGGTCGACCAGGTTCGCCAGAGCGACGACTGAAACACCCAAGGTGACCGGCGCCGGCGACGGCGCCGCACTCTTCCTGGCGCATCGGCCCGGAAATCGGGATCGATTTACGGAAAGCACGATGCGCAGATTCAAAGGATTATTCGAAATGAAAAAGATCGCAGCATCCGCCGCTCTCTTCTCCCTTCTGGCCGCCGCACCGGCCGCCTTCGCCATCCAGCCTTCGGCCGTTCCGGAAACCGGCACGCTTTCCAAGGCCCCGGTCGGCTCGACGGTTCAGATCAACAGCACCGACAAGTTCGGCGACCGCTACGTGAACTACTTCCGCGTGGCCGATGACGGTTCGCTCAAGCTCGTCGATCAGGTTCGCCAAAGCGACGACTGACGCGTCAGATTACCCGTGCGCGCCGGTTTCCGGCGTCGCACTGTTTCAGGAGCAATGGCAATGACAAGGTTCACGGTCCCCTCAGCCCTGGTCCTTTTGCTGGCCACCGCGCCGGCGGCCCTCGCTCTCCAGCCTGCGGCGATCCCGATGGACGGCCTGCGGATGATGGTTTCCGCCGGCGGCACCGACATCGAAAGCGCCGAGCGCTTCGACGCCGCGGAGAACGCCGGAATGACCGTCAGCGACGAGGCCCAGCAGCCCGCCGACTGATACCGAGCAGAATGCGGCTTTCGCCGCCTACGCTGGCAGAGCCTATCATCGGCTGCAATGCCCGAGGTGACTTGCCCCCCTACACCTCAGGATGGCCCCGGTTCTCCGGGGCCTTTTTTTGTCGTGTGGCGGGCGCTGCCGGCGCGCGGCGGGCCCTGTCATCGAGACCTCATCCAATCCCAGTTTTGAAAATCATTTTCATGAAGTCATTTTTTTAGCGAAAGTTTGTTGACGTTTCGGCTTTCTTGTCTCAGTCTGAAGAAAATAAATTACGAAAATGTTGGGAACAGTCCTCCATGAAGGTCGCTATTATCGGACTCGGTTTCCGTCTGGGTTATCTTGGCGTGGTGTTTTCCGAAATGGACCCCGATTTCGAGATCGTGGGCTATGTGGATCCGGCGCCCGCAGGTCTCGAAACGCTTGAAAAAGATGGCATTTCTCCCGGCAAGGCGTATGAGACGCCCGAAGCGCTGATCGAAAACGAGATCTTCGATCTCCTGATGATCGGCTCGCCCAATTTCATGCATCTCGACCATATCCGCATCGGGCTTGAGGCGGGGCTGACCGTTTTCACCGAAAAGCCGATCGTGATGAGTATCGAGGAAAGCTACGCACTCGCGGCCCTCCTCCATACCTATGGCCACGACCGGCTGCTGGTCGGCCTCGTGCTGCGCTATTCGCCGCTTTACCGCGATTTGCGCGCGGCCCAGGCCGATGGCCGGCTGGGCGATGTGGTCTCGATCGAGGCGTCGGAGCATATCGCACCCTATCACGGCGCGTTCTTCATGCGCGACTGGCGGCGCAACACGCGCTATTCCGGGCCGTTCATGCTGGAAAAATGCTGCCACGATCTCGACCTCTACAATGGCGTCGTCGGCGCGCGGCCGCGTTATGTCGCAAGCTTCGGCGGTCGCAAGAGCTTCACGCCGGCCAATGCGCCACAGGGCGCCGGCGCCAACGATATCGAGGTCTATCACCGCAAGCCGAGCGGCTGGATGGGCTCGGACAAGGTCTTCGACAGCGACGGCGACATCATCGATTACCAGACCGCGACCGTCGAATATGAAAATGGCGTCGCCATGACCTTCCACACCAATCTGAATGTGCCGGACGAATTCCGCCGCTTCTGCGTGATCGGCGCGAAGGGCATGGCCGAAGGCGATTTCGTGCGCGGCTTCCTCGATGTCCATGACGCCCGCACCGGCGAGAAGACCGTGTCGCGCACCTATTCCGCGCCGTCGGAACGCTCGCAGCATTACGGCGCGGACGAGCAGATGGCCGAGGATGTGATCGCCCATATCACCCGTGGGGCGGCGCTGCCGGTCTCCGCACTCGACGCCATCGAGGCCGGCATTCTGGCGCTCGCCATGGACGAGGCCCGGCGCGAGCGCAAGGTCATCGATCTCGCGCCGGTCTGGGCGCGCTATGACGCGCTGCTTCACGGCGAGACCGCCGAAGCGAAAGCCGCGGGCTGAGGGGGACCGGGATGGATACCAAACGCTCAGCCGTCATTTTCGCCTGGCTCCTTCTCGCCCCCGCCCTGATCTATATCCTGCTGATCGTCGCCTATCCGCTGCTCGACACGATCAACCTCTCCTTCACCGATGCCTCGCTGAAGCGGACCTATGACTGGGTCGGGCTGGAGAATTATTTCAAGATCTTCGAGCGCGGCTTCGGCGAGGTGATCCTGCGCACCTTCATCTGGACCTTCTTCTCGGTTGCCGCGAAGATGGTGATCGGCGTGTTCGGCGCGGTGCTTCTGAGCGCCGCCGTGCCCGGCCGCACGCTGTTTCGGGTGCTGACAATGCCGCCATGGATCGTGCCGATGGCGATCGGCATCTTCATGTGGGGCTGGATGTATAATGGCCAGTTCGGCATGATTTCCGGCCTGCTGCAGCGCTTCGGCCTGCTTGACGGTCCGTTCCCGATCCTTGCCACCGGCACCTCGGCCTTCATCGCCACGATCGTCACCGATGTCTGGATCGGCGTGCCGATGGTCACGATCTACATGCTGGCCGCCGTGCAGTCGATCCCGTCCGATCTCTACGAGGCCGCATGGACCGATGGCGCCGGCCGGTTCTACCGCTTCCGCCGCATCACGCTGCCGTTGATCGTGCCGGCCCTGGTGACGATGTCGATGATCTCTCTGATCTCGACGTTCAATTCCTTCGACATCATCTGGATCCTGACCAAGGGCGGTCCGTCGAATGCGACCACGACGATGATCATCGATACCTACAAGGTCGCGATCGGCTCCTACAAGTTCGGCGCCGGTGCGGCCCGGGCGGTGCTGATCTGCATCTTCCTGTCGATCTTCTGCTTCGTCTATTTCCGCGCCGTCAGCCGCTTTTCCGGGGAGGCCGCACGATGAAACCCACCGCCCGCATCCATCATTACAAGTGGTACGAGCTGATCGGCGTCTATGCCGGGCTCGCCGTGTTCCTGGCCTTCGTGCTGGCGCCGTTCTTCGAGGGCTTCATGGTGTCGCTGAAGCCGCTCAATCACCTGTTTTCCGCGCCCTACAAATTCTGGCCGGAAGATCCCTCGCTTGCCGCCTATTTCGATATGTGGGAGCGGGTGCCGCTGCTCGGGCGCTATATCTTCAACTCGATCCTGATTGCCGGCATCGGCACCGCGCTTTCGGTGATCTTCGTGACGCCGGCGGCCTATGCCTTCGCCCGCTTCGAGTTCAAGGGCCGCGGGCCGCTGCTCGGCGCGTTCCTGGCGGTCAACATGTTCTCGGGCGCGGTGCTTCTGATCCCGCTCTTCCGGCTGATGCGCTCCTTCGGGCTGATCAACACTTATTTCGCGATGATCGTGCCCGGCGTCGCCTTCACCATTCCGACCGGCATCTGGCTGCTTCGAACCTATATGCTGCGCATTCCGCGCGAGCTGGAGGAAGCGGCGCTGGTCGATGGCGCAAGCCGGTTCTACACCTTCCGCCGGGTGATCGTGCCGCTCGCCATGCCGGGCATTTCGGTTGTCGCGATCGCCGCCTTCCTGACGATCTACGCGCAGCAGTTCATCTTCGCGCTGACCTTCAATTCCAAGACCGAATACATGCCGCTTCCGGTCGGGCTCTATGCCTTCTTCGGACGTCAGGAGGTGATCTGGAACGAGCTGATGGCGGCAAGCTTCGTCGGCATTTTGCCGGTGTTCATCGTGTTCCTGTTCCTTCAGCGCTACCTCGTCGCCGGCATGACGGCAGGCGCGGTGAAGACCTGACCCGGCGGTTTCGACCGTCCACTGATTTGGCGATCGGGAGAACATGCGCCGCATGCGACCGCCAGTTTGAACGGCAGGGATTTGACTGCCGAAACGCAAAGGCCCGCACCGTCCACGGGCGATCATCGACTGGACGAAAGATAGGGGAATTTGAAATGCCTGATCTGAAGAAACTCAGCCTCGGCGTCGCAACGCTCGCGCTTGTCGCCTCGGCCTCCGTCGCCTCCGCCGAAGACAAGGTCGTCTCGATGATCCAGTGCGGCGACGAGCTTGCCGAAGGCTATGACGGCTTCATCGCCGAATGGGAAGAAAACAACCCCGGCTACAAGGTCGAGACCGAGGTGGTCGGCTGGGGCCAGTGCCAGGACAAGGCCACCAACCTCGCCGTTGCCGGCACGCCGATCGCGCTCGCCTATATGGGATCGCGTACGCTCAAGCAGCTTTCCGAAAACGGACTGATCGTGCCGATCCCGATGAGCGAGGAGGAAAAGGCCTCCTACTATCCTCACATCGTCGACACCGTCACCTTCGACGGCGAGCAGTGGGGCGTTCCGGTCGCCTTCTCCACCAAGGCGCTCTACTGGAACAAGGACCTGTTCGAACAGGCCGGCCTCGATCCGGAAACCCCGCCGAAGACCTGGCAGGAACTCTACGACATGGCCGCCACTATCAAGGAAAAGACCGGCACGCCCGGCTTCGGCCTCACCGCCAAGAGCTTCGACAACACCATGCACCAGTATCTGCACTGGGTTTACACCAATAACGGCCAGGTCATCGACGCCGACGGCAATATCGTGCTCGACAGCCCGCAGAACCTGGAGGCGCTGGAATGGTACGGCAAGATGGTGGACGTGTCGGAAGAAGGCCCGACGGCTTACGAGCAGGACGAGCTGACGCCGCTGTTCAACGACGCCCAGGTGGCCATGATCGAGCAGGGCCCGTGGGTGAGAAACCGCGTCAATGACGATCTCAACTGGGGCGTGGCGCTGTTGCCGGTCGGCCCGCAGGGTGAAGGCCCGGGCACGCTTCTGATCACCGATAGCATGGCCGTCTTCGATGGTTCGGGCGTGGAAGAACAGGCGATCAGCCTCGCCAAGTGGCTCACCAACCCGGAAAACCAGTTCTACTACGAAAAGACCCACGGCCTGACGCCGCTGCGTCCAGTGCCGGGCGTTCAGGAAATGGTGGCCGAGGATCCGACCTGGGCACCCTTCCTCGACGGTATCGAGTTCGGCGGTCCGGAGCCGCTGTTCACCGACTACCAGGCGTTCCAGAACGCCATGGTCGACATGGTTCAGTCCGTGGTCATCGGTTCCGCCGAGCCGGCCGAGATCCTCTCCTCGACCGCGGCCGAGATCGAAGAGTACAAGTAATACGAAGGCCGCCCGGCGACCCCGCCGGGCGGCTTCCCATTTGCGGGTTGGCCTGGAATGGCTTCCCGGATGCGGCAGGAGAGACCTCTTGGGACAGCTCAATCTCAAAAACATCTACAAGAATTACGGCATCTACGATGTCATCAAGGGCATCGATCTCGAGGTGCATGAGGGCGAATTCGTGGTTTTCGTCGGCCCGTCCGGCTGCGGCAAGTCCACGCTTCTGCGCATGATCGCCGGCCTTGAGGACATCACCTCCGGCGACATCACCATCGACGGCGAGCGCGTCAACAATCTCGCCCCCGTCAAGCGCGGCATCTCGATGGTGTTCCAGTCCTACGCGCTTTACCCGCATATGACGGTCTACGAGAACATCGCCTTTCCGCTACGCGTCCAGAAAATGGCCGAGCCGGAAGTGCGCGAGCGCGTCGAAGCGGCGGCGAATATCCTGCAGCTCGGCGAGCGCCTGCAGCAGAAGCCCGGCATGCTGTCGGGCGGTCAGCGCCAGCGCGTGGCGATCGGCCGCGCGATCGTGCGCAAACCGAAGATCTTCCTGTTCGACGAGCCGCTCTCCAATCTCGATGCCGCGCTGCGCGGCGAAATGCGGATCGAACTGACCCGCCTGCACCACGACCTCGCGGCAACCATGATCTATGTGACCCATGATCAGGTCGAGGCCATGACCATGGCCGACCGGATCGTGGTGCTGAACGCCGGCGATATCGCCCAGGTCGGCGCGCCGCTTGAGCTTTACCACAAGCCGCAGAACCTGTTCGTCGCGGGCTTCATCGGCAACCCGCCGATGAATTTCCTGAAGGTGACCTGCACCGGCGCGGATCAGTCGGGCGTCACCGTGGGATATGACGGCAAGAGCCTCACCGTTCCGGTGGAGCCCCGCGACGGCCTCGTCGACGAAACGCTGACGCTCGGCATTCGCCCTGAGCATACCGTGCTCGGCGGCGGAGAACTCGCGATCACCATCAAGCCGACGGTGATCGAACGCCTCGGCATCAACACCATCGCCTATGCGGCGATTGGCGAAGACAAGACCTTCTGCTCGCTGACTTCGGGCTCGGCCCCGGTGCGCGTCGACGAGGACGTCGTGATCGGCATCAACGCCGCCGACTGCCACCTGTTCGATGGCGACGGCAACGCGCTGGAGCGCCGCGTCGAACTCAAGGATTTCGATTTCGAGAAAGTGCTGGCGCCCGAAGCGCAAGGGTGAGTCCGTGCTTGGCCAGCGGCGCACCGCCGCTGGCGTCAAGCTCACGGTCGGCTGATCAGGCCTCTTCGCTTTCGCCGAAGGTCTCGGCAAGCGCCTTGTACCACTTGCCAGAGTCCTTGATGGTGCGTTCCTGCGTGTCGTAATCCACGTGCACCAGGCCGAACCGCATGCGGTAGCCCTCTGCCCACTCGAAATTGTCCATCAGGCTCCAGGCGTAGTAACCCTTGAGCGGAATGCCCGCGTCAATGACGTCGGCGCAGACCGCAATGTGCTCGGAGAGATATTCGGTGCGCGGGCTATCGTCCACCGTGCCGTCGACCGGCTCCATATTGTAGCAGGCGCCGTTCTCGGTGATGTACATGTCCGGCAGGTCGTAGCGGTCGTAGAGCTGTTTGATCAGCTTGCCGAGCGAGGGGGCGCAGACTTCCCAGCCGATATCGGTGAGGACATTATTGACCGGGGCAGTTTCTCTTGCCGCCGGAAATGCCGCGTCGGGGCTGCCGTCATGGGCAATGCGCATGGGACGGTAGTAATTGAGGCCCCACCAGTCGAGCTTCTGATTGATGGTCGCAAGGTCGCCGTCCTCGATCTCCGGCATGCGTTCCCCATAGGCGGCCATAAAATCCGCCGGGTACTCGCCCTTCAGCATCGGATCGAAGAAGCAGGCATTGTGGAACTGGAAGGCGCGTTCGACCGCGGCCATATCCTCGGCACTGTCGCTTGCCGGCTCGAGCGCCTGATGATTGCAGACGATGCCGACCGGCACGTTCGGCGCTTCCTGGCGGATCGCCTCGACGCCGAGGCCATGGGCGAGGTTCATCGTGTGGAGTGCGGCAAGAGCGGCGTCGATCGACTTTTCGCCCGGCGCGTGAACGCCGTAAAGATGGCTGAGCCAGACGATGCACCAGGGTTCGTTGAAGGTCGCGACCATGTCGAGCCGGTCGCCGAGCCGCTTCATCACCGTCTGCGCATAGCGCTGGAAGGCGTAGGCCGTGGAGCGCGCGGCCCAGCCGCCATCGCCGGCAAGCGTCAGCGGCAGGTCCCAGTGATAGAGCGTCGCATTGGTCTTGATGCCGCGCTCCTTGCAGCCGTCGATCAGGCGGTCGTAGAAGTCGAGACCGGCCTCGTTGATCGGGCCGCGGCCATCGGGAATGATGCGCGGCCAGGCGATCGAAAACCGGTAGGTCTCGACGCCGAGCGACTTGATCAGGTCGAGGTCCTCGTCGAGGCGATGGTAGTGATCACAGGCGACATCGCCGCTGTCGCCATTGAAAGTGCGGCCCGGCATGTGGGAAAACGCATCCCAGATCGACGGTTTGCGGCCATCCTCGCGGGCAGCGCCTTCGATCTGGTAGGAGGCCGTCGCGACGCCGAACATGAAATCGGACGGAAAGCGTCCGGCCAGGGCCTTGGGATCGATCATGCTGGATATCCTTTCGTCTCGACCGGATGAGGACGATGCCACCCGGTTTCAGTCGTCTTGCCGCTGCAACGCCAGGGCGCAACGGCTTTTTCGAGGCCGATCTCTAGAAAATCCAAAGCGCTTTGTACAGAACGCCAGCGGCAAATCTGTAACGTTACAGAAGTTATTCGCGCAACGTTGCCGAATTGCGTCACCCGGCCCGGCATGGCGCCGTTGAGCGCGCATGCAGGGCCGAAGCGCATCAGACGTCGGGCTTCACCCAGGCGCCGTCCTTCTTGGCGGATTCCACGCAGGCCTCGACAAAGGCAAGACCGATCACGCCGTCCTCGATCGTCGGGTAGATCACGTCGGGGGCTTCTCCGCCATCGCGGTATGCCTTGATGGCGAGCGCGGCCTCCGAATAGATGTTGGCGAAGCCTTCGAGATAGCCCTCCGGGTGGCCGGCGGGAATGCGGGAAACGCGGGTGGATTCCGGCAGCGCCCCGGCGCCGTTGCGGGTCAGCATCTGCTTCGGCTGGCCGAAGGGGGTGAACCACAGAATGTTCGGGTGTTCCTGCACCCATTCGAGCCCGCCCTTGGTGCCGGCGATGCGGATTTTCAAACCGTTTTCGAAGCCGGGCGCGACCTGGCTTGCCCACAGTATGCCCTTGGGCCTGACGCCGTTCTTCTCCTTGAAGCGCAGCATGACATGGGCGTTGTCGTCGAGCTGTCGGCCTTCCACGAAACTGTCGAGGTCGGCGGCGAGGCTTTCGACCGCGGCCCCGGAGACGAACAGGGCAAGGTTCAGCGCGTGGGTGCCGATATCGCCCAGCGCGCCGCCCGCGCCCGAGCGTTTCGGGTCGGTGCGCCACTCGGCCTGTTTCGAACCCTGCCGTTCAACCGGCTCGGTCAGCCAGTCCTGCGGATATTCGGCGTGGATCAGGCGGATATCGCCGAGATCGCCCTTTTCCACCATGGCGCGAGCCTGGCGGATCATCGGATAGCCGGTGTAGTTATGGGTGAGGATGAACAGCGCATTGGCCTTGTCGGCGATCTCTTTCAGCGCCTTGGCGTCTTCAAGGTTAGAAGTCACCGGCTTGTCGCAGATGACATGGATGCCCTTTTCCAGAAAGGCCTTGGCCGGGCCGAAATGCATGTGGTTGGGGGTGACGATCGCGACCGCCTCGATCCCGTCCTCGCGCGCGGCTTCCTTCTCGGCCATTTCCTCATAGGAGCCGTATGTGCGCTCGGGGTCGAGACCGAGCTCCTTGCCCGAGGCCAGCGCCTTTTCCGGCGTTGACGACAGCGCGCCCGCGACCAGCGTGTAGTGATCGTCAAGCCGCGCCGCGATGCGATGCACGCCGCCGATAAACGCGCCCGAGCCGCCGCCCACCATGCCAAGCCGGATGCGGCCGGAATATTTCTCGTCTTTGCCTTCAATCGCCATGTCGTGTTCTCCTGAATTGTCTTTGTCCGGGGTGGTGCCCCTCATCCGGCTGCCGCCACCTTCTCCCCGGCGGGGAGAAGGGGTCGTGTGGCTGGCTCTCTGCCTCTCAACCCGATCAGCGTGCTCCCTCGCCCGGGGGGAGAGGGTTGGGGTGAGGGGGGAGGCTATCAGCCCACGCCAGCCGTTGTGCTTGTCTGCGGCCCTCCGACAGCCGCTCTTCTCCGTTTCCTCTTTGCGCCCGTGCCCCTCATCCGGCTGCCGCCACCTTCCCCCGGCGGGGAGAAGGGATCGTGTGGCTGGTTCTCTGCCCATCACCTCGATCAGCAAGCCCCCTCGCCCCGGAGGGGAGAGGGCTGGGGTGAGGGGGGAACCGCCTGCGCCAGCGAACCCTACAGCCCCAGCATCCGCTTGTTGGCGGCCTCGTCGGTGCCGCCGCCGGCGAAGTCGTCGAAGGCCTTTTCGGTGACGCGGATGATGTGGTGACGTACGAATTCCGCGCCTTCGCGGGCGCCGTCTTCCGGGTGTTTCAGGCAGCATTCCCACTCGACCACGGCCCAGCCGTCGAAATCATTGGCGGCCATCTTCGAGAACACCGCGCCAAAATCCACCTGGCCGTCGCCGAGCGAGCGGAACCGCCCGGCACGATCGACCCAGCCCTGATAGCCGCCATAGACGCCCTGCCGACCGGTCGGATTGAATTCCGCGTCCTTGACGTGGAACATCTTGATCCGGTCCTTGTAGATGTCGATGTTGTCGAGATAGTCGAGGCACTGCAGCACGTAGTGCGACGGGTCGTAGAGCATGTTGGCGCGCGGGTGGTTGTTGACGTGGTCGAGGAACATCTCGAAGGTCACGCCGTCATGCAGGTCTTCGCCCGGATGGATCTCGTAGCAGATGTCGACGCCGTTCTCGTCGGCGTGGTTCAGGATCGGCGTCCAGCGCTTTGCAAGTTCGGCAAAGGCGGTTTCCACCAGGCCCGCCGGGCGCTGCGGCCAGGGATAAAGGAACGGCCAGGCGAGCGCGCCGGAGAAGGTCGCATGGGCGTTGATGCCCATATTCTTCGAGGCGGAGATCGCCATCTTCACCTGGTTGACGGCCCATTCCTGCCTTGCCTTGGGGTTGCCGCGCACTTCCGGCGCCGCAAAGCCGTCAAAGGCCTCGTCATAGGCCGGATGAACGGCGACGAGCTGGCCCTGGAGGTGGGTTGAAAGCTCGGTCACCTCGACGCCGTTCTCGCGCGCCTGGCCCTTGAAATCGTCGCAGTAGTCCTTGGATTCGGCGGCCTTCTTCAGGTCGATGAGCTGGCCGGCCCAGGTCGGCACCTGAACGCCCTCATAGCCGCAATCGGCCGCCCATTTGGTGATCGCGTCCCAGCTGTTGAACGGGGCCTCGTCGCCCGCGAACTGACCGAGAAAGATGGCCGGTCCCTTGATCGTCTTCATGATATTTCCTCCGTTCTATGCGGTCGCGTCGTGTCGGTGGCATGCACCTCGGGTTTCCGGCGAAGCGGCCCTGCTCGTGCAGGGCTGGAGGCTCCGCCGGGGTATTCTGTCATGCCGCCCTATGGGGGCGGCCTACCGGATCAATACGGCGAATCCGGGAAGTAGTAGTCCTCGGCATTGTCCTCGGTCACCAGCGTGGCGTCGAGGATGTAGCTGCCGGCCACCGGCACCTGATCCATCAGGCCCGCGACCGTCAGTTCCATGGCCGTGCCGATCATCGCCGGCGGATAGAGCACATCGACCGGGATCATGCTGTCGCCGTCCATGACCTTCTTGATCATGTCCTTGGAGCCCGCGCCGCCGATGACATACTGGATATCGTCGCGGCCGGACTGCTCGATCGCCTGCAGCACGCCGACGACCATGTCGTCATCCTGCGCCCAGACCACGTCGATCTTCGGATATTTGGTCAGATAGTCCTGCATCACGCGGAAGGCGTCGTCGCGGTTCCAGTTGCCGAACTGCTTTTCCAGAACCTTGACGTTGGAACCTTCGAGCGCTGCGTCGAAGCCGTCCTGGCGCTGCTGGTCGATCGGGATCGGCAGGCCGCGGATGACGACCACTTCGGCGTCCGGCGTGGTGTCGACGATGTATTCGCCGGCGACGGCGCCGAGTGCCGGATTGTTGCCGGCGACATAGAGGTCGCGGACATTGCTGTCGTTGTTGGACGGCGCGCGGTCGACCAGCGTCACGAAGGCGCCCTGGCTCTTGACCTGCATGATGGCGTTGACCAGCGGATCCGGGTCGGTCGGCAGGATCACCAGCGCGTCGATGCCCTGCACGGCCAGATCCTGCACGGCGTTGGCCTGGCTTGCCGGGTCGGGCGAGGTTTTGACGATGATGTCGAGATCTTCATACTCGCCCATCAGTTCCTCGGCCACGCGCTCGGCGTGGTAGACGATGCCGGCTGTCCAACCATGGTCGGCGGCCGGGATGGATACGCCGACCGTCAGCGCCTGCGCTTGCGTAACGCCGACAAGCGATGTCGCCGCCATAAGGGTCGCGCCCAATACCATATGTTTCATGCTTAATCCTCCCAAGTGGCGGACCGTTTCAGTCCGGAATGTCCGGGCTGCGGGTGGTCCGTAAAACCCGCAAGCGTTAACTTTTTTGCCTGTTGAACAGCGAACGCTGCACCAGCATGGCGATGATGATGATCGTGCCCTGGATGGCGGCGATCAGATATTCGGAAATGAAGTTCGACAAGAGCATGATGTTGCCGACAACCTCCAGAATGAAGGCGCCGCAGATCGTGCCCCAGATGCGGCCAACGCCGCCCCTGAGTGCGGTTCCGCCGACGACCACGGCGGTGATCGCCTGCAGCTCCCACAAGATACCGGTGGTCGCCGAGGTCGAGCCGAGGCGCGGCACGTAGAACAAGACGGCCACGGCGACGCAGAGCCCCTGGATCAGATAGGTGATGATCCGGATATTGCGCACCGAGATGCCGGAATAGCGCGCCACCTCTTCATTTGAGCCAACGGCGATCACATGGCGGCCGAAGCGGGTGCGATAGAGCACGAAGGCCCCAATCAGCGCCGTCACCACGATCGCGATCACGGGAACCGGAATCCCGAACACGGTGCCGAAATAGGCGGGGCGATAGGCCGACTGGACGTCGAAATCCTTAAGCGTGATCGCGCCGCCCTGCGACAGCCATGTCGTCAGCCCCCGGAATATCCCCATCGTGCCGAGCGTGACGATGAAGGGTTCGACCCGCCCGACGGTGGTGATCACCCCGTTCAAAAGCCCGCAGGCCATGCCGATCAGGATCGCGAGCACCATGGCGGTCGCAATCAGCAGATAGGGACTGGAAATCACCGCCGTATTGATGAACATGATCATCAGGCTGGCGACAAAGGCGACCATGGAGCCGACGGAAAGATCGAGCCCGCCGGCGGAAATGACGAAGGTCGCGCCGACGGCGATGATCGCGATGAAGGCCGAGCGCGTCGCCACATTCATAAGATTGGTGACCGTCAGGAAGTTCGGGTTTGAGAACGCGCCGAGCACCAGAAGCAGCGCCAGCGCCAGGAACGGCGCCATTACCCGAAGGTCGAGCCGGCTCATGAATCCGGAATTGGTTTCAGCCTGCCCGCTCACGACGCCATCTCCCGCTTGCCGGAAACGCCGGTCGCCAGCACCACGATCTCGTTTTCGTTCATGTCCTCTCCCGTCACCTCGCCGGCGATCTCGCCCGAACGCATCACCACGATCCGGTCGCAAAGGCCGATTAGCTCCGGCATTTCCGAGGAGACCACGATGATCGAATGCCCGTTTCGGGCAAGGTCGGCGATGAATTTATAGATCTGTTCCTTGTTGCCGATGTCGATGCCGCGCGTCGGCTCGTCGATGATCACGATCTCGGGTTCGAGCAGCATCATCTTGGCAAGCAGCAGCTTCTGCTGGTTGCCGCCCGACAGTTCGCCGGCGGCAAGTTCCTTCGAACCGGTGCGGATATCGAAGTCGCGGATCGCCGCGTCGAGCGCCTTGTCCTCGGCCTTGCGGTCGACCTGCAGGTTCTTCGTGAACCGGTCGAGAGCGGAAAGCGTGAGGTTGGTTCGAAGGTCCTTGGTCAAGAGCAGCCCCTTGCCCTTGCGATCCTCGGAAAGATAGACGATGCCGGAGCGTAGGGCCGCGATCGGGGCATTGAAGTTGACCGACCGGCCATTCAGCCGCACCGTGCCCCTGCCGGGTTTGAGCCCCAGCAACCCTTCCATCAGCTCCGTGCGTCCGGCGCCGATCAGGCCGGCGAAACCGAGGATCTCGCCCTTATTCAGCGTGAAGGAACAGCGTTCGGCATAGCCCGGCACGGTAAAGTCCTCGACCTGCAGCACCGGCAGGCCTGCGCCGTCATGGGCGCGGTCGGGATAGAGCTTGGAGACGTCGCGACCGACCATCAGCCTCGCCATGTCGGCGGGCTCGAGCGTATCGGCATCGCGGCTGGCGATCAGCTGGCCATCGCGCAGAACGGTCACCGTGTCGGCGATCGCCTTCACCTCGTTGAGGCGGTGGGAGATGAACAGCACGGCGACTCCGCGGTCGCGGATCGCGCGGATGACCTTCAAGAGCGCCTCGGTCTCGAACGGCGTCAGCGAGGCGGTCGGCTCGTCGAAGATCACCACCCGGTGCGGGGTCAACAGCACGCGGGCGATCTGCACGAGCTGGCGCTTGGCGATCGACAGCCTGGAAACGGGGGTATCGGGCGCGATGTCCGCGCCGAGTTCGAGCAGCGCCTTGTGGGCTTCGGCGTTCATCACCCGGTCGTTGACGGCAAGGCCGCGTCGAACCTCCCGGCCGAGGAAAATGTTCTGCGCCACGGTGAGATCGGGCGCGAGCAGGATTTCCTGATGCACCAGCACGATGCCGGCGGCTTCCGCCTCGACAGGGTTTTCGAAACTGACAGGCGCGCCGTCGACCTTCACGGAGCCGGCAGACGGTTTCAGGTTGCCGGCCAGAAGCCGCATCAGCGTGGATTTGCCGGCGCCGTTTTCGCCGATCACGGCATGGATTTCGCCGGCGCGAACGGAAAGATCGATGCCGTGCAGCACCTCGATCGGGCCGAAGGATTTCCTGAGCCCCTCGGTCTGCAGAATAGCGGCGTTTCCGCCCGCTTTCTCAATCATGATCCTCCCCAGGCGCTGTTGCCAAAGCGCTCATTTCTCTCCGGCGCGTCGCGCCGGAAGATGGTCCTCCGCGCCGCCTTCCCGAGCGGCGCAAAACGGGCGCGGATTCGCCCTTGCGGCGACGGCTGCCCTTTCCCTGATGAGCCTAGCGGGAAAAATGATGTACGTAAAGCATGTTTCGCCGTCGCAACCGTCTCCAGGAGGCGGCTTCAGAAGAGGTCGGGTCAGTCTTGGCCGATTGCGGTCGGGCCTTGCGAAGGCGGGGGCTCGGCTTCGGCCGGCTTTTCGGCGGCGGCGAGGTTTGCCTCCAGCACCCATTCGCGCCAGATCGCGACGATCAGCGCCATCAGCACCGGGCCGACGAACAGCCCGATCAGCCCCATGGTCTTGACCCCGCCGACAAGGCCGAAAAAGGTCGGCAGGAAGGGCAGCTTGATCGGCCCGCCGACGAGGCGCGGGCGCAACGTCTTGTCGACGATGAAAAGCTCGATCGTGCCCCAGGCAAACAGCGCGATGCCGTGGATCGGCGTGCCGCGCGCCACCAGATAGGCCGAGATCAGCGTGAAGGTCAGCGGCGCGCCGCCCGGCACCATTGCCATCACCGCCGTCAGCAGGCCGAAGGACACGAAATTCGGCACGCCGGCCAGATAGTAGGCCGTGCCAAGCACGATGCCCTCGCCCATGGCGATCAGCGTCATGCCGGTGACGGTCGAGGAGATCGTTGCCGGCACCACGCGCGAGATCCGGTACCAGCGGTCGGGAAACAGCCGCTCGCCGATCATGTCGAGTTGGGCTGCGAACTTGTCGCCGTCCTTGTAGAGGAAGAACAGCGCGATCAGCATGAACAGCGCCGCCAGCGCCAGACCGAACACCCGGCCGCCGACGAACAGGGCGGTGCGATAGATGCTGCCGATATTCTCGCCGCTGACGGCCTGGATCAATTGGCCGATATCGCCGGGCTGGCCGAGATATTCCTGCCACTTCGCCGCAACCCATGCGCCGATGGCGGGCAGGTTGTAAATCCAGTCGGGCACCGGCGCGCCGACGCGGTTGGCCTCCGCGGCCCAGGTGATCCAGGCCTCGAGCTCGCGCGACATGTAGATCACCGCGAAGACGATCGGCAGGATCAAAAACAGCAGGATCAGGAAGATCGCGATCGCGGCGGAAATCTTGCGCCGCCCGCCAAGCCTGCGGTCAAGCTTGCGGTAAACGGGCTGCGAGGCAAAGGCGATGATCAGCGCCGCCAGCACCGGCACCAGGAAGCCGTGAAAGAAATAGATCGCGGCGAGCGCGACGCCGAGCAGCAGCCAGCGCGCCGCCGTGACGGAGGGGATCAGCGGCGCGCGGGCGGCGGCTGCCGTGCCGATCCAGCTTTGCGTCCTGTGATGCGGTTTCTGATCCATCGCCTGTTTCTTTCCCGTGGGCGCAGCCCGGCATTATCTATGCTGCCCCCATATCGCCTTTCAAGGCCGATAGCCAGCAAAAGCCCCGTCGCCATCAAAGCCCGCGCCCGCCAGAGCCTCTCCTGCCTCGATCCCGGACGGACGCGAACGGTCGGGATCGGCGCGGCAAGGGGCGGCGGCGAGCTGGTCGACATAATCCGCCGGCAGACCGTGCTGGCGCGCGCCGGCAACCACCAGCGCATGATACCAGTCAAAGGGCAGCAGCGTCGGATCGCGAAAGGCGGGCGGGGCCTTGTAGGTGCAGGCTGAGACCGTCGCGTCGTCCTTCAGGAGGCGCACCGCGCAGTCATCGATGCGGTCATAGCCCTTGCCTTTGCCTTCGAACGCATCAAGCAGATCGCGTTCGCTCAGGTCGAGCGTGAACACCACGCCGAACACTGCCTCGCCTGGCCGCTCCACGATCGTCGCCTTGCCGGATCCCTCATTGCCGATCTTGGAAAAGGCGAGCGCGTGGTTCTCCAGCACGGCCGGACCAACGGGCCGCGCCGAGGGGCAGCGCCGCGTCAGCCGCTCGGTCAGCATGTTGGAGCCATAGGCGAAATAGGCGAGCGCCATCAGCCTTCCAGTTCCTCGCGCAGCATTTCCAGCTCCAGCCATTCCTCTTCCTTAGCGGCCAGTGTTTCGCGCTCACGCTCCAGCACTTTCGCCGCCTTGGAGAAACCATCCGGATCGCGGGCGAAGAATTGCGGATCGGCCATGCGTTCCTCGAGCTTGGCGATATCCGCCTCGATCTTCGCCATTTCCTTCGGCAGGTTTTCCAGCGCGAATTTCTGCTTGTAGGAAAGTTTTCCTTTCGCCTTGGCGGGTTCCGGCGCGGCCTTCTCCCGTGCGGCCTGCTTTTCCTTCTTTTCCTGGGCCTTCGCCTCGGCAGCGGCGCCCTTGCGCTGCGCCATCATGTCGGAATAGCCGCCGGCATATTCCAGCCATTCGCCATCCGGCGACAGCGGATTGGCCGGCGCGATCGTCGAGGTGACGGTGCGGTCGAGAAAGTCGCGGTCATGGGAGACGAGGATGACGCTGCCGGCAAAGCCGGCGACGATCTCCTGCAGCAAGTCCAGCGTCTCGATGTCGAGATCGTTGGTCGGCTCGTCGAGGATCAGCAGGTTGGACGGTTTCGCCAGGATGCGGGCGAGCATCAGCCGCGCGCGCTCGCCGCCGGAAAGGTTGCGGATCGGCGTGCGGGCCTGTTCGGGCTGGAACAGGAAATCCTTCATGTAACCCGCGACGTGGCGCTGCTCGCCATTGACCAGCAGCGTATCGCCGCGCCCGTCGGTGAGATAATGCGCCAGCGTGTCGTCGGGGTCGAGCTCCTCGCGCTTCTGGTCGATCACGGCGATTTCGAGATTGACGCCAAGGCGGACCCAGCCGCTGTCGGGCGCAAGCTGGCCGGTCAGCATCTTCAAAAGCGTGGTCTTGCCCGCCCCGTTGGGGCCGACGAGACCGATGCGGTCGCCGCGCGAGACCCGGAGCGAGAATGGCTTGACGATCGTGCGGTCACCGAAGGATTTGGTGATGTTCTCGGCCTCGATCACCAGCTTGCCGCTTTCGCGCACATCGCTGACCGTGGCGTTGACCGTCCCCTGCGGCCCCTGATGGCCGCGGTGGCGGGCGCGCATGTCATGCAGTTCGCCAAGCCGGCGCATGTTGCGCTTGCGCCTGGCGGTGACGCCATAGCGCAGCCAGTGCTCCTCGCGCACGATGGCGCGCGCAAGCTTGTGCTGCTCGGCCTCTTCCTCCTCCAGCACCTTGTCGCGCCATTCCTCGAAATGGGCGAAACCCCGGTCAATCCGCCGTGCAATGCCGCGGTCGAGCCAGACGGTGGCGGTCGAGACGTTTTCGAGAAAGCGCCGGTCATGCGAGATCAGCACCATGGCCGAACGGGTGCCGGCAAGCTCCTCTTCCAGCCATTCAATGGTGGTGAGGTCGAGATGGTTGGTCGGCTCGTCGAGCAGCAGGATATCGGGTTCGGGGGCGAGCACCCGGGCAAGTGCCGCACGGCGCGCCTCGCCGCCTGAGAGTTTCTTTGGATCGGCCGACGGCGAAATGCCGAGATGCTCCATCATGTAATCAGCGCGGTAATGCTCGTCGCCGGGCGCAAGACCCGCCGCGACATAGGCTTCCACGGTGGCATAGCCGGAAAAATCCGGCGCCTGTTCGAGATAGCGGATGGTGGCGGACGGCTGGCGGAAGATTTCGCCGGACTGCGCCTCGACCAGACCGGCGGCGATCTTCAGAAGCGTCGACTTGCCCGATCCGTTGCGCCCGACAAGGCAAATCCGGTCCCCCGGCTCGACCTGCAGGCCGGCGCCGGCAAGCAGCGGCGTTCCGCCGAAGCTCAGATGGATATCGTCCAGTTTCAAAATCGGCGGCATAAAGCCTCATACTCCCGAAAAATCATGCGGCCGGAGAATGATGATCCCCGAACCGTTTTTCAAGCCGAAGCGCACCGGCCCGCCCTTCGCCTTGTTCGATACGCCGCGCGCAGCACCAAAGGGCAGGGCGAAATCCTCAAGCGGATAGACCGCGTTGTCGATCGAAAGGCCCGCGAGGTGGGACACGCCGAGCACGGAGAACAGCGCGCCTTCCGGCATCTCCACCACCGTTTCCCCGGCAAGCAGCGGATGGGCCTCCTCCTCGCCCGAGGTCAGCACGATGTCGATGCCGTCGCCGGCGAGCCGGACGGCGAGCAGCATGTTCATCAGTCCGTGATCGGTGCGCTCGCCCTGCAGCGCGCCGGCCATCACGATCCGCCGAGCACCCCGCTCCAGCGCCTCTTCAACGGCGAGCGCGCCATCGGTCAGGTTCTTGGCGGGCGGAAAGCTCTTGCGCGTGATCTCGGGAAAGCGGGCCACCAGATCGGCATCGGTGGAATCAAAATCCCCGACCCAGACTTCCGGTTGCACGCCAAGCACCCCGGCATGGCGCATGCCGCCATCGGCGGCGATCACTCGGCTTCCGGCCACAAGCGCCAGCACCCGGTCATCAACCGCAAGCGCACCGCCCAGCAATATCGTGAAGGTCTCGTTCATCGCCTACGCAATAGAGCGGATCGGGCGCAAAGGGAAGGGCGGTTCAGGCGGCGCGTGAGACTGGAGAGAGCCCACAGGGCTCATGGATCCCGCCTGTTCCCTAACTGGCCGAACGGGCCTTGGGCGCGATCTCGGGGGCTTCGCCGGCGGCATGGATGCGGGCGTAATCCTCGAGGCCGTTGACGAAGCGCTGATAGAGCCTGGAGAAGGTGTCGAGGTCATCGGCCGACCAGTTTTCCGTGACGCCTTCGAGAAGCCGCCGCTTGACCGCGTGAACCTCGTTGAGCAGCACCTTGCCCTTCGCCGTGATCACCAGGATCGAACGGCGGGCATCGTTCTGGCACACGCGCCGTTCCAGCACGTTCTGGGAAACGAGTTCGGCGACGATGCGGCTTGCGCGCGAGGGATCGATGCGCATGCCTTCGGCAACCGAGCCGATCGTCGCGCGGTCGTCCTCGCCGGCGCGATAGACCACGTCGAGCACATCGAGATGGGTGATCTCGAGCGCCGGCGCGACATTGGCGATCGCGATCCGCCCGATAATGCGGCGACGCATCATCAGCCGCTGCTGCGTCATGGCGTCGGAAATCCGGTCCATGGCGTCGGCCTGGTCGGGGGGTGTCGTGTCGCGCTTTTCGTCCATGCTCTCTGTCTATCAGATCATCGGAAATTTTGAAACATGCATAGTGCATATCCATGCTGTTGACAAATACTTGCTTTCAGCACATGTATCGGCGATGCGCTCCACCGAGACTGCCCCGCCCATGGACCAACAGAGCCAGTTCGTCTCGCTGGTCGAGCATCCGCGCCGTCGCGTCATTGCCTTCCTGTTCCTGCTGATGTCGATGTTCCTGGCGACCCTCGACAACCAGATCGTCTCCACCGCGCTGCCGACGATCGTCGGCGAGTTCGGCGCCGTCGAACGTTTCGGCTGGGTCGCCTCCGCCTATCTGCTGGCTTCCTGCGCGGTGATGCCGATCTACGGCAAGCTTGGCGATCTTATCGGGCGAAAATATGTGCTGATGGCGGCGATCGTGATCTTTCTGGTCGGATCGCTAACCTGCGGTCTCGCGGTCTCGATGAACACGCTGATTGCCGCGCGCGTTCTCCAGGGTTTCGGCGGCGGCGGGCTGATGGTGTCGATCTTCTCGCTCAACGCCGACCTGTTTCCCGCGCGCGAACGGGCCAAATATCAGAGCTATGCCAGCCTCGTGCTGATGACGTCGGGCGCGCTCGGCCCGATCCTCGGCGGCACGATGACGGCCGCCTTCGGCTGGCGCTCGATCTTTCTCGTCAACCTGCCGGTCGGGCTGATCGTGCTGGCGGGCCTCCACATTCTGCTGCCCAACCGCAAGACCGGGCGCAAGCCGACGATCGATTTCGCCGGCGCGCTGCTTCTGGCGCTGATGGTGACGGGGATCGTGCTGTGGTGCGATTCCGGCGAAATCTTCGGCTCGATGCTGTCGCCGGCAAGCCTTGGCGTGGTGGCCGCGGTCGCCGTGCTCACCGGCGTGTGGGTGATGGTGGAGCGGCGCGCGCCCGAGCCGATGATCCCGCTCTCGCTGTTTTCAAACCGCACCGTCGTGCTGCTTCTGATCGTCTCGATCACCAGCGGCAGCATCGCCATCGGCATGGTCAATTATCTCGCTCTGTTCCTGCAGACCGTTCACGGGCTTTCGCCGACGGCCGCGGGCCTGTTCTTCATCCCGGTTACCATTGGTCTTGCTGTCGGCGCGCTCACCGGCGGGCGGCTGATGTCGATCACCGGACGATACCGGCCGCTTGCCGTTCTCGGCTTGTCGCTCTCGACGCTGGCCTTTGTGACGCTTTCGCTGTTTGCCGTTTCCGCCCCGCTGGCGCTGATGGCGCTGATCCTCGGCCTGCACGGGCTCGGCATCGGCTTCGGCCAGCAGGTGCCGGTGCTGGGCGTTCAAAACGCCGCGCGCGGGGGCGATGTCGGAGCGGCCACCGGCACGGTGACGCTGTCGCGCATGGTGGGCGCGTCGGCCGGCATTTCCATCTACGGCGCGATCCTGGCCCATGGCCTCGGCCGTTCCGCGCCCATTCCGGGCGTCGGCGCGCTTACCGAGCTTTCGCCGACAGGCATTGCCGCGCTGCCGGAACCCGCCCGCGCGCTGGCGATCGGCGGATACGGCGATACATTCACCATGCTGTTCATGTTTGCAGCCGCCGTCTGTTTGGTCGGTCTTGTCGCAGCCCTTGCGCTGCGACCCGTGCTCCTTGGCGCGCCGGCGCAGGCTGCGGAATCAGCCTGACCGCTTGATGGCGGCCTCCGGCGGTGGCGTGATCGCGGGCGGTATCACAGCCGCCTTGGCCTTGCCGGCGCGGGCAAGTGCGGTGCGGGCGGCGAAATACTGGATCGCGATGCCCGCCAGCAGCAACATACTATCTCCCAGGAGGGTGATTCCGGTCATTTCGCGCAGGATCTGAAACGCGAAGGCGGTCAGCGACCCGGTCACGAAGGTGGCAAGGCTCGCCCGACCCATGACATTGATCGGCTCGAAGACCGGCAGCGACAGGAAACGCTTGAGCCCCGGCATGTAGACCACGATATAGGCGAGCGCCAGAATGTGGGCGATACGGGGCAGGCTGAGCCATTCCTTGCTGGTATCGGCGATGAATTCCGGCATGAAGGCGGGGAAGGGGAAATTATACTCCCCGATCAGCCGCCACCACACCGAATAGACCACGAAGGCGACGGACGCGGCGTAAAGCGCGGAGTGGAACGCGACCAGCGCCTTGCCGCGCCGGTTGGCGATGCCAACCGCAAGCCCGATCGCAAACAGCAATTGCCAGCAGAACGGATTGAAGAACCAGGCCCAGTCGGCCGGATAGGCCGGGAGCCGGACCTCGAAATAGCGCGCCACCAGCCAGATTGCGAAAGAGACCGACAGCATCAGGCCGATACTGCGCCTGCCCAGCAATAGCAGCGCCGGCAGGGCCGCAAACAGCACGATATAGAGCGGCAGGATGTTGAAATAACTGACCTGATAGGTCAGCAGGGCGGAGCCGGCAATCGTGGCGATCGGCTGTTCCCACAGCCATGACAGCCCGTTTAGCTCGGCGAATTCCTCCATGCCGAAACGCACCAGAAACGGCGTCGCAAGCGCCAGCACGACAAGTGTGGAAAACACATGCGCGCCATAGATCGTACCCGCCCGCCGCCAGATGCGTTTGGCCGTCTCCATCAGCGAACCGGCGACGAACCGGCCGCTATAGGCAAGGCCGGCGGAAATGCCCGAGATCAGCACGAAGGCTTCGGCGGCATCGGAAAATCCGTACATCCGCATCGTGTAGAACGAATAGAGGTTCTCCGGCACATGGTCGATGAAGATGATGATCAGCGCCAGACCGCGCAGAACATCCAGGCGCGGGTCGCGCTTGCTTTTCACCGTGGCCGCCGGGGCGGCGGCCTTGCTCCTGTTAGCGTCCAAAGGCGTTATCCCTGCGCGGCCGAAAAGGCGGGCTCGATTGCATCCGTCCTCGGCGCGGCGGTCTCCCGGTCAACAGCGGGTCTCTCCTTCCAACGCGCAAGAACGCGGTCGCGTTCCCTGACGATGGCCGGACGCGCCAGTTCCTCGGGGGTGCGGAACAGCTGGCAGCGATAGGCGAACCGCCCGCTCGCCGGCGATGAGCTTGCGGCGATCAGCAGCGGGGCAATGATCTGCGGACCGGCGATCGGCGTCAGCCACCAGAACAGGTCCGGCGCGAGCGTCCACGAGCCCACGAGCGTCAGAATGCCGGTCAGCACGATCCACCAGCTGGCGCGGAAGGCCTCGCCGAATTTCAGCGTCTGGCCTTCGCGGTCGGAGGACGGCCAGCCGCCATCCATACCGAAGATCACCTGCATCACCGAGCGGCTTTGATACATCAGCGTGATCGGCGCAAGCAGCGACGACCAGATGATCTCCGCGAGCGTGGACAGGAAGACCCGGAAAAATCCGCCGAAACGGCGCGCCTCGCCGGAAAGCCCGGCGCGCAGCGCGATCAGCAGTTTCGGCCCGATCAGAAGCCCGCCGACGCCGACCAGCAGCGTCACCGCGAGCGCGGTCTCGGCGCGCGGAAATATCGCCGGCAGATAGGGGCTCGGAAAGTAGTCGATCGCTGGCGCAAACAGGGGCGCGACGATCGAGGCGGCAATGAAGGCCATCCACAGCGGCGAACTGATATAGGCCATCACGCCCTGGAGAAAGGTGAACCGGTTCCAGCCATGAAGGCCAGGCGCTGTCAGCAAGCGGATATGCTGAAGATTGCCCTGGCACCAGCGGCGGTCGCGCTTGGCATAGTCGATCGCGTTCTGCGGCCCTTCCTCATAGGAGCCCTCAAGATCCGGGTCGACCCGCACGATCCAGCCCTGACGCCTGAGGAGCGCCGCCTCGACATAGTCGTGGCTCAGGATATGCCCGCCGAAGGGCGGCGCGCCGGAAAGCGCCGGCAGGCCGCAGCTTTCGGCAAAGGCATTGGTGCGCACCATGGCGTTGTGGCCCCAGAACGGGCCTTCCTCGCCCTGGATACGGGCAAGGCCGCGGGTGAACATCGGCGAGAACAGTCCGGCGGAAAACTGCAGCGCGCGGGCAAACCAGGTCTTCGACGCGATGATCTTGGGCAGCGTCTGTAAGAGGCCGAGCCGCGGCTCGGCTTCCATCCGGCGCAGCATTTCAACGATCGTCTCGCCTTCCATCAGGCTGTCGGCGTCGAGGATCAGCATATAGGGGTAGCGCGCGCCGTGGCGGCGGACGAAATCGCCGATATTGCCGGCTTTCTTGCCGCTATTGTCGGTGCGGCGGCGATAATATGCGTCGATCCCGCGCGGCATATCGGCATGGAGGGTGAGGAACCACGCCTCCTCCTGCGCGATCACATCGGGATCGCGGCTGTCGGAAAGAATGGCAATATCGAAAAGCCCGGCATAAGGCGTTTGCGCCAGCGAATGCGCCATGGCGGCGACCGACGAGAACGTCGCGCGGGGATCCTCGTTATAGACCGGGATCAGGATGGCTGTCTTTGCCGCCTGGCCGCTTTCGGCAAGCGAGGCGCGCGGCGGCGTCTTGAACCTGCGGCCGATCAGGCCGCCAATCCCGAGTGCGGCGCCCCAGGCGATCCACGCGGCGGTCGCGGCACATAGCGCGATCCGCACGAAGTCGACCCAGTCGGCGCCGTCGGCGAAGAAAACGTCCATCGCGATGCGCGACGCCGCAATCGCGATGATTGCGGCGAATACGATCGAAAAGGTCCGTCTGAAGGCCAGCATCGGTTATCCCTTTAGTCCTTGCGGGCCTCGCCGTTGAAAACGGGAGGCCACCCGGAAAAGTTACCTTCCGGTTTCTAGAGCCGCGCCGAGCGCGGGCGCTGCCACACGAGAACCGGCGACAGGATCGTGGCGATCACGCCGCGACGGCGCGGGCGCTCGAGAAGCTGCTCGGGCATGGGAAGCGGCGCGGCCGCCGGCAGAAACCGGCTGAATTCCATGTGCTGATCCGACCCGTCAATTTGGTTGGTCATCGCCTTTTCTCCACTGATATAACCAGATTTCACTCACGTCGCGGCTGCCGTCCGTCAGCGCCCCGACAATTTCCACCGGCGCATCGCCGGCGGGCTTGATATCGATTGCCAGACGCCAGACTCCCTGACCTCTGATCGCCGAGACCGTGGAATGTGCGACCTCGCCATTGGTAATGTGCAGGCGTTCCTGCAGTTCCGAGCCGGCCGCCATGTCATCCAGCGGGCCGCCGGCGAAATCGACCACGAGCTTGCGCACGTCGTCATTGTCATTGGCCACACCGGACACGCCGCCCTCGCCGCTGCGGATATCGATGACGCGGGCAAGCCGGGCCTGGTCTTCCTCGATCGCGCCCCAGGTCAGCCGGTAGCCAAACTCGGCCGATCCGCCTTTCTTGGCGGGCGCTTCCGGCTGCCAGAAGCAGACGATATTGTCGTTGACTTCCTTATCGGTCGGGATCTCGACCAGCGAAATCGTACCCTTGCCCCAGTTTCCGGCCGGCTCCACCAGAAGCGACGGCCGCCGCTCGTAATGGGCCTCGGCGTCCTGGTAATCCTCGAACGCGCGATGGCGCTGGTAGAGGCCGAACGCCCGCGGATTGGTTTCGCCGAAGAACGAATTGGCGAGCGTCTTGGCATTCTGCAGATTGCGCCAAAGCTCGGTGCCGTCGGCACGCACGATCTTGAGACCCTCGCTGTCGTGGACCCGCTCCCGATAATCATCAAAGGCATGATGGTTGGCGGGACCGAACAGGAACATGGAAGTCATAGGGGCAACGCCGAGACGCTCGATATCGTTCCGGAAAAAGAGTCGCGCGGTGACATCCATGCGCGTATTCTTGCCCGGCGTGATCACGAAACGGTAGGCGCCGGTCACGCTCGGACCATCAAGCGCCGCAAAAACGGTGATCTTGTCCTTCTCCGTGCCCGGCCGCATGATGTAGAAGGCGGAAAAGCGCGGAAACTCCTCGCCCTGGCTGGTCGCGGTGTTGATCGCAAGGCCGCGCGCCGAAAGGCCATAGAGATTGTTCTGGCCGAGCGCGCGGAAATAGGACGAACCCAGGAACGAGATCAGCTCGTCGGAGACCTCCGACCGGTTCAGCGGATAGTTGATCCGGAAGCCCGCGACCCCTGGCAGCTTGACGCCGTGGAACTGCTCGACGTCCAGCGGCGCGCGGTAGATGAAGTCATCGCCGGTGAATTCGAGCTTCTGCGCAACGCCGTCGGCGACCTCGTAGATATCAACCGGCGTCTTGAACAGCCAGCCGAGCGCGAAGGCCTGAAGCTGAAAATCGGACTGGTCGCGCCAGATCGCCTTGTTGGGATCGTAGCGGATCGCGCGGTAATCATCATATTGAAGGTCCCGGAACGGTTCGGGGACCTCCTGAGAGGGCTCCTCGTAAGCCTCCCCGGCCTTGGCCTTCATCTGTTCGGTAAGCGTGTCGAAATTGAACGCGTCAGGAGGCGGCGCTGACGCCTCGACCGTTGCGTTGGCTTCCGGCATCTTTCCCGGCTCGACCGCCTGCTGCGCGAAGGCCTTGCCGCCCACCCCCGAAAGAGCGAGCGCGCCGACCGCGGTCTGGGCCAGAAAGGTTCGTCTCTTCATGCGTAAATCCCGTTGGCTTTAAATGGATAGATAAAATGAAATGGTGCAGAGCAGCATACTCATTCCCTTCGCCCGCCGGAAGCGCGCAGGCGCGGTTGCGCGAATGCCCGGCGCCAGACGGGCGCGGACGAGTCACAAACGAGGCAGGCCCGTTTCGGTTCCATCGCTGAAGAAGAATATTTTCGATCGATAAAATAGACGTTCCGGGAATCCGGCATGAGGATGGCTCACCAAAAAGGGCTGACACACACTTTTGCGTACCAGCCCATTATTAGCAAAGCCATTCAGCCAAAGAATGGCAAAATCATGGCAATGTGCCACCTTCGCGCCGCAATATTTTCACATAGTCGGAAAACCCGTGCGGCAGGCCCTGATCAGGCGGCCTTCACGATCTCGACCAGTTCCACCGCAAAATTCAAATCCTGGCCCGCGAGCGGATGATTGGCGTCAACGGTGACTTCCTGTTCCTCGACCTTGGTCACGATCAGCGGCACGGTCTGGCCATCTGGCGTGCGCGCCTGAAGCTGCATGCCGGGGGCAACTTCCACTTCCTGCGGCATGGCGGAGCGCGGCACGACCTGCACCTTCTGCGGGTCATGGGGGCCATAGGCTTCGCTGGAATCGACCTTCACGTCGCGGCTGTCGCCAACATTCATGCCGGCGATCTCGCGGTCGAGGCCGGGAATGATCTGGCCGGCGCCGACGGTGAATTCCAGCGGCTCGCGGCCATCGGAACTGTCGAAGGTCGAACCGTCATTAAGGGTTCCGGTGTAGTGAATACGAACGGTATCGCCCGCTTTTGCTTCTGTCATCTCGTGTGCTCCTTCCTTGAAACACTGCACGCTGGCCGAGATCGGCCGCGCCGTTTTCGGTTTTCCAGAGTGCTTTCGCCCCTGAAGGATGAGCCGACACACTTTATTTCGCATGACGACCGACTTTTCGTCCGGCGCGCCGGACAAGCCCTTTACCTAATGCTTCCGGGCCGTTTTTTCAAATCGCGCGCCACTTGAAATGCCGGGACCGCCGCGATAGGTGTTTGGTCAGCTCTAACGGGGTGCGATTTTCGCTGAGAGGCTTTGAGCCAACCCGAAGAACCTGATCCGGCTAGCACCGGCGGAGGGATTAGACGCGCAGGACGCCGTTTTCCCCTCAGTTACCGAACACAAGGAGGCGTCATGACCTATCGCACGACCATCGCCATTCTCGCGCTTGCGGCCCTTCCGGCGCTGCCGGCGGGCGCTCAGGAGAACAAGGTCCTCACCGTCTATACCTATGAAAGTTTCGATGCCGAATGGGGCCCGGGGCCGGTGGTGAAGGACGCCTTCGAGAAGACCTGCGACTGCACGCTGAAATTCGTCAGCGTCGAGGACGGCGTTGCGCTCCTCAACCGGCTGAAGCTCGAAGGCCAGTCGAGCCCGGCCGATATCGTTCTCGGCCTCGACAACAACCTCATCCACGAGGCGAAGGAAACCAGCTTCTTCGCCAAATCCGGCGTCTCGACCGAGGCGGCCGATATTCCTGGCGGCTTTTCCGATGATATCTTCGTGCCCTTCGATTACGGCTGGTTCGACATCGTCTACGACACCGAAAGCATCGACAACCCGCCGACAACGCTCGACGAACTGGTGAACGGCCCCGCCGACCAGAAACTGGTGATCGAGGATCCGCGCACCTCCACGCCGGGCCTCGGCATGCTGCTGTGGATGAAATCGGTCTATGGCGATGACGCCGCCGCCCAATGGGAAAAACTCTCCGACCGTATCCTGACGGTCGCGCCGGGCTGGTCGGAGGCCTACGGGCTGTTCACCAGCGGCGAGGCGCCTATGGTGCTGTCCTACACCACATCGCCGGCCTATCACGAGATCGAGGAGGGGAGCGACCGCTACAGGGCGATCGATTTCAAGGACGGGCTTTACATCCAGATCGAGGTCGCCGGCATGACGACGATGGCCGATGATCCCGACCTTGCAAGGTCCTTCCTCGAATTCATCCTGACCCCCGGCTTCCAGGACGCGATCCCGACCCATAACTGGATGATGCCGGCGGCCGCGACCAGCGAGCCGCTGCCCGCCGCCTTCGAAAACGCCGTGAAGCCGCAAAAGACCCTGCAATTTGCCCCCGACGTCGTCGCTGAAAACCGCCAGAAATGGATCGACGAATGGCTGAACGCCATGAGCGCGCGGTGAGAGCGATAGGTCCGGCGGTGAGGCGAGGGCGCGAGGCTACCTCGCCTCTGGCGCAGTGCGGCGAACCGCGCCGCAGAGCCCCCCAATCTTCTCGCCCCGGAGGGGAGAGATGTCGCGACAGCGACAGTGAGGGGGCAGTCTATCACCGCGAACGCCCTCACGTTTTGAGATGCCGCGCCACCCTCACTGCCCCTTTCGGGGCATCTCTCCCGCCAGCGGGAGAGAGTATTGGGAGCAAGGTGCCGCGCCCCGAAGCAACAGACCCGCTCCTTTATAGGCGAGGTGGTGGGCTGGCTGAGCGGTGGGTGCGTGACATTGCCTCACCTCCAGCATACTGCGGCGAACCATGCCGCATAGCCCCCAAACCTTCTCGCCCCGGAGGGGAGAGATGTCGCGACAGCGACAGTGAGGGGGGAGCCTATCACCGCGACCGCTCTCACAATTTGAAATGCCCCGCCACCCTCACTGCCCCTTTCGGGGCATCTCTCCCGCCAGCGGGAGAGAATATTGGGAGCAAGACGCCGCACCTGCATGCAACAGACCCACTCCTTTATAGCCGAGGCCGTGGGCTGGCTCCACGGCGGCTCGCCGCTTTCCCATCCAGACGCCGCCGGGCCCACCCGCCCGCCTGCGCCTGAGCGAGAGGGCCGCCCCGTGCTGATGTCCTCCTCCGAACGCCGCCGCAGCTATGGCTACGGCATCGCAGCCCTCGCCGGCGTGATCGGCTTTATCGCCATCGCCATTGTCGCGCTCTCCGGCTTCGGACGGCTGCAGGCTTCTATCGCGGTGTTCGACGAGCCCTATGTCTGGCGCATCCTGCGTTTCACGCTGTGGCAGGCCACGCTGTCGACGCTGATTTCGGTGGCGCTGGCCATTCCGGTCGCGCTGGCGTTGGCGCGGCGGCCGCATTTTCCGGGCCGGCTCTGGATCGTGCGGCTGATGGCGGTGCCGCTCGGCCTGCCGGTGCTGATCGGCGCGCTGGGACTGATCGGCATCTGGGGCCGGCAGGGGATATTCAACGATCTGCTGACGCTGGCGGGCCTCGGCCGGCCGCTCCAGATCTACGGCCTGCAGGGCATTCTGCTGGCCCATGTCTATTTCAACCTGCCGCTCGCCGCCCGCCTGTTTCTGGCGGGGCTGGAGCGGGTGCCGCAGGAATATTTCAAATCGGCGGCGATGCTCGCCATGCCCGGCCGCGCGGTGTTCCGCTTTGTCGAATGGCCGGTGATCGCGCCGCTGATCGCCGGCGTCGCCGGGCTGATCTTCATGCTGTGCGCCACCTCGTTCACGCTGGTGCTCATTCTCGGCGGTGGACCGGCGGCGACCACGATCGAGGTCGCGATCTATCAGGCGCTGCGCTTCGATTTCAATCCCGCCCGCGCCGTCGCCCTTGCAGGCATGCAGATCGCGCTGACCGGCCTGGTGCTGATCGCGCTCGCCTTTCTGCCCAAGGCCGACGATCCCGGCACCAGCGCCGACACCGCCATTGCCCGCCCGGATGGCGCGGGCCGGTTCAAGGCGCTGGCCGACGCCGGCATCATCGCGCTGTTCACGGTTGCCCTCGCGCTCCCGCTCGCCATGATCGTCATCAAGGGCATCGAGGCCGACCTCATCAAGCTGCTCGGCGAACGGATTTTTCTGCGGGCGACGGCGACCAGTCTTGCGATAGCGCTTGGCGCGGCGCTGCTCTCGCTTCTCGTGGCGCTCGCCTTCATTGCCGCGACCGGCGCGGTGGCTGCGGCAAAACGTCCGAGCGCTGTCGAGAAGGGTTTCAGCGCAACGATGGCGGCGATGGGATCGCTGGTTCTGCTGGTGCCGCCGATCGTGCTGGGCACCGGCTGGTTCCTGCTCTTGCGCCCCTTCGGGCTGACCGATGCGGCCGCGCCGCTGGTGGTTGCCGGCATCAACGCGCTGATGGCGTTGCCCTTCGTGCTGCGGGTGCTGCAGCCGGCAATCGCGGTTCACCGGGCGCGCACCGCGCGGCTTGCGGCAAGTCTCGGTCTTTCCGGTTTCTCTCGGCTGCGCATTGTCGATTGGCCGGGGCTCAAACGTCCGCTTCTGACCGCGCTGTCCTTCGCCATGGCGCTGTCGCTCGGCGATCTCGGCGCCGTGGCGCTGTTCGGCGGCGATGATCTCACCACGCTGCCCTGGCTGCTCTACAGCCGGCTCGGCAGTTACCGCACGGCGGATGCCAACGGGCTCGCGCTGATCCTCGGCGCGATCTGCCTTATCCTGATGGTCGTCGGCACCCGCCGGCAGGCCGCGCGATGAAAGGGAAAGCAACCATGCCCGTCGATATCACGCTTGACGATGTTGCCCTGAGGCTCGGCGACAAGGATTTCCGCTTCGACGGCCAGATCGAGGGCGCGAAGGTGAGCGCGGTGACCGGCCGCTCCGGCTCCGGCAAGACGACGCTGCTCAACCTGATCGCCGGTTTCGAAAAGCCCGACAGCGGCGAAATCCTTATTGCCGGCGAGCGGATGAACGGGCTTCATGTTTCGAGGCGGCCGGTGACGGTGGTGTTTCAGGAAAACAACCTTTTCGCCCATCTCGATATCTTCACCAATGTCGGCCTCGGCCTGGACCCGGCGCTGAGGCTCGACGAGGCCGGACGGGAGGAAGTGCGCGACGCGTTGAAACGGGTCGGGCTTGAAGGCTATGACGGGCGCAAGCCCGCGACATTATCGGGCGGCGAACGCCAGCGCGCCGCCTTTGCGCGGGCACTGGTGCGCGACCGGCCGGTTCTGCTACTCGACGAGCCATTCGCGGCGCTCGATCCCGAAATGCGCGGTGAGATGGGCAGGCTTCTGCTTGAACTTCATCGCGAATCCGGCAATACCGTCGTTATCGTCTCGCACGAGCCGGACGAGGTGGAGGCGATCGCCGACCACCGGCTGGTTGTCGAGAACGGGCGACTTTCCGCGCGCTATTGACCCTTGGCGCACGAAACGACAAATATGATAAAGTAAAACAGGCGCCGGGCGGCTTTCGCCGGACCGCAGTGATCAGGGACGCGTTCATCCGAACGCGACAGGCATGGTGAATAAGGTCGGCCGCGGCCTCACGCAAGACAGACGCAGGCGCTTCCTGCCGGGAGTGCGGCCATCCGTGTTCGTACTGATCGCGGCGCTGGGGCTTGCCTCGTGCCAGACCAACGACACATTCTTCATCCTGCCGGAAACACCGGCAAGCGCCGAGCAGACCGTCGACGCGCTGACCCGCAACGATCCGAACGCGGCGATGGGCGCGCGCGAGCATCCGCGCATTCTCGAGACTTATGGCGGCCAGTACCGCGATCCGCAGGTGGAAAAACTGGTGGCGCGCGTCGCCGGCGCGTTGACGGCCGTTTCGGAAAATCCGCGCCAGACCTACCGGATCACCATCCTGAATTCGCCCAGCATCAATGCGTTCGCGCTGCCGGGCGGCTATCTCTACGTCACCCGCGGACTGCTGGCGCTTGCCACTGATGCCTCCGAGATCGCCGCCGTGCTATCGCACGAGATGGCGCATGTCACCGCCAATCACGGCATCGAGCGCCAACGCCGCGAGGAAGCGGAAGCGATTTCCAATGAGGTGATTTCCGAGGTTCTGCCGGGCAATCCGGAAGTCGACCAGATCGCCGCGCGCGGCAAGATGCGCCTTGCCGCCTTCTCGCGCCAGCAGGAGCTGGAGGCCGACGCGATCGGCATCCGCATGCTGGCGGAAGCCGGCTACGACCCCTATGCCGCCTCGCGGTTCCTGCGCTCCATGGCGGCCTATGCGCAGTATGAATCGGCTGGCGCGGAGAATGAAAGCCTCGACTTCCTGTCGAGCCATCCCAATACGCCGCGCCGTATCGAGCTCGCCGCCCAGCAGGCCGCGCTCTACGACAATGTCGGCGCCTCGGAAGTCGGACGCGATTATTTCCTGAACGGAATCAACGGACTGCTTTATGGCAGCAATCCGGAGCAGGGCTATATCCGCAACCGCGATTTCTATCATCCCAAGCTGCAGATCGCCTTCCAGGTGCCGCCCGGTTTCGTGATGACGGACAAGGCCAATGCGGTGGTCGCCACCGGTCCCGGCGATGTCGCGATCCGTTTCGATGGCGTCAAGGCGAATGGCCGGCGCGATCTCGAGGAATATATCAGAAGCGGCTGGGTGACAGGTCTGGTCGATGGCTCGGTCCAGTCCACCACCGTCAACGGCATGCCGGCCGCGACCGCGAAGGCGGTTGCCGGCGACTGGGTGTTCGATGTCACGGTTATCCGCGACGGCGGCGATATCTATCGTCTGCTGACCGCCGCGCCGCGCGGCAGCGGCGCGCTGGAGGATACCGCCTTTTCCGTGCGGTCTTCGTTCCGCAAGCTGTCGCCCGCCGAGGCCGCCGATCTGAAGCCATTGAGAATTCGCATCGTCACCGTTCAGCCGGGCGACACGGTCGCCAGCCTCGCCGCGAAGATGATGGGGACCAACCGCAAGCTTGCGCTGTTTCAGGTGCTGAACGCGCTGCCGCCGGGCGCAACGCTCTCGGCCGGCGAAACGGTGAAGATCGTTTCGCAGTAGCGGGCGGGTGAACGCCGTCAAGCGATCGCAAGTTCCCCGGTGTTTTCCGACGTCATCGCCATCTTCAGCTTCTCGAGCGCCCGGTTTTCGATCTGGCGCACGCGTTCCTTAGAAATGCCGAGCTCGGCGCCGAGTTCGGCGAGCGTGGCGCTGTCGTCGGCCAGCTTGCGGGCGCGGATCACGCGGTTTTCCCGGGCGGTCAGCTTGGTCAGCGCGCGCTTCAGCCGCAGATGAAGCCGTTCGCCGTCGATGATGCCGGAGACCTGCTCTTCCGGCAGCGGCGCATCGCAAACCAGAAGGTCGATCCGCTCCGCGCCCTCCTCGCCGTCATTGCCGACGGGGGCCTGAAGCGAGGCGTCATTGCCGGAAAGCCGGGCGTCCATGACCTGCACGTCGGAGACCGAGACGCCGAGGCTGGCGGCGATTTCTTCGTAGATCGCCTGCGAGCTCATGTTCCGGTCGCGCGCGGCGATCTTGGCGCGCAGGCGACGGAGCTTGAAGAACAGCGCTTTCTGGGTGGAACTGGTTCCACCGCGCACAATCGACCAATTGCGCAGCACGTAATCCTGCATCGAGGCCCGGACCCACCAGCTTGCATAGGTCGAAAACCTGACGCCGCGCTGATGATCGAAGCGGGCCGCCGCTTCCAGAAGGCCGACATAGCCTTCCTGCACCAGATCGGCCTTCGGAAGGCCGAAGCCGCGAAACTTGCCGGCCATCGAGACCACCAGCCGCAGATGCGCCATGGCGATATCGTCGCGCGCATCGCTGTCATCCTTCACCCGCCAGCGGGTGGCGAGCTCGGTTTCCTGTTCGCGTGAGAGATAAGGCGCTGCCATTGCTGCGCTGGCAATGCGGTGGTCCTGTACGTCGATATCCATGGCGTGGCTCCCGGAAGGCGCGTTGTTTGGGCCAACGAGGGCTTCGGGACGACAAACGCATCCGTTGCTCCTCGAAAAGATCAACGCAAAGCGGGGCCATTTAGTTCAACATGGAATTCATTTTTTCAGTTCAAAGGGCTGGATCATAAAAAAATCCGGCCTAAAAGACCGGATTTTTCATTCAATACGCTGCTGAAAGCGCCTTGATCAGGCCGCTTCCTCGCGGGCGTCGTCTTCGTCTTCCGCCGCCTTGCCGCGCTTGGGACCCTTGGCAAGGTGGGTTTCGATCAGGCGGACAGCCTCGGTTTCCGACATTTTGTTGACGGCGGCGATTTCGCGCGCCATGCGGTCAAGCGCCGCCTCATAGAGCTGGCGCTCGGAATAGGACTGCTCGGGCTGGTTCTCGGCGCGATAGAGATCGCGGACCACCTCGGCGATCGAAATCAGGTCGCCGGAATTGATCTTGGCATCATATTCCTGCGCGCGGCGCGACCACATGGTGCGCTTCACGCGGGCCTTGCCCTGCACAACCTTCAGCGCGCGCTCGACGAAATCGGTCTCCGACAGCTTGCGCATGCCGATGCTCATGGCCTTGGCCACCGGCACCTTCAGGCGCATCTTGTCCTTGTCGAATTCGATGACGAAAAGCTCGAGCTTCATGCCGGCCACTTCCTGCTCTTCGATCGCGCTGATCGTGCCAACGCCGTGGGCAGGATAGACGATCGACTCGCCGGGCTTGAAACCGTGGCGGCCGGCAGGTTTTTTCTGTTGTACTGTCATAGGCTTTCAAAAACTCCCTGTTACGCATCCGGCGGGCGCCGGTTCCGGACATGCATGATCCGGAGGGTGGGGCAACGGAGGTTGCCACCCACTGTTTCCATCGAACGGGCAACGAAAAGCGACGCGAAATCCCGATCTGAAGGCAAGGCCCTCAAAAATTCCGATTATTCGACGTTTGGGTTGATTTCTTTCTTCGGCTTTTAAGACAAAGCTGCCGTTTTATGGGTCAGTGCCAATTATATAGCATGTCACGCAGCAGAAATCAATGAGCCGTGCACCCGTGACGCATCGTCACCGGCGGGAGGGTGGTCCATGGCCGACACGTAACCGAATTGGCGCGCTTCGCCAAGCCCAAAATTGTGCCCCCGCCGGAAAAAAACTGCGGTCGTTGACGATGCGTCAATTACCGGGGCATGCCGGAATAAGCCGGTCGGCGCGACGCTCAGTCGCCCGCGCCGGGCTTGTCGGAGAAGAATTTCTCGAATTTGTTTTCGACGCCATCCATCTCCTCCGCTTCGGGCAGCGGCTCTTTCTTGATGGTGATGTTGGGCCAGGATTCGGAAAAATCGGCGTTCAGCTTCAACCACTTGTCGAGGCCGGGCTCGGTATCGGGCTTGATCGCCTCGGCGGGACATTCCGGCTCGCAGACGCCGCAATCGATGCACTCATCGGGGTGGATGACGAGAAAATTCTCGCCCTCGTAGAAACAGTCCACCGGGCAGACTTCGACACAATCGGTATATTTGCACTTGATGCAATTATCGGTCACGACATAGGTCATGAAAGACTCCAGAAAAACGGCCGGCGCGCGCCCGTTGGAGCCGATAGCCGGCTCGCTTGGGGCTTCGCATCCATGAACTTATGCCCGGGAGTATCGGCTTTCAAACGGTCGGGCAAGACTATTTCATGCTCGAAACCGGGCCGCGACGGGTAGAACTTTCCAAACCCGCGCCGGCAATTCAGTCGCCGCGCAGTTTCGAAAGGTCGCGGCGCTCCTTCTTGGTCGGCCGGCCGGAGCCCGGCACCCGCTGGGCCTGTTCGAAGGCGTTGAGCTTTTCACGCGCTTCCGGCGGCGGGCTGATATCCTCGTAGAGCGTCTGCGCTTCGGCAAACGGCCCCCGGCGAGTGCCGGGCGCGCGCACGATCACGTGGACATCGCGTCGCTCCAGCGCAACGACGAGCTTGTCGCCGTCGCCGACATCGACGCTCGGGCGGATCACCCGCGAACCGTTGAGCCTGACATGGCCGTCGCGCACCAGTTTCTGCGCCAGCGAGCGCGATTTGACGATGCGCGCGAAGAACAGCCATTTGTCGATGCGCTGTTTTTCCGCGGCCTCGTCCATGGTTCTTAGCGCTTCATCTGCTCTTTCAGGGCGGCAAGCTTGGCGAATGGCGAATCGGGATCGATCGGCTTGTCCTTTTCGCGGCGCGGCGGGCGCTGGTTCGCGTGATCGTCCTTGCGGTCGCGGCGCGGGCCCTTGCCGCCTTTGCCGCCCTTTCCGCCGCGGTCGTTCCTGCCGAAACGCTCGCCGTCGCCGCGGTTCTCACCGGCCTCGCCACCGCCCTTGCGGCCGCCCTGCTGTCCGCGCCCGCGGCCTTCGCCGCGCTGCTGGCCACGGCCATGCTGGGGACGGCCGTTGCGTTCATTGCGGCCGGCCTGACGCCAGAGAAGGACAGGCTTGGGCTCTTCTTCCGGCTTGTCTTCGCCCGTGGCCGCGCCGGTCTCTTCCGCCTTTTCGGCGGCGGGGGCGCTTTCCGCGCTCGCCGGTTCCTCAGCCGGCGTGGCGGCCGGCTGCGCGGTTTCAGCCTCGGCGGCATCCGTTTCCGCCGGGGAGGCTGCTTCGTTGTCTGCCGACTCGACCGCAGCGGATTCCTCGCTCGTCGTCGATGAATCGACAGCTTCTTCGGTCGGCTTTTTGGCGTCGACCGGCTTTTCCGCAACGGCCTTCTTGGCGACGGTTTCCACAGTCACGCCGCTCGGGGCCTGGCGGGCGGCCTTTTCGGCATCGCGCGCGGCCTGGATTTCGGCAAGCGTCGCGACCTCTTCTTCCGAAGCGATATCGGCGCGATAGCCGAGGCCCTTGAGGATTTCCTCCATATCATCGGCGGTGGCGCCCAGGATCGACATCATCGCCGGCGTGGTGACGAAGCGGCGGCCGTCGAACGCGCCTTCCGGCCGGGGCGAACCGCCTTCCGGCTTCCACTGCGTCAGCGGGCGGATGAGGTCGGCGAGACGCTCGAGAATGTCGATGCGCACGGCGCGCTTTCCGAGGAAGCGGAAGCCGGCGAGCTTGTAGAATTCACGCTCGAATGTCGGATCGGTGACGACCGAGGTGCGGCCGGCGGCCAGCACCGAAATCAGGTCGCCATAGCCGGGCTTCTCAAGTCCGTCATTCTTCAGCGCCCAGAGCAGCGTGATCATCTCCGCCGGCGCGGGCTTCAGTAGAGCCGGCATGAACACATGGTAGGCGCCGAACCGCACGCCGTAGCGGCGCAGCGAGGCGCGCGCATCCTGATCCAGCGTCTTCACTTCATTGGCGACATCGCGGCGGAACAGCACGCCATAGGCTTCGACAAGCTGGAAGGCGAGGCCGCGGGCAATACCTTCGAGGTCCTCGGCATTGGCGAGATCGTCGAGCGGCTTCAGCACGGTCTGGATCTGGTGATTGACGTAGCGTTCGATGCGGGCTGCGACATGATCGCGCGCCGGGCCGGTCAACTGCTCGTCGGCCAGCAGGATCACGCGCGGGCGCAACACGTTGTCGGAGGCGACAAGCCGCGCCACCGGATCGCCGAGCCAGCGCACGGTGCCCGACGCATCAAGCGCCAGGTCGCCATTGCCGGAGGCATGCAGCCGCGCGGCGCGCGCCTCGAACTCCAGCGCCAGCGCCTTCAGCGCCGCCGCTTCGATCGCCTTGGCATCGGGACCCTCGGCCCCGGACACGGCTTTGAAACGGAAGCCCGCCAGTTCCCCCACATGATGTCCTTCGACAAAGACATCACCATTCACGCTCACTTCAGCTTCAAGCATCGCATTCTCTCTCAGGCGCTTCATCAGCACAGATGTCCTGCGGTCAACGAAGCGTTTCGTCAACCTCTCATGCAGCGCATCTGACAGCCGATCCTCGATTTTCCGTGTCTTTTCCTGCCAGTGTGTCGGATCGGCAAGCCATCCGGGCCGGTTCGAAACATAAGTCCATGTTCTGATCTGGGCAATCCGCGCCGACAGCGTGTCGATTTCGCCATCGATCCGATCGGCGTGTTTGACCTGCTTTGCCAGGAAATCCTCGTCCACAGTGCCATGTTCGACAAGGTCGAGATAGAGCGAGGCGATCAGCTCGGCATGCTGGGCGGGCGTGATCCGGCGATAGTCCGGCAGCGCGCAAGCCTCCCACAGAAGCTCGATCCGGGCGCGGCGGTCGGCCTTGCCGGCAACGTCGGGGTTGCGCGCCAGAAATTCGAGCGCGCGCTGGTCGACCGCCGGCAGCGCCCGCGTCAGGCCTGGCACGCGCGGCACGTCGTCAAGGCTCGCCTTCAGGCTGTCGAGCGAGGTGAAATCGAGCGCCTTGGAACGCCATTGCAGCACCCGCACCGGATCGAACTGGTGCGATTGCAGCCGCTCCACCAGCTCATCATCGAAGGGCGCGACCCGGCTGGTGACGCCGAACGTGCCGTCGCGCATGTGGCGTCCGGCGCGGCCCGCGATCTGGCCGAGTTCGCCGGGATTGAGATTGCGATATTGGTGTCCGTCGAACTTGCGGTCCTGGGCGAAGGCGACGTGGTCGACATCGAGATTGAGCCCCATGCCGATCGCATCGGTTGCCACCAGATATTCGACATCGCCATTCTGGTAGAGCTCGACTTGGGCGTTGCGGGTGCGCGGCGAAAGCGCGCCCAGCACCACGGCAGCACCGCCGCGCTGGCGGCGGATCAGCTCGGCGATCGAATAGACTTCCTCGGTGGAAAAGGCGACGACGGCGGAGCGTCGCGGCAGGCGCGTGATCCGCTTCTGGCCTGCATAGAACAGTTGCGACAGCCGCGGCCGTTCGACCACGGAAATGCCGGGAAGCAGTTTCTGCAGGATCGGCCGCATGGTCGCCGAGCCGAGAAGCAGCGTTTCCTCGCGCCCGCGCAGATGCAGGATGCGGTCGGTGAAGATGTGGCCGCGCTCCATGTCGCTGGCGAGCTGCACCTCATCGATGGCGACGAAGGCGACATCGGCCTCGCGCGGCATGGCTTCCACGGTGCAGACGCTGAAACGCGCTTTCGGCGGGGCGATCTTCTCCTCGCCGGTGATCAGCGCGACATTGTTGACGCCGACGCGCTCGACGATGCGGGTATAGACCTCGCGCGCCAGAAGGCGCAGCGGCAGGCCGATGACGCCGGAGGAATGCGCCACCATGCGCTCGATCGCGAAATGGGTCTTGCCGGTATTGGTCGGACCGAGCATCGCGGTAACGCCGCGCCCGCTCAAGATCATTGCTTCAGAATTCAATGTCCGGTCCCGAATGATATGGCCGGGGCCAAAGTCTCGCCCCCGACGGTCTTTCATATCCGCGCGAGCCGGCTCCATCGGCCCGCAGCGGTCGCTCGCCTATAGATGGCCTGCCGATCGCCGACAAGCAAGAGGGCCCTCCGGATTTCGGCTGCGAAAACGCCGTTCCGTTAAGTTTTGGAACAGATGCGAACGAATCACAGACGAATCGCTGACTCTGTCGTTTTCCCGATTTGTTCACGGCTAGATATTGCGGAAACGGACTGCGCGCGGTCCACATCTGGATTCGAATTTGTCCCGGAGCCATGGCGAAGCGCGGGATTCGCGCTTGGCGTTAACCATTTGCCTCAACGCGGCAGAAGACCCGCCCGGCGCAAATCATCGAGACAGGAACGGCTGACGGGCAGGCGGTCGCCGGCGGTGGTTTCAACGAACACCTTGCCGTTCTCGCGGCGGACGGCGGAGACGGCCTCGAGCGCAACCCAGTGGGAGCGGTGGATTTGCAGGCCGTTTACGGGGGCAGTCTCGTCGATGGCATCTTTCAACCGGATCAGCAGCATGTGGCGGCCCGCGCCGGTGGTGACCTCGACATAGTGGTCGCTGACGCTGAGCGAGATCAGCGGTCCGCGCCTCTCGACCGGCAGGCGCGTTAGCAGTCGCGGCGGTTCGGGCCTTTGCGGCTCCCCGGCTTCCGCCGGCTTGTCGCGCGCAAGAAGCTCCATTGCCGCAACGGCGGCGGTTGCGATGATGAAGGCATGGGTCGCGGTCGCGGCAATCGCAGAGGGCGCGAGCGCCGCTAGGCCCTCGACCGCGATCGTGACCGGCAGCACGGCGATGGTGGCGGCAAGGCCCGCGACAAGGATGACGGCTACAAGCGCGTAATGGCGCGGCGCCCGGCGGGCTCTCAGGTGAAACCGCGTCCATTTCGCAAAGAAATGCGCTGCCCAATAGGTCAGAAACGTGGTCGCCGCCCAGAAGGCGAAGCGCCCGGCGAGCGAAAACGCCGATTGCGTATCGAAGGGGCCGGACCAGGCGAGCACGGCGGCGAGGATAAGAAGCAGGCCATGCACCCGCCAATTGGCGAGATCGCGCCGCATCTGGCGAAGCGTGAATTGCAGGCCGCTGTCATTCGCGAAGTTTTCGCGCAGTTCGTTCATTCCCTGTTTTCCCGATGTCCCGGAATGTTATGCCAGCGGCCGAGGTTATCGTTTCCCGAAGATGAAAGGAACAGCGGACATGTTTATCGACATTATCACCGGCACGCCCCTTTACGTCTGGCTCATCCTGGCGCTGCTCGTTTATCGCGGCGTGAAGCGGCTTTATCCGCGCGATGTTCATCTGCGTGCCTTCGTGATCCTGCCGCTGCTGTTTCTGTTTCTCGCCGGTCACCGGCTGGCCACGCTTGACTACACCCATGCGGTGCTTGTCGGGCTCGTCGGCGGCCTCATTGTCGGCGCGTTGCTGACGGTCATGCTGCGGCCGCAGGATCGGCTTTCCTATGCCGGCGGGAACCGCGCCCATGTCGATGGCGAATGGCACACGCTGGCGATGGTTCTGGCGCTGTTTGCCGCGCTCTATGCGCAGAATGCCGGCCTCGCCGTAAACCCGGCGCTCGCCAACAACGTGCCGTTCATGCTCGCGGTCAACGCCGTGATCGGCCTTGCCACGGGCTTTTCCACCGCTCGCGCCGCGGCCTATCTGCTCAAGGTAAAAAGGCTCGCAAAAGCCGATGAAAGCGCCTCTCGTTAACGTTCGGGCCAAAGCCGGAACGAATCAGCGACGAATCGCTTACCGGTCGATCTTCCGGTTTTGTTCACCGCTAGATATGGTGCGGGAAGGATTTGTTAACCATATTTTTTAAGCGGTTGGCGCGGGGGACGCGCGCCGCCGTTAACCTTTTCCGCGGCGCCTTCGGAAGATGGGCTGGGAACAAAATTTTGCCCGGCCGCGTTTAGGCTGCGAACATATGACCGGAGAGGGCAATCACATGCTGGGCACCATTCTTCTTATTATTCTGATATTGCTGCTGATCGGCGCGCTGCCGCGGTGGGGTTATTCCACCAACTGGGGCTACGGGCCGTCCGGCGGTCTCGGCCTCGTGCTGCTGATCGTCATAATCCTGCTTCTGGCGGGCTATATCTGACAAAGACTGAAGAACATTGGAGACCTGACATCATGAAGAAGACCGTTATCGCCATCGCATTCATTCTTCCGCTGGCCGCCTGCACCACGCAGGAACGCAACACCGCCGCTGGCGCCGGCATCGGCGCGGGCGTGGGCGCGCTTGCGACCAACAGTGCCGGCGGCGCCGTGGCGGGCGGCCTGATCGGCGGCGGCATCGGCGCTGCAACGGCCAACTGATCGCCAATGCGCCGGTCGGGCGAACCCGGCCGGCGATCCCTACCGAAAGCGGCGCGCGCCCCGGGCTGTCGCGTCAAGATCGGCTCGCAGCATCCCCCCGCTCGTCGATCCAGGCGTCGCTTTTTCTTTTGCGCTCAGGCGCGTTCCACGCACATCGCAACGCCCATGCCGCCGCCGATGCAGAGCGTGGCGAGGCCCTTCTTTACATCGCGCCGGCGCATTTCGTAAAGCAGCGTGGTTAACACCCGCGCGCCGGAAGCGCCGATCGGATGGCCGAGCGCGATCGCCCCGCCATTGACATTGACCTTCTCCGGATCGAGCGCCAGTTCGCGCACCACCGCGCAGGCCTGCGCCGCGAACGCCTCATTGGCCTCGATCAGGTCGAGATCGCCGACCTGCCAGCCGGCTTTGGCCAGCGCCTTCTGCGAGGCCGGGATCGGGCCCGTGCCCATCACCTGCGGATCGACGCCGGCGGTCGCCCATGACACGATCCGCGCCAGCGGCGCGATGCCGCGCCTTTCGGCGTTCGCCGCCTCCATCAGCACCAGCGCCGCCGCGCCGTCATTGATGCCCGAGGCATTGCCGGCGGTCACGCTGCCGCCATCCATGAAAGCCGGGCGCAGGCGCTCAAGCGCGTGCGGGGTCATGCCCTCGCGGATGCCCTCGTCCTGCTCGACCACCACCTCGGACTTGCGGCCGGCGACGGTGACCGGCACGATCTCGTCGGCGAAGCGGCCGGCGGCGCGGGCGGCCTCGGCGCGGTTTTGCGAGCGGGCGGCATAATCATCCTGCACCGCCCGGGTCAGGCCCCAGCGCTCGGCGATGTTTTCCGCCGTCACGCCCATGTGATAGCCATAGAAGGCGTCGACCAGCCCGTCCTTCAGCATGGTGTCGACCATGGCGGCGTCGCCCATGCGCGTTGCGCTGCGAAGATGGGCGCAATGCGGCGACAGCGACATCGATTCCTGTCCGCCCGCCACCACGATCTCGGCATCGCCGGCGAGGATCTGCTGCATGCCGAGCGCGACGGCCCTGAGCCCCGATCCGCAGAGCTGGTTGATGACGAACGCGGTCTTCTCGGCCGGCATGCCTGCGGCCATCGCCGCCTGTCGGGCGGGGTTCTGGCCGGCGCCCGCCGTCAGCACCTGGCCGAGGATCGTCTCGTCGACTTCAGCCGGCGAAACGCCCGCGCGGGCAAGCGCTTCGGCGATCGCCACGGCCCCCAGCTCATGGGCGGGCACGCTGGAAAGCGCGCCGCCCAGAACGCCGATCGGCGTGCGCGCCGCGCCTGCAATAACAATGGCCGAACCGGACATGTTTCTCTCTCCCCATTTCACGATAGCGGCACTGTGCAGAAGCCGGTTTGCGAAGTCAAACGGGCCGCCGCCGCCGCTTTGCCCCGCAGCAAAGACCCCGCCGCCGGCGTCGCTGCATTGCGACAAAATCATTGTACCGGGGCCGGTTTTGAGGTTACATCAGAGCGGGAAGAGGAAACAGATCGCGGGAGGAGGCACAATGCCCGTAAGCGACGGACCAACAATCATCAAGAAATATGCGAACCGCCGGCTCTACAATACCGGCACCAGCAGCTACGTCACGCTGGAAGACCTGGCCGACATGGTGAAAAGAGGAGAGGATTTCACCGTGAAGGACGCCAGGGCCGGCGACGACATCACCCACACCGTGCTGACCCAGATCATCTTCGAACAGGAGGCGAAGTCCGATCAGGCGATCCTGCCGGTTTCATTTCTGCGCGAGATCATCGGCTATTACGGCGACCAGATGCAGGCCATGCTGCCGGGCTTTCTCGACAACGCCATGAAGGCGTTTTCCGAGCAGCAGACCCATATGCGCGAGCAGATGGACAAGGCGCTCTACGCCAATCCGCTGAAACGCGAATATTACCGCAAGGAAGAGGCGGCGCGTCAGGCGGGCCTCGCCGCGACACGGTATCGCGATGCGGCGGAAGAGGAAGATCTCGAAGGCATGCACAATGCAGCCGCCGGCGACCTCGACGACCTGCGCCGCCAGTTGCGGGTGCTGCAGGACCGTATCGACAATATGTGAGCGAGGCCGGGCGGAAACGCCCGGCCATAAAATTCGCCCCAACAAAAAAGCCGCCCCACGGGACGGCTTTTTTCAATTTCAGCGGAAAGCTGCCTGATGAATCAGGCGTTTTCCTTCGGCGTCAGAACCTGGCGGCCGCGATACATGCCGGTCTTCAGATCGATATGGTGCGGACGGCGCAGTTCGCCGGAGTTCTTGTCTTCGACATAGGTCGGAGCCTTGAGAGCGTCTGCAGCACGGCGCATACCGCGCTTGGACGGGGTCGTTTTTCTTTTCGGTACAGCCATTGGACTACTCCACTTGAGGCGCAAGGCTCAATCGACGGCGGGTGAAACCACCGCAAGATCGTCCCTGGAATTCTTGAAATTTGGCGCGCTTATACAGGGCAAACCGGCGTTTGACCAGTCCCCCCGGCATTTTTTTGACTCTTGCGGCAACCGGGCGGCAACCTGGTCGAAACCGGGCTCACACCTCGTCTTCGGGAACCACCCAGCTTTCGGCCAGCGCGCCGTCGCGCCAACGCTGGAATGCCGGTACGCTTTTGATGGCATTCATATAGGCGAGCGACGTCGCATTGTCGGTGAGTTCATAGACCTCGAAGCGGTTGACCACCGGCGCATACATCGCATCGGCCGCCGAAAAGCTGCCGAACAGAAACGGCCCGCCCGAGGCCTCAAGCGCGTCGGCCCACAGTGTTTCGATGCGCCGGACATCGGCTTTGACGGCGTCATCGATGGCAATCGGCGCGGGCTTGCGGCCGAAATTCATCGGGCAGGCCCCTCGCAGCGCCCTAAAACCGGCATGCATTTCCGCCGAGACGGCGCGCGCCGCCGCCCGCTCCACCCTGTCGGCGGGCCAGAGCTGGGCCTCGGGATAAAGCTCGGCGACATATTCGATGATCGCCAGCGATTCCCAGACCCGGAACCTGCCGTGATGCAGCACCGGCACCTGACCGACGGGCGAGACTTCGCGGAAGCGCGGATTGCCGGCGGGAAAATCGAACGGGATCAGCACTTCCTTGAACGGGATTCCGGCAGCCTCCATCGCCAGCCATGGCCTGAGCGACCAGGAGGAATATTTCTTGTTGCCGATATAAAGCGTCAGATCGCTCATGCTTCACCCTTCCACCACGTTTGCGCGGGAGTTAAACGCATTTTCCCGCCCGGCGCCAACAACAATGTCGAATGTCAGTCATAAAGGCAGGTAATATAGGAGCCGGAGCGCGAGGCGAGCCGCTCCACGCGGGCGGCGAGGGCCTGCATGTGGCGACTCGGGGCGGCGGCCTGCCGGCCCACCGGATCGGGCAGCGAAACGGCGAGCAGTGCCGCCTGCCGCGCCGTCAGCTCCGAAGCCGAGACGCCGAACTGTTCGAGCGCCGCCGCCTCAATGCCGAAGGTCTCCGGTCCCCATTGCGCGATGTTGAGGTAGATTTCCATGATCCGCTTCTTGGGCCAGACGATATCGGCGGAGATCGCCAGCGGCAGTTCCAGCGCCTTGCGGATATAGGAGCGGCTGTTCCAGAGGTAGAGGTTCTTCACCGTCTGCATCGGTATCGTGCTCGCCCCGCGCACGGCCTTGCCGGCCAGCGCGTCCTCGACCACGGCCTTGTACTCGCCCCAGTCTATACCGTCGTGATTGCAGAACTGCCCGTCCTCTGACATCATCACCGATTGCACCAGCACCGGCGCGACCTCATCGAATGGCACCCATTGCCGGTCATAGCCGGTAAAAAGCCGTGTCATCATCGGCACGGATACAGGGTGCACAAAGGATGGTCGGTAAAGCGGCAGCAGCAGGTAGGGCAATAGCACGATCACGATGATGACGATCACGCCATAGCGGATCAGGCGGCGAAAAAGCGACCGGCGCGGGGCATCATCCTCATCGTCTTCCGGCATGTCGTCGTCGCGCATCGGTTCATTAGCTTTCGTGAAATCCGCCCCTTCCATAGCGTGATGCGGCGGCCAAGAAAAGCCGCGACGGCGGCGGCGCGAAACCGCTTGAACGCCGCGCCCCCTCGTGCCAAGACATGGCCCCATGTCAGAGACTGAATTCACCACCCGCCTCGAAAGCGCCCGCAAGGACGTCGAAGCCTGCCTCGACCAACTGCTCGGCCCCGACCCGCTTGCAGGCGAAACGGCGCGGCCGGAAACGCTGATGGCGGCGATCCGCCACGGCGTTCTGAACGGCGGCAAACGCTTCCGCCCGTTTCTGGTGATCGAGACAACGCGGCTTCTCGGCGGGCCGGCTGATGCGGCGCTCAGGGTGGCCGCAGCACTTGAATGCATCCACTGCTATTCGCTGATTCATGACGACCTGCCGGCCATGGACGACGACGATCTGCGCCGGGGCCGGCCGACGGTGCACAAGGCCTTCGACGAGGCCGCCGCGATCCTCGCCGGCGACAGCCTGCTGACGCTCGCCTTCGACATCATCGCCGATGACGCGACCGGGGTCGATCCCGCAGCCCGGCTTGCCCTTGTCAGCGCGCTGTCGCGGGCGTCAGGCATTGGCGGCATGGCGGGCGGTCAGGCGCTTGATCTGGCGGCAGAGAAGACCCCGCCGGATGAGTCCGGTATCGTCACCCTGCAGGCGATGAAGACCGGCGCGCTGATCCGGTTCGCGGCGGAGGCCGGCGCGATCATTGCCGGCGCGGGGGCGGACGAGCGCGCCCGCCTTGCCCGTTTCGGCGCGGTGATCGGCCTTGCCTTCCAGCTTGCCGACGATCTTCTCGATCTGAGGGCCGATGCCGAGACCATGGGCAAGGCGACCGGCAAGGATGCCGGACGCGGCAAGGGCACGCTGGTCTCGCTGCACGGCGCGGACTGGGCCGAACGCCGGCTGACCGAGCTGGTCGAAGAGGCCGAGGCCCTGCTTAGCCCCTTCGGCGCGCGGGCCGCAACGCTGATCGCCGCCGCCCGCTTCGTGGCCTCACGCGAGAACTGAGGTCTGCGCGGAGCGGATGAAGGCCGCGCTCAGTCGTTACCGATGACGCGGTTGCGACCGGCTTCCTTGGCTTCGTAGAGCCGCTGGTCGGCCTCGGCGATGAAGCGGTCGAGCGTGTCGCCTTTTATGGGAATGGCGGAGTAGTAGCCGATGCTCACAGTCAGCGGCTCGACATTCTCCCCATGCTCTACCGGCCGCGCCTCGACCTTGGCGCGCAAGCTTTCGTGAAAAGCGTGGATTTCCTCAGACCCTCCGGCGAGGTGATAGGCAATGAATTCCTCACCGCCATAGCGCGCCACCAGGTCTTCGGCCCTGAGGAAATGGGACCGGAAGATCGCGGCGAGATGTTTCAGACAGGCATCGCCGAAAACATGGCCCAGCCGGTCGTTGATCGGCTTGAAGTGGTCGACATCGATCATTGCCAGGGTAAAGCGCTCGCCATTGCGCTGGCACTGTTCGAAGATCTCTTCGGCGCGGGTAATGAAATAGGTGCGGTTGTAGAGCCCGGTCAGGCCGTCGGTGATCGAGGTCTGTTGCAGCAGGTCGTTGGCCGTGTTCAGGGCCCTGTTGAGCAGCCGCAGCTTGCGCACCCAGTAGAGGAAGACGAGGAACACGACGGCGATCAGCGCCGCGGTTGCGAACAGCAGGCGATAGTCGATCGTGCGCTTGAACGGCGCGAGCTTCTGGCGGTTGAGGATGCGGTCGACTTCGCCGGGGTCGAGCCTGGCGATCAGCTTTTCGAAGATAATGCCGAGCACCGGCTGGTCGGCCGCTGTGGCCGCCGCCGCCTGGACGTTTTCGGGTATCCGGCCGGAGATCTTGATGTCGTTGGTATCCATGGCGGCGATCAGATAGACGAGCGTGTCGAGCGGACCGACCACGGCATCGAGCTTGCCGTCAAGCACGGCATCCAGCCCGTCGCTTTCGCTGTCGAGCTGAACGATCGTGACATCGGGATAGCGCGCCGCAAGCATCGCCGCCGGCGCATGGCTGGAAACCAGGCCGACGCGCTGCCCGGCGAGATCGCGCATGCTTTCCACGAACGGCGCCTGGAGCGGGCTTGCCACCGCGAGCGCAATTTCGAGATAGGCCGGCGCCGGATCGAAGGCGTCTGCCGCGAAATCGGCGTTGACGACGAAAGGCAGGACGTCGCAACCTGCAAGCGCTGGGTCCTTTTCGTTTCTCCCGGCAAGCGGCACCGGCTGGATCCGCCAGGAGAACTCGCCGTTCTCGCCGAGAAGCGTGAGGATATCGGCGACCGCGCCGGTGAATTCGCCGTCGCGCCCGACCATGGTATAGGGCGGCGATTCCGGCTCGACGCATACTTTGAGCGGCCCCCTGTCGCGCAGATAGGCGCGTTCGTCCTCATTGAGTACGGCGCGGTGGCGGTCGATCCCGGCCAGCGGCGGGCCGAGCCAGCGGTTCTCCATTTCCTGCCAGCGCGCGGTCGGGATCGAGACCAGGACGCTGTCGATGATACTTTGCAGATAGGGATATTTCGGCGAGACGCCGAAGCGCAGGTCCTCGCGCTCGACGCCGTCCATCAGGAATTCGCCGCCGATCTCGATATTGATCAGACCGTCGCGGCGGATGATGGCATTGCCATTGCTCAGCGAAATGATGGCCGCGTCGATCTCGCCATCGGCAAGGGCATGCATCAGCGCTTCCTGGCCGTCATATTGGCGCACGTCGTCAAACCGCGCCGAAACCGCCTCGGCATAATAGATGTCGCGGCCGATCCCGATCCGCTTGCCGTCAAGATCGGCGATATCCCGGTAGGGCCCGAAGCCGGAGCGCACGAAAACCGCATTGGGGATGCGGTGATATTCGTCGGAAAACAGCGTAAAATCGCTGCGCGCTTCGGTGTACGAGATATTGGTGATGATATCGAGCTCGCCAGCCTTGAACCGCCGCAACAGTTCGGCCCAATTGTCATAGACCGGCTCGAACGAAAGCCCCGTGCTGGCGCTGATATACTGGGCGAGGTCGACGGCAAGCCCCTGTCCGCGCCCGTTTTCAAGATAGCTGAAGGGCTGGTAGTCGATAATGAAGCCGATCGACAGCGGCGGCGCCTCCTCGATGAAGACCTGCTCCTCCGGCAGCAGCCTGAGCAGGCCGGCATTCGTCGCGCGTCCGGTGCGGTAGGTCAGCCAGCGCCCGGTGATTTCGTCCAGCGTTTCGGCGGGTAGCGCAAGGACGGCCTTTTGCAGGATCGACGACAGCACCGCGGCATCGCCGGACTGTTCGAGGACGCCGAGGCGGAAATCCTCCAGTGACACCGCTGTCAGCGGCAGCGCGCCGGCGGCGACCACATTGGTGAACCCGTTCTCGCGAATGAAGAAATTGCCGGTCAGTTCGGCCGCGAGCGCGCCGTCGACCCAGCCGAAGGCGACCGCCGCCATCAGATCGCGATAGGTGGCGTATTCCTGAAGCTGGAACCCGGCCTTTTCCAGGGCGCTGGCGTAATAAATGTCGCGGATCACGCCGATCTGGCGCTGTTTCAGCGCATCGAGGTCGGCGAGGTCGCCAAGCGGACGGTCGATGTTTTCAAACAGGATCGTGCGGCGCAGGTGGTAGGGCTCGGTAAAGGCGATAAAGGGCTCGCGCTCCTCGGTGAGCGAGATGTCCGCGATCACGTCCAGCCCGCCGCGCCGGAACTGGCCGTAGATTTCCGGCCAAGAGCCTAGCCGGACCGCGAAATCAAGTCCGGTCATTGCGGAGATCGCGTCCAGCACGTCCACCGACCAGCCCATGATCTTGCCGTTGAGGTAGAAGGAATAGGGCTCGTTGTCGGCCACGAGCCCGATGCTCGCCACCGGGTTTTTGGCTATATAGGCCCGTTCCTCATCGGTGAGGTCGAGCGGCTCGGCCGCAAGCGCGCCGGCGGCAAGGGTCGTCAACAGCAGAATGAGGGCGAAGACCGGCGTCGCCAGCTTTCGGAAAATGCCTGTCGCCGATGTCGGGCCGCGATTTTCGCTCAGGCTGGTCTCATCCATGCTGCCTTCTCAGTTTATGGCTCACCGTTACAATATCAAATAGCACACAACTGGCCCGCGCCAAGCTTACTTGCGCTGCAAGGCCGTTTTGACATGGCGGGCATGTGAGTCTGGCAACAGGTTCAAGCGCCTTCGGCGGCCGTATTGGAGGGGCAGCGGCCCCTCCCGGCTCAGCCGCTGCCGATGATCATGCCGGCGGCCAGCACCAGCCCGCCGCCGAGCACGACCTGGAAGGCGGCGCGCATGAACGGGGTTTCCATATATTTGTTCTGAATGAAGGCGATCGCCCAGAGTTCGAAGAACACGATCACGATGGCGATGATCGTCGCGGTCCAGAATTCGGGGATCAGATAGGGCAGCGCGTGGCCGAGCCCGCCGAGCATGGTCATCACGCCGGAGGCGATGCCGCGCTTGATCGGCGAGCCGCGGCCGGAAAGCTTGCCGTCGTCATGGGCGGCCTCGGTGAAGCCCATGGAAATGCCGGCGCCGACGGCGGCCGACAGGCCGATCAGGAAGGTCTGCCAGGTATCCTGTGTGGCAAAGGCGGCGGCGAAGATCGGCGCCAGCGTCGAGACCGAACCGTCCATCAGCCCGGCAAGGCCCGGCTGCACCCAGGTCAGCAGGAACTGGCGGTGCTCCTTGGCGGCCTCCTCATCGCGCACGTCTTCCGGCGCGTGTTTTTCGGTCAGCGTCTCGGCGAGCTCCTCATGCGCCTCCTCGGCGATGGCGAGATCGCCCAAGAGCTTGCGGGTGTCGGCATCCGAAACCTCGTTCATGGCGGCGCGGTAAAAGCGCTGGGCCTGCTCCTCCATCAGCACCGCCTGACGGCGGATCTTCTCCAGCGACAGCGTCTTCATCAGCCAGTCGGGCCGGCGTTCGAGGAAGCCGCGCACATGCTCGCGCCGGACCAGGGGAATGTCATCGCCGAAGCGGCGCTTGAACATGTCGATCAGCATGCGCCGGTGGCTGTCCTCGACCTCGGCCATATCGTCGAAAATCCGGGCGCTGTCGGGAAATTCGCCGCGCAGATGGGCGGCATAGGCCTTGTAGATACGCGCATCGTCCTCCTCGGAGGAGATCGCAAGCGCCAGCATTTCGGCTTCGCTCAGGGACGAGAAGTCGCGCTTGGCGCGACCAAAAAAGGGCAGGACCATGGGACTGATTCCGGTTTTAGTTTAGAATAATTCTAAATCGAAAATCGCCGAAGGTCAAATGGGGAATCAGGTTTTCTTGCCAAGGAGCCCCGCAACGAAATCGGGAACGGCGGTCGAGGCCGAACCGGTCCGGCATTCGCCGAACAGGCTGTTGCCGGTCGCTTCGAGATTGATCTCGACCGTATGCGCGCCGGCGGAGGCGGCGGCCGCCACGAAACCGGCGGCGGGGTAGACCGTGCCCGAAGTGCCGATCGCCACGAACAGCGCTGCATTTTCCAGCGCGACCTCGATCGCGTCCATATCGTAGGGCATTTCGCCGAACCAGACGATATCGGGGCGCAGCGACGGGCGGCTGCAGCTGGAACAGAAACAGTCCCGGTCGAGATCGCCTTCCCAGTGCTGGTGGCTCCCGCATTCATAGCAGAGCGCGGAATCGAGCCGGCCATGCATGTGCAGCATCCGCTTCGAGCCTGCCCGTTCATGCAGGTCGTCAACATTCTGGGTGATCAGCAGGAAATCGCCGTCCCAGGCGTTTTCCAGCGCGGCAAGCGCATTGTGGGCGGCATTGGGCGAAGCCTTCGCGGCCTCGCGGCGGCGCATATTGTAGAAATCATAAACCAGATCGGGATTTCTGTGAAATCCCTCAGGGGTCGCGACATCCTCGATGCTGTGCCCTTCCCAGAGCCCGCCCTGATCGCGGAATGTGGCAAGGCCGGACTCCGCCGATATGCCGGCGCCGGTCAGAACAACGATCGGGGCGGAAGTGTCAATCTTCATGGGTCACGCCTGTCTCGGGCCCCGGGCGCATCGCCCGAGGTTGATGTCAACGCAACGAGGCGACCGGCAGATCGGTTCCGGTTTCGACCTTGACCCAGCGGCCGCTGTCGAAGGAGGCCTGACGCTTGAGGAAGGTATAGGGCGTATCCGACCAGGCGAGCACATCGTCATTCAGATTGTCGAGGATGAAGTCGCCGTCATTGGTGCGCAGCGTCAGCACCGCATGGCCTTCGCCGTTAGGCTTGCGCACCACGGTGATCAGCAGATCGGAGGCGGAGATGCCGGCCTTCATCAGGCGGCGACGCTTCTCCAGCACGAAATCCTCGCAGTCACCGGCGCCGCTCACGGGATAGGCCCAGACTTCCTCGCGGCCGTAAAGCTCTTCATCGGTCATCGGCTCGATTTCGGCATTGACCGCGCTGTTGATCGAAACCACCGTCTTCCAGCCGAAATTCGTCAGCCGTGCTGCAATCGTGCTGGCGGCGTGGGGGGCGCAATCGCGGCGGTGCTGCTCGCAGAACTCGAAATGGCCGATCGGCTGGGACGTGACCCCGCCCACCGGCATGGCCGATGCGGCAAGCGCGGGCGTCGAAAAGCCGAGGCCCATAATGGCGCAGAAAGCCGAGATGATCAGTCTATCCAAACGAGGCACGCTATACCCATCCGCCCTTGAATTCTTAACAAAGAGTTAAGGAGAAATAGGGCGGGGAGTCAATCAGCGTGAGGGGTCGGCGGACCGAGATCTTAAGAAATGGTTAACCGGCGCGGTGTTCGGCCGCCGTCTCCAGAAGGCCGGAAAGCGCGGTCAGCATGCGGGCAATGTCCTCGGGCCGCGAAAGGCGGTGGTCACCATCCTGCACCAGCGTCAGCACCACATCATCTGCCGGCAGATGCGACATCAGCTTCAGCGCGTGCTTGTAGGGCACGTCCGGGTCCTGCTTGCCCTGGATGATGTGCACCGGGCAGCCGGTTTCGATAATGCCGGTCAGCACCATGTTGCGCCTCCCGTCATCGAGCAGCGCCGCGGTATAGATGGTCGGTTCCGGCCCGTAGATCGACTGTTCCTCGAAATAGCCGTTCTCGGCCAGCGCCTTGCACTGGGCGTCCGTCAGATCCGGCTCGATCAGTTCGCTGGTGAAGTCGGGCGCGGGCGCGAGCAGCAGAAGCCCATCGATCGCGGGTGCGCCTTCCTTGCCCTTCAGCTCCTGCACCGCGCGAAGCGCCAGCCAGCCGCCCATGGACGAGCCGATGATGATGACCCGTTCGGGAGCGGCATGTTCGATTGCAGCGAGCGCATCGGCGAGCCAGCGGGAAATCGTGCCGTCCTTGAAGGCGCCCTCGCTCTCGCCGTGGCCGGTATAGTCGAAGCGCAGCATGGAAAGCCCGTTCTCGCCGGCATAGGCGTCGAGCGCCTCCGCCTTGGAGCCCAGCATGTCGGAGCCGTAGCCTGAAAACCAGACGAGGGTGGGCGCATCGCCCCGCCCCTTGCGAAGGCGCATGGCGATCTTGAGCGGCCCGTCGCCGTGATCGATTTCGGTGTAGGTCAGCTGGCTCTCGTCGTTCATCGTGCTCTCCATCCTCGTCCCGGGCGCCGCCGCGACCCTCAAAACGCCTGCAAACCCGCGCTTTTGGCGATCGGCAGGTGATTTTCTTTTTCCGCTGTGTTATTGACACATCGGCTGTAACAACCATTTGTGTCCAACACGTGCAAGTTTTTGTGCAGTTGGCGCTTACGCAGCCGAATTTCAACAAGTCGTCGAATTTCAACAATTTGAGGAGACAACGACCATTCGCAGACCCCACAGAGCCGCTCCCCCGACCAAGGAAGGTCCCCGCGCCAACCGTGACATCCGCATCCGCGAAGTCCAGTTGATTGACGAGGACGGGGAGAACAAGGGCGTCGTACTGACTGAAGATGCGTTGAGAATGGCTGAGGAAGCCGGGCTTGATCTCGTCGAGATCGCCCCCAACTCGACGCCGCCCGTTTGCAAGATTCTCGATCTGGGCAAGCTGAAATATGCCAACCAGAAGCGCGCCGCCGAGGCACGCAAGAAGCAAAAGATCGTCGAAGTCAAAGAAATCAAGATGCGTCCCAACATCGACACCCATGACTATCAGGTGAAGATGAAGGCGATGAACAAGTTCTTCGAGGAAGGCGACAAGGTGAAGGTCACGCTCCGTTTCCGCGGGCGCGAGATGGCGCACCAGGAACTGGGCATGAAGCTTCTGTCCCAGGTCAAGGAAGACACCGCCGAAATCGCCAAGGTGGAAGCCGAGCCGAAGCTTGAGGGCCGTCAGATGCTGATGGTGCTTGCGCCGAAATAAGCTTCTCGCTGTCGACGAATGATGACAGGCCGTCCGGGAAAACCGCCCGCGACGGTCGCTGTCTTTTTGTCGCGACGGAGAGGTTGCACAATAAGGGCAAAGCGCGTATACACGCGCCGTCCGAGCGGGCCGGCAGGGCATGCCGTGTCCGCTCCAAATGCGAAGCCGGGGTTCGTCTCCCGGCGCAATCAATAAAACGGAGTAGCAAAATGCCCAAGATGAAGACGAAATCGTCGGTCAAGAAGCGGTTCAAGGTTACCGCGACCGGCAAGGTGAAGTCGGCAGCCGCCGGCAAGCGCCATGGAATGATCAAGCGTTCCAACAAGTTTATCCGCGATGCGCGCGGCACGATGGTTCTGGCGGAGCCGGATGCCAAGATCGTCAAGCAGTTCATGCCTTACAGCAAGTAACGCCCGCTAACCGAGATAGATTTAAGGAGATCATGATATGGCTCGCGTAAAACGTGGCGTTACCGCCCACGCCAAGCACAAGAAGGTCATCAAGCAAGCCAAGGGCTTCTATGGCCGCCGCAAGAACACCATCCGCACGGCCAAGGCCGCTGTCGACAAGTCCAAGCAGTACGCCTATCGCGACCGCAAGGTAAACAAGCGCAATTTCCGCGCTCTGTGGGTCCAGCGCATCAACGCCGCCGTGCGTGAACATGGCCTGACCTATGGCCGCTTCATCGACGGTCTGAACAAGGCCGGCATCGAAGTCGATCGCAAGGTTCTTTCCGACATGGCGATCCATGAGCCGGAAGCGTTCGCAGCCCTGGTTGCCGCTGCGAAGAAGGGCCTGGAGTACCTCAAGAAGGAAGGTACCGCCAACGAGTTTGAAAGCGCTGTAGCTTAAGCCAGCGCTTCCCAAGCCTTTATACATACCAATTTGGGAAACCCGCGCTGGCAGGACCAGTGCGGGTTTTTCGCATTCAGACGATCACAATTACGGACCGTTATCGGTCCAGGCGGCAGCAGGAAGACGAGAACATGTCCGATCTTGATGATCTGAAGACGAAGCTGATGGACGAGATCGCGGCGGCCTCTGACGAGGCGGCGATCGAGACGGTGCGCGTCAACGCCATCGGCAAGAAGGGCTCGGTGTCGGAGCTTTTGAAGACGCTCGGCAAAATGGACCCGGAGGAGCGCAAGACCCGGGGTGCTGCCATCAACGCGTTGAAGACCGAGGTCTCCGATGCGATTTCCGCCCGCAAGGCCGAACTGAAGGATGCCGCGATCGCCGCCCGGCTTGCCGCCGAAACGGTGGACGTGTCCCTGCCGGTGCGCCCCTCTCCGTCTTTGTCCGGCCGCATTCATCCCGTCAGCCAGGTGATCGATGAAATCACCGCCATCTTCGGCGATATGGGCTTTTCGATAGCCGAGGGTCCGGAGATCGAGACCGATTATTACAATTTCACCGCGCTGAATTTCCCGGAAGGCCATCCCGCCCGCGAGATGCACGACACCTTCTTCTTCAATCCGGATGAGAACGGCGAGCGCAAGGTCTTGAGAACCCACACCTCGCCGGTACAGATCCGCTCGATGGAAAGCCAGGAGCCGCCGATCCGCATCGTCGCGCCCGGCAAGACCTACCGTCAGGACAGTGACGCCACCCACTCGCCGATGTTCCATCAGCTCGAGGGTCTCGTCATCGACAAGACCACCCATGTCGGCCATCTGCGCTGGACGCTGGAGGAATTCTGCAAAGCCTTCTTCGAGGTCGACAGCGTAACCATGCGCTTCCGACCGTCCTTCTTCCCGTTCACCGAGCCGTCTTTCGAGGTCGACATCCAGTGCGACCGCTCCGGCGACCAGGTGAAGTTCGGAACCGGCACCGACTGGATGGAAATTCTCGGCTGCGGCATGGTGCACCCGAACGTGCTGCGTCATTGCGGCCTCGATCCGGATGTCTATCAGGGCTTTGCCTGGGGCATGGGCCTCGACCGCATCGCCATGCTGAAATACGGTATGCCGGATCTCCGCGACTTCTTCGCCGCCGATGAACGCTGGACCAGCCATTACGGCTTCCGCCCGCTCGACATCCCGACGTTGTTCGGCGGGCTGTCGTCATGACGGCGCTTCCGGAACGCTACAGGGATTCCGTGCAGTTTGCCTTCGGCGATACGCCGGCGCTGAAGGACGAGCTTCTGGCGCTGGTGCTTGAGGGCAAAAAGACGGCGACCTGCACCGCGCTCAGAGATGTGAAGGACGCGCAGGAGCCGATGCCGGAGATCGGCCGCCGCGACGTGGTGCTCGACGGCGCCGGCAAGCCCGCTGCCGTCATCGAGACGACCGAAGTGACGGTTCGCCGGTTCGACGAGGTCGACGAGGAATTCGCGCGGGACGAAGGCGAGGGCGACCTGTCGCTCGAATACTGGCGCGAAGGCCACGAAGCCTATTTCGCCCGCAATGGCGGCTTCGAGCCGGACATGGAGCTGATCTGCGAGCGGTTCCGGCTGGTGGAGACGCTGGGTGAATACAGGCGCGGGGCGGAGTCGTGAGGAAGGAATGCCGACACTGCTGATCTGGCATGGCTACAAGTTTCGGTTTTACGCCCTCGATCAGGGCGAGCCGGCGCATGTTCATGTCGTGAAGGATGGAAAGTCCCTTAAGGTCTGGTTGGAGACAATGGCCGTCGCCCGCAACATTGGGTACAATGAACGCGAGATCGAAAGGCTACGGGCGGTCATCGCCGAACACCGAAACGAGTGGATCGGAGTGTGGAATGACTTCTTTGGAATTTGAGACCGAGGCAATGCGTCCGGTGAAAGCATGGTGCACGAATGGTGAGGTCCATGTGACCCTCGCCGACGGCCGCACCATATCCGCCCCGCTCTGGTGGTATCCGTTTCTGAACGGACTTGATGCGGATGGACTGAACGATATCGAGCTCATGTATGAGGGTATCTGGTGGACGCGGGCCGACGAGGGGATTTCGGTGAAGAGTATGTTTCTTGGGCAGAAAATGCCGGGAGCCAAGGAACCGGAAGGGGTGGCGTAGGAATGCGATGCCCACGGTTCTTCGAAAATACGGCATACGTTTCCACTTCTACGGTTCGGACATGGGCGAGCCGCCCCACATTCATGCGTCCGGTCAGGGCGGCAAGGCCAAGGTCTGGCTGCACTCCGGCGAGATGGCGGAATGCAAAGGCTTCAATACCGTCGATGTGAAGCGTATTCTGTCGGTGGTTGAAGAACACAAGGTCGAGTTTTTGGAGGCATGGGATGACTTCTTCGGATCCATATCCTGAACATGAGCGACCGGTCGCAGCATGGTGCGATCCGGCGCATGTACATGTGCGCCTCGCTGATGACCGCGAAGTGGTGACGCCGCTCTGGTGGTATCCCCGGCTCCTGGCGGCAAGCCCGGCCGAGCGGAACAATGTCGAGCTGATGCTTGATGGCGTTCATTGGCCTGATGTGGATGAAGACCTGTCCGTTCGCGGGATGCTGAGTGGGTGGAAGTATCCTAACGCGGTTGAGCCGAGGGAAGTGGCTTGAGGGAGATAGTATGATGGTGAGCTTGCGGAACACGAACCTGTCGGTGGAGAAGATAGCTGCCATCGCAGCACCTCTTCTGCAAAGTGATTTGAGCGCCTATGGGTATAAAGGAGAGACAATCCGGGAAGATGAAACCTTCGATGGCGAACCGATTATTCGGATAATGGTTCACGTGGAGACGGCGGTGCCTGTTGAGAAACTCAACGGCACTTTGAAGAAAGTGCATGATCTCTTGCGGCAGGATAACGATGAACGTCTTGTTTTCTTGAGTGCTCCCGGCCCTGCAGACGAAGAGGGCATTGAAGCTGGCCAAGATATCGAGGATTCTGATTGAATCATGGTTAAGTCTGGCCCCACAATGGTTGAGAGGTTCCTTTTCTCCGCCGAAGAACTTCTGAGGTCAAAGCCGAAAAGCGCGGCTTACCGCAGGCGTGCAGTGAGCAGCGCGTACTATGCTGTGTTTCACGCACTGGCTGCTATGTGCACCGGTGCGCTTTTGCAGCGAACTGCCGACGAGGACAGCAAGTTACGGGTGTATCGTGCACTCGATCACGGCCCTATGAAAAATGCGTTCTCTCAGGCGCCTTTGAAGGATCACGCTCGGTTTAAGGAAATCGGAGCGCTTGTTCGACAACTTCAGGACGAACGACACAGAGCAGACTATCTGCCACCAGATAATTCACTGTTCCCGATAAATGAAGCTCGCGAAATTATTGGCAAAGCCCGCTTTGTAGTCGGCAGCCTTAGGGAATTGGATCAAGAAAGTCGCCTTATTTTGGCGACATGCCTCCTCTTCAAGGAACGTAAATCATGAAATTCACACTGTCCTGGTTGAAGGACCATCTGGAGACCGAGGCCTCGCTTGAGGAAATCTGCGAGCGGCTGACGACGATCGGGCTTGAGGTCGAGGAGGTCGATGACAAGGCGGCCTACAGACCGTTCACCATTGCCCGCGTCACCGAGGCGAAGCAGCATCCCGATGCCGACAGGCTGCGGGTGCTGACCGTCGATGCCGGGCCGGCGATCAATGGCGGCAAGCCGCTGCAGATCGTCTGCGGCGCGCCGAATGCGCGCACCGGGCTCGTCGGAGCCCTGGCGCTGCCGGGGACCTATGTGCCGGGCATCGATGTCACGCTGTCGGTCGGCAAAATCCGCGGCGTCGAGAGCCAGGGCATGATGTGCTCGGAAAAAGAGCTCGACATGTCGGACAATCACGATGGCATCATCGACCTGCCGGAAGATGCGCCCCTTGGCGCAAGCTTCGCCGAATATGCCGGGCTCGACGATCCGGTCATCGAGATCAATCTGACGCCGAACCGGCCGGATTGCACCAGCATCTATGGCATCGCCCGTGATCTTGCCGCCTCCGGCCTTGGCACGTTGAAGACGCGGTCAGCGCCTTCCTTCAAAACCGAAGGCGAAACGTCGGTCGGCCTCACGCTCGATTTCGCCGCCGAAGACAAGCATCTCTGCCCCGGCTTCGCGCTGCGGCTGGTGCGCGGCGTGAAGAACGGGCCGAGCCCGAAATGGATGCAGCAGCGCCTGATCGCGATCGGTCTTCGCCCCATAAACGCGCTGGTCGACATCACCAATTACATGACCTTCGACCAGGGCCGGCCGATGCATGTCTTCGACGCCGCCAAGGTCAAGGGCGGGCTCGTGGTGCGCCGGGCGAAGGAAGGCGAAACGCTGCTGGCGCTCGATGAGCGCGAGTATGAATTGAATCATGACAATGTCGTCATCGCCGACGACAACGGCGTCGAATCGATCGGCGGCATCATGGGCGGCGAGCATTCCGGCTGCGACGAAAGCACCACCGACGTGCTGATCGAATCCGCACTGTGGGACCCGATGAACATCGCCCGTTCGGGCCGCGACCTCGGCATCATCACCGATGCCCGCTATCGCTTCGAGCGCGGCGTCGATCCGGAATATATGGTTCCCGGCCTGGAGCGCACCACCGAACTGGTGCTGGAACTCTGCGGCGGCACGGCCGCGGAGAAGAAGGTCGAGGGTTATCACGGCCATCAGGCCAAAGTGATCGATTACCCGTTCTCCGAAGTCAAGCGCCTGACCGGCCTCGATGTGTCGGCCGATGAAAGCCGCGATATCCTTACCCGCCTTGGTTTCGGCGTCGAAGGCGATGGCGACACGGCTTCCGTTTCCGTGCCCTCCTGGCGGCCGGATGTGGAGGGCAAGGCCGATCTGGTGGAAGAGGTCATGCGCATCCATGGCGTCGACAAGATCAGGCCCGAACCGCTGCCGGCGGCCGACGCTGTCAACGAGAAGATCCTGACCACGCTGCAGATCCGCTCGCGCGCGGCCCGGCGCGAGCTTGCCGCGCGCGGCATGCTGGAGGCGGTCACCTGGTCGTTCATTCCGGAGGATCAGGCGAGGCTATTCGGCGGTGGCGCGCCGGCGCTGAAGCTGTCGAACCCGATCGCCGCCGATATGTCGGACATGCGGCCTTCGCTGCTGCCAGGCCTGCTTTCGGCCGCCCGGCGCAATGCCGCGATCGGCCATGGCGACGTCGCCCTGTTCGAGGTTGCCGCAACCTATGAGAATGACAGGCCGGAAGGCCAGCGCCGGGTGGCCGGCGGCATCCGCCGCGGCACGGCAACGCTGTCGGGCTCCGGCCGGATGTGGTCGAACAATGAGACCGGCGCGGGTCGCGCCGTCGGCGTGTTCGACGCCAAGGCCGATGCGCTGGCCGTGATCGAGGCCTGCGGCGTGCCGATGGGCAATGTCCAGATCGTCGCCGGCGGGCTGGACTGGTATCACCCCGGCCGTTCTGGCACCATTAAGATGGGCCCCAAGATCGTGCTCGGCCATTTCGGCGAGTTTCATCCGAAGGCGCTGGAAGCGCTGGACGTTTCCGGCAGGCTGGCCGGCTTCGAGATATTCATCGATGCCATGCCGGAGCCGAAGAAGAAGGCGACCCGCACCAAGCCGGCGCTGACGCTGTCGCCGTTCCAGACGGTGACCCGCGACTTCGCCTTCGTGGTCGACCGCACTGTGGAAGCAGGCGCCATCGAGCGCGCGGCGGCCGGCGCCGACCGCAAGCTGATCACCGGCGTTACCGTTTTCGACATCTTCGAGGGCGCGTCGCTTGGCGAGGGCAAGAAGTCGGTCGCCATCGAAGTCGCGATCCAGCCGGCCGAGCGCACGCTGACGGATGAGGATTTCGAGGCGCTTACGAAGAAGATCGTCGCCAATGTCGGCAAATCCACCGGCGGCGTGATCCGGGCGTAGGCGGGCGCAGTCAGCCCCGTGCGGGAGGCAGGTGCGCGCATCTGTCTTCCGCCCGCGTCTTGCCGCATCGCCGTGGCGCACCTATAACCTTGGGAAACAACCCTGGAGAGACCGATGACCGAGGCTGCCGGCAAGACGACGATCGATGACGCACAGGTCGAGTGGTTCTCGAAGATGGCCGCCGAGTGGTGGGACCCGCGCGGCAAATTCAAGCCGCTGCACAAGTTCAACCCGGTGCGCATCAGCTATATCCGCGAAAAGGCCTGCGCCCATTTCGGCCGCGACGAGAAGCTGGCCCGCCCGCTGGAAGGGCTGCGCGTGCTCGATGTCGGCTGCGGCGGCGGGCTGCTGTCGGAGCCGATGGCGCGCATGGGCGCAAGCGTCGTCGGCATCGACCCAGCGGAAAAGAATATCGGTATCGCCAAGACCCATGCCGCCGAAAGCGGCGTGCCGGTGGATTACCGCGCCGTCACGGCGGAAAAGCTTGCCGAAGACGGCGAAAGCTTCGATATCGTGCTCAATATGGAAGTGGTCGAGCATGTCGCCGATGTCGATTTCTTCCTGACGACCTGCGCCTCGCTGGTGAAGCCCGGCGGCATGATGTTCGTCGCCACCATCAACCGCACGCTGAAGGCAGGCACGCTGGCGATCTTCGCCGCCGAACGAGTGCTGCGCTGGCTGCCGCCCGGCACCCACCAGTATGAAAAGCTGGTGCGGCCGGATGAAATCGAGACGCCGCTGAAGTCGTCCGGCATGACGCCCGTGGAGCGCCAGGGCGTGTTCTACAGCCCGCTGACGGATAGCTGGAACCGCTCGAAGGATACCGACGTCAACTACATGGTGCTGGCGGTCAAGCCGGAGGCCTGAGCGGGCCGGCCGGCCCTGCGCGGCGTCAGTTGAACACTTCGTTCGGATAGACGCCCCAGATATCCTTCTGGCGCATATAGCCGTTGACGCCCTTGACCGAGAGCTCGCACCAGGTGCCATCGCATTCCTCGAGATGGACGATCACGCCGGGCTCCAGGCTCGCGACATCGCGGGCCGAATCATCCTTGCCGGCCTTCAGCGCCAGAAAATTCTCGCTGTCCGCATTGCCGTCGCGCAGCCAGGGGGCAATCATGGCGTTGCGCTGGGAGGAGAGCACCGAGACATGCATCCAGCCCTCGGTGCCGTCGGCATCGCGCACCTGCCGCCAGACGCTGTATTCCTCGGTGATTTCGACGGGAAGGCCGGGGCGCTTGTAGATCCACTTGGTGGCGTAGTTGAAGCCGGGGCCGACGCGCATGCGGGCGCGATCCGGCTTGATCATGGCAAAACGCGGCAGCGGCCCGCCCGAGGCGCCCTTGCGCTCGGTTTGCGCCATCGCCGGCTCCAGCATGGCGAAGACAAGCAATGTGCAGATCAGCAATCTTGCCAGACGACGCATATGACCTCTTCGAATGCCGTTTTCCCGGCCTTGGTTGTTTGTTTGCGCGGGTTTACGGCCACGCGCCTGCCCCTTCAACGAGGGATTTGCGTGTCCGAAGCGGTTTTCATCACGGGAAGAACCGCTTCAGGTGGAAAAGCGCCCTCATTATGTGCATTATCGCCCGACATGATTAATGAGCTGTTAACCGATGAATAACCCCAGAAAGCCCGTCGTCGTCGTCACCCGCAAGCTGCCCGCTTCGGTGGAGGCGCGCATGGGGGAATTGTTCAGCGTCGAGCTGAACCATGACGACCGGCCGTTTTCGCGCGAGAAACTCGCCGAGGCCATGGCCCGCGCCGACGTGCTGGTGCCGACGCTGACCGACACGATCGATGCCGCGCTGATCGAAAAGGCCGGTCCGAACCTGAAGCTGATCGCGAGCTTTTCCAACGGCATCGACAATGTCGATGTCGATGCCGCCGCGCGCAAGGGCATTACCGTCACCAATACGCCCAATGTGCTGACCGAGGACACCGCCGACATGACCATGGCGCTGGTGCTGGCGGTGCCGCGCCGGCTTGCCGAGGGCGCCAGGCTTCTGGCCGGCAGCGAACCGGACGCCTGGCAGGGCTGGAGCCCGACATGGATGCTGGGGCGGCGCATCTGGGGCAAGCGGCTCGGCATTGTCGGCATGGGGCGCATCGGCACGGCGGTGGCGCGACGCGCCAAGGCGTTCGGGCTTTCGGTGAATTACCACAACCGCAACCGCGTCAATCCGGAGACCGAGGCGGAGCTGGAGGCGACCTATTGGGACAGCCTCGACCAGATGCTCGCCCGGGTCGATATCGTGTCCGTCAACTGCCCGTCGACGCCGGCGACCTATCACCTGATCTCGGCGCGCCGGCTGGCGCTCTTGAGACCCGAGGCCTACATCGTCAACACCGCCCGCGGCGACGTGATCGACGAGGCGGCGATGATCCGCTGCCTGGAAGAAGATCGGATCGCGGGCGCCGGCCTCGATGTGTTCGAGAACGAGCCGGCGATCAACCCGCGGCTCTTGGAACTCGCCAGAACAGGCAAGGCCGTGCTGCTGCCGCATATGGGCTCGGCCACGCTTGAAAGCCGGGTCGATATGGGCGACAAGGTGATCATCAATATCCGCACCTTCTTCGACGGCCATCGCCCGCCGAACCGGGTGTTGCCCGGGCGGATCTGAACTGCCTCAGCCCAGAACCTTCAGCCGCATGCCCGGCCTCAGATGGGGCAGCAAAACACGCATCGCCGCCGGCGCAATCGCCACGCATCCGGCCGTCGGCGCGAAATCCGGGCGTGCGAGGTGGAAGAACACGGCGGAACCGCGATTGCGGGCGCGCGAGCGCATGTTCCAGTCCATCACGATCACGAGATCGTAAATGCCGTCGTCGCGCCGCAGGCGTTCATGGCTTGCGGCGAAGGGCAGGCGGACGGGGCGGTTGTAATTCGGCGAGACCGGCGCGTCGCACCAGCCGTCATCGGCTTTGGTGGCCATGATCCGCAATCCGGAATGCGGCCAGCCTTGCCGGTGCCTTGGGTCGCGATAGCCGTAAAGCAGCGCCATGACGGCGATCGGCGTCCTGCCGTCGCCCTCGCGTTTCAGGGCCGTCATGCCGTTCCTGCCGATCGCTGCTTGAAAGCGGAGCGGGCCGAAGGCGAGGATGGCGCGGTGGGCGGCGCCCGGCGCGCGGCGCACCGCGATCACGCCCGGCGTTTTCGTCGCGGAACGGCTGGTTTTCTTCACTTTTTTTTGCTTTGTGCGTGAAATCATATAGTTTCATAGCAATACGCCGGGCCATGGCGTATCGCAATGGTCTTCGGGGATGCGAGGCAGAGGGCAGGTGCGGATGACAGAGCGGACGATACTTCTCGTCGATGACGATGCGGATTTGCGCGAGACGCTGGTGGAACAGCTGGAGCTCTACGACGAATTCATCCTCCGCTCCGCCGATTGCGCGGCCAAATCGCTGAAGATGCTGCGCGAGGAACAGATCGATCTTCTGATCATGGATGTCGGCCTGCCCGATATGGACGGTCGCGAGGCGGTGAAGATCGCGCGCAAGAACGGCTACAAGGCGCCGATCATCATGCTGACCGGCCACGACACCGACAGCGACACCATTTTAGGGCTCGAGGCGGGCGCCAACGACTATGTCACCAAGCCGTTCCGCTTCGCCGTGCTTCTGGCCCGCATCCGCGCCCAGCTTCGCCAGCACGAGCAGAGCGAGGACGCGACCTTCAATGTCGGGCCCTATGTGTTCAAGCCGAGCCAGAAGCTGTTTCACACCGCAGATGGCCAAAAGATCAGGCTCACCGAAAAGGAAGCCTCGATCATCCGCTATCTTTACCGCGCCGGCCAGAAGGTGGTAACCCGCGACATGCTGCTGGAAGAGGTCTGGGGCTATAATTCCGGGGTGACGACGCATACGCTGGAAACCCATGTCTATCGCCTGCGCCAGAAGATCGAGGAGGACCCGTCGAACGCGCGGATCCTCGTGACGGAAAACGGCGGCTACAAGCTGGTGCCCTGATACGGCTTTGCCGGTTAAGGGGAGGGGATGAAGATTGGCACTGACTGACGACATCGCGACGCTGCGCCGGGTGGAGCTTTTCTCCGGTTTTTCAGCGGAACAGTTGCGTCTCATCGCCTTTACCATTTCGCGGCTTTCGCTTGGCGAGGGCGAATTGCTGTTTGACGAGGATCAGGACAGCGCCGGCGCCTATATGCTCGAAAGCGGTCATCTCGATCTTCAGGCCGGCGGGCGCTCTGCCGGCATTGCCGGGCCGGGCAGTCTGCTGGCGGAGGCAGCGCTCATCAGCCCCGTGCCGCATCGTTTCGCCGCCCGCGCCAGCGCGCCGTCGGAACTCCTGCTGATCCGCCGCGAGCAGTTCTTGCGCCTGATCGAGGAATATCCCGATATCGGCCGGGAAATGGAAAACCGCCTGCGCCAGAGCTTCGCCGACATGGTCGGCGCGCTGAATGCGGTGAAGACGCGGCTTTCTGACTTTTAGGCTTCGTTCCGAAGGCTTCTACACCGGTTCCACGACCAGCTTGCCGCCATCATTGCCGGTGATGCGCACCGTGGCGCCGATGGGTGCGTCCGGGCCCTCGGCCGTCCATGTCGTGTCGTCGAGCCGGATGCGGCCGCGGCCGTTGACGATCGCCTCGCTGACGATCGCTGTGCGGCCGATCAGGCTTGCCGCGCGCTGGTTCAGCAGCGGCTGGTCGGAGGTCGTGTCGCGGCGCGAAAGAATGCGCCGGCCGACGATGATGCTGACGAAGGCGAGCACGGCAAACAGCACGAGCTGCAACTGCCATACCCAAAAGCCGAAACCCTGAAAGGGCAGCGACAACAGGCCGAGGATCAGGGCCGCGATACCGACCCACATCAGGAACACGCCCGGCACGATCAATTCAGCCAACAGCAACAGCAGGCCGACGATGAACCAGCCCCAAGGCCCCGACTCGGCGAAGAAGACGAGCAGCTCCATCCCCGTCAGCTTTCGTCGTTCGGGCGCGACCCGGAGACCGACGGGGTGGAGCGCGTCGGCCGCGATGCCGTCGTCCCATCGCCATCGGAGCCGAAGACTTCCCTGGCGATCTGGCCGATGCCGCCGAGCGAGCCGATCAGCGATGACGCTTCCATCGGCATCAGCACCACCTTGGAATTCTTGGCGGTGCCGATCGAGGCCATCGCCTCGGTATATTTCTGCGCGACAAAGTAGTTGATCGCCGCGACATCGCCCTCGGCGATCGCGGTGGAGACGGAGCGGGTGGCGTTGGCCTCCGCCTCGGCCAGCCGTTCGCGGGCCTCGGCCTCGCGATAGGCCGCTTCGCGCTCGCCCTCGGCCTCCAGAATCGCGGATTGCTTGGAGCCTTCCGCACGCAGAATCTGGGCGGCGCGGTGGCCCTCGGCGTCAAGGATCTGCGCGCGCTTCTCGCGCTCGGCCTTCATCTGCCGTCCCATGGCCTCGACCAGATCGGCCGGCGGGCGGATATCCTTGATCTCGATGCGCGTCACCTTCACGCCCCACGGTTCGACCGCGAGGTCAACGACCCGCAGCAGGCGTTCATTGATGGAATCGCGGTTGGAGAGCAGTTCGTCGAGATCCATCGAACCCATCACCGAGCGGATATTGGTCATGGTCAGATTGAGGACTGCGAGCTGCAGATTGGCAACCTGATAGGCGGCGGAGGCCGGATTGAGAATCTGGTAGAAGCAGACGGCATCGGCCTGGACGCTGGCATTGTCGCGGGTGATCACCTCCTGCTCGGGCACATCCAGCACTTGTTCCATGATGCTGATGCGTTTGCCGATCCGGTCGATGAACGGGATGATCAGGTTGAGGCCAGGGGTCAGCGTGCGGGTGTAGCGGCCAAAGCGCTCCACGGTATAGCCATAGCCCTGCGGCACGGTCTTGATCCCGGCGAACAGCGTCAGGAGGATCAGCACCGCCAGAATGATGATCGTGATGGAAAATCCTGTCAGTGCTTCCATGTCGTTTCCTCCTTCGGCCGGTTCTGCCGGCTGTTATTTACTCTACCCAGCCGGACAGCTCGCGGGCAACCACATGGTCGATCACCCGCATGCCCTCGTCGGAATCATTCAGGCAGGGAATATGGGTGAATTTCTCGCCGCCATGCTCCATGAAGCTCTCGCGCGCCTGTTCGCCGATTTCCTCCAGCGTTTCCAGACAGTCGGAGACAAAGCCGGGGTTCATCACCGCGATCCGCTTGATGCCCTTTTTCGGCAGTTCCTCGACGGTCTTGTCGGTATAGGGCTGCAGCCATTCCTCCGGCCCGAAGCGCGACTGGAAGGTGATCATCAGCCGCTCCTTCGAAAGACCCAGACGCTCGCGCAACAGCCGCGCCGTCTTCTGACACTGACAGTGATAGGGGTCGCCCTTCTTGAAATAGGACTGCGGAATGCCGTGGAACGAAGTGATGATCAGTTCCGGCTCCCAGTCGAGCGTGGCGAGGTGATTTTCGACCGATTTCGCCAGCGCGTCGATATAGACCGGATCGTCGTGATAGGGCGGAACGGTGCGCAGCGCCGGCTGCCAGCGCATGTCGAGCAGCGCCTGAAACGCCTTGTCGTTGACGGTCGCCGTGGTTGACGCCGCATATTGCGGATAGAGCGGATAGATCAGGATGCGCTCGCAGCCCGCCGCCTTCAGCGCCTCGATGCGGGCGGGAATGGAAGGCTGGCCGTAGCGCATCGCCCAGTCGATCACGAGGTTCGGCGTATCAGTATATTGCGCAGCGAGCTTTTCAGCCTGGCTGCGGGTGTAGGTTCGCAGATAGCTCTCATCCAGCTCGTTGTTCCAGATCAGCTTGTAGGCCTCGCCGACCTTGGCCGGTCGGCGGTTCAAAACGATGCCGTAGAGGATCGGATACCACAGCGCCCACGGCCATTCGATCACGCGCTTGTCCTTCAGAAACTCCTCCAGATAGCGCCGCATCGAGGCCTTGTCGGTGCCGTCAGGCGTGCCGAGATTGACGAGCAGTACGCCGACCTTGCCGAAGGCGACGCTTGGGTGTTTGTCCGGCCATGCGGCATGCATTTCTGACATCGGCAGTCTTTCCATTGTTGTCGTTGTCGGGTGTCATATAACAACGCAAACAAGGCTTCGCCAGATTATACGGTGTCGCAGGCGGATCGTGGCTCTGCCGTCTGTTGCTGACATTGAAGAGGTGAGAGCCGCGCAGCGGCAAGCGGATGCGGCCTGTTGGCACATGTTAAGAGTGATTGATCGATGGCCCAAGGCACGCCCGAGAACAATAGTCCGGGAGCCTTGCAGGCGAATGCCTACCAGCCTGTCAGGCGTCATGCTCGTGCTTGACACGAGCATCCAGGCACCACGGAGAAAGCTGCCTGGACCCTCGGGTCAAGCCCGAGGGTGACCCGAAGGAAGACGGGAGCTGCAAAATGATGCTGAAGCCCTAGCGGCTCCCGACACGCAATCTATTACTTCGCAACGTCGGTGATACGACCGTCGGTATAGGGCTCGTAGGGGCTGTTCATGCCGAGATATTCCGCGACGGCATCTTCCAGGTTGGGGCCGAAATCATAGGCGTTCATGGCTTTCTCGTCGAACACGTCGTAGCCGTCGCCGCCCCCACGCACATAGTTGTTGGTGACGATGCCGTAGGTGGCGGACTCATCGATCGGCGTGAACCCGCCATTGCCGTCGGCGACTTCAACCGAGACCACGCGGCTGCCCGGTTCCTTGCTGGAATCATAGGTGTATTTCATGCCGGAGACCTGCGGATAGCGGCCGGCGCCCTCCTCGATCTGCGAAAGACCGTTTTCGAGTGCGGCAATCACATCGGCACCCTTGAGCTGGAATGTGGCGATGGTGTTCTGGAAAGGCAGCACGGTCAGCACCTCGCCCATGGTCACCGTTCCCGCGTCGATCGAGGCGCGCACGCCGCCGCCGTTCTGGATCGCAAGCGTGATGCCCTGGTCGGCGACGCGCGCGAGCATGGCATCGGCCACGAGATTGCCCATCGAGCACTCCTCGGCGCGGCAGACGTTGCGATCGCCGACAATCTCGGCGCTGGCCTCGCCGACTTCCTCGTTCTTCAGCTCCTCGAGCGGGACCGCCTTTTCGGAAATCCAGGTGAGAACCCCCTCGTCCGGCGTCACGCTGGCATCGAGCAGGATCGGGTCGCCCTTGGCCGAGGTCACCACGCCGTCATCGTTGAAAACGACATCGAGATCGCCGAGATACTTGCCATACTGGTTGGCCTGCACCACCGGCACCTTGTAGCCGTCCGGGTTGTCAACCATGGTTGGATAGGGCCCTTCGGCCTTCTCGTCCGTATTCGAGAGCAGCGTGTGCGAGTGGCCGCCGACGACGACGTCGATGCCCGGAATGACCGCGATCGCGGCGAGGTCGCGGGGATAGCCGACATGGGTGAGCGCGATGATCTTGTTGACGCCCTGATCTGTCAGCGCCGCAACCTGTTCCTTGATGGCATCGACATCGACGGTGATGTCGATGTTCTTGCCGGGATTGGCGATTTCCGGCGTGTCATTGGTGACCGCGCCGATAATGCCAACCTTCTCGCCGTCGATATCGAGCACGATCGAGGGTTCGATCATGTCGTTGACGGAGGAATCGGCATTGGTCTTCACATTGGCGGTCACAACCGGGAAGTCAACGATGTCGAGGAAGGTCTTCAGTCCGTCCTCGCTGTCGTCGAATTCGTGGTTGCCGACGGTCATCGCGTCATAGCCGAGCATGTTCATGAACTCGGCTTCCATCTCGCCCTTGTAGAAGGTGTAGAACAGCGAGCCCTGGAAATTGTCGCCGGCGTTGAGCAGGATGACATTCTTGCCCTCGGCCTCAAGCGCGTCGCGGGTTTCATTGATCGCGGTCAACAGCCTCGCTGCGCCGCCGAAGCACTTGCCCTCGGTCTCGTCCTCGGCCGAGCAGGCGGAATCATAGCCGTTGATCGACTCGAAGCGCGAATGGAAATCATTGTTGTGCAGGATTTCGAGGTCGAAATCGGCAAGGGCGCTGCCGGCTGAAAGGGTCAGCGCGGTTGCCGCGAAGAGGGCGGCTTTCGAAAGGGAATGCATGGCAGACTCCTGAAAAAGAATGAAATCGCGGCACTTGCCGCCCGGCACTTAACTTCACACACGGATGTGACGACGTTTTAAACGGTCGCGTCAAGTGCCGATTTCAGGAGAGGCCATAAAAGCGGGCCGCCAAACCGCGTTGTCAGAAGCTTCCGCCGGTCTGCGCGCCGGAGAAATTCACCGAGGGCGTGGCGGCGGGCATTGTCGTCGGCGGCGACATGGTGTTGGCCGGGGTCATCTGGGAAGCATCGGCGCTCGCCACCTGCTGAGACAGATCGGGCAGGGTGAAGCCGACAGGGGCCATGCTTGGCTTGTAGATCGAGAACTTCGCGCCCTGGCTCGGCGTGCAGTTCATCAGATAGGGGGCCACCAGCGCGCAGTTGACCCTGGACTGGGTCCGGCGCAGCACCGAGGTCAGCTCGATTTCGATCAGATTGCCGGTCTCGGTATAGGTGCCGATGGCAAGCGTCGTGTTGCTGTCGGCCGAAAGCGTCTCGAACCGGCCGCCGGCAAAGCGCGATATGATCCCGTCCTTGTCGCGCCACTCGCCATCGACGGCGGAAACGGGCGCCTGGGGTGCCGACGGCGTCGTGGGCAGCCGGCCGGACTGGGGCGTGGTGGTGCAGGAGGCGGCAAGCACTGTGCAGCAGACGAGGGTCAGGATCGGGATCGTTTTCACGGGCGCGCTCTTTCGCAATCGGTTCAAACACAAGAAAGGCTTATCTGGCTTCAAAAATCAACCGCAGGAGGGTCCGGTTGGTTCCATGTCGGCTGCATCGCTTTTTCACCGTTGCATGGAAGGCTCACTGTCGGCTTTTGTGCCGCGCCTCGGCGTCGGCCCGGCGGGCGAGGCTTTCTTCGGGCCATTCCTCGCTCATCTCGTAATAGGCCTCGAATTTCCGGGCCCCTGCCGGCAATGGCAGCCAGGGCAGTTTCGAGCGCGTGTAGATGTGGACATCGGGCTCGAAGTGCTCGGCCTCGTCCAGGGCCATGATCCGCACGAATTTCAGCCAGCCGCGTCCGCCATAGTCGCTTAAGAGCGGAGCCCCGCAATCGGCGCAGGACGAAATGACATGCGCTCGTCCGCTGGTGGTGGGAAGGCGGTGTTCGACCGGCGCGCCTCTTGCAATTTCGATCGCATCCCCTTCAACCAGCCCGTTTATGGCAAACGGGCCGCCGGTCTGGCGCTGGCAATCGCGGCAGTGGCAGGCGTGAATGAACATCGGGCGCCTGTTCATCTTGAAACGTATGGCGCCGCAAAAACAGCCGCCCTCGAAAACTGCGTCGGACATTCACCGCTTCCCCATCTTGCCTCGGCGCAGAAAAGCATGGCGCCGGGCTGCGAGCAACTTGTCTTGCCTCGGCGTCGGAGGTTTCCTGTGTTTTACGCCTTGGCGGGCGACGAAGCGCTATCCATTTCCCCGCACCTGTTTTAATCAGGACATTCGCGAAAGGGAGCGTCACATGGCGGAAAAACCGAAAATCAGAATCGTCTATTGCAGCATGTGCAACTGGCTGATGCGCTCGGCATGGATGGCGCAGGAACTGCTCTCGACCTTCTCGCTCGAAATCGGCGCGGTCACGCTCGAGCCGCGCACCGGCGGCATTTTCGAAATCTGGGTCGATGACGAACTGATCTGGGAACGCAAGCGCGACGGCGGCTTTCCCGGCCCCAAGGAACTCAAGCAGAAGGTGCGCGACATCATCGATCCCGAGCGCGATCTCGGCCATGTCGATCGCGCCGGCGAGGCCGGAAAGCAGGACTGAGGCGGCGAGCGCCAGGCGTGGTCGAAGCGGACAGCTTTTTTGTCGCGAAAACGTCAAATACCCGTTGACTAATGCCGCCACGCCTCTTAAACGAGCCGTCATTGCCCAGATGGCGGAATTGGTAGACGCGCCAGCTTCAGGTGCTGGTACTCGCAAGGGTGTGGAGGTTCGAGTCCTCTTCTGGGCACCAATTTCATGTTTCAGAACGTCCGTGGATGTCCAGAAACGCCGCAAAAAGCCCGGTTCTCCGTGCTTTTTTGTTTTGCATCACAGCCGTGAGATCGAAAGTCCGCCATCGGCCGTGATCACCGAGCCGGTGGCGAAGGCGAAATCGCCGCGCGCCAGCGGCAGCACGGCGGCGGCGACGTCATCCGGCGTGCCCCAGCGGGCGGCCGGCACGAGGCCGGTTTCGATGCGGGCGGTGTACTTGTCCTTCACCCCCGCCGTCATGCCGGTTTCGATGATGCCAGGGCGGATGTCGAAGACGCCGATATTTTCCGGAGCCAGCCGGGCCGCGAACAGTTTGGCGGCCATGGCGGCGGCGGATTTGGAGATGCAGTACTCGGCGCGCTCCACCGAGACCATTTCGGCGCTGACCGAGGTGATGAAGATGATCGCGCGGTAGCCCTGATCATGGCCGAGCATGCGCTTTGCGGCCTCCTGCGCCAGGAAGAACGCGCCCTTCAGGTTCACATCCATCACGAAATCGAAGTTTTCCGGCGACAGGTCCAGCATGTCGCCGCGGATCGGCGCGCCGACGCCGGCATTGGAGATGAAGGTGGTGAGCGGGCCGAGATCATCCTCCAGCCGGTCCAGAAGGGTCGGGATCGCAGCGATATCGCGCACGTCGTGGCGATAGTAGCGGGCCTCGGGGCCAAGGGCCGCGAGCGCGTCTCGAACGGCCGGGCTTTCGGGGTCGGCCTCGGCGGCGATCGCGATCGCATAGCCTGCGCCGGCAAGCGCCCTGGCGATGCCGAGGCCGATGCCCTGCTGGCCGCCGGTGATCAGCGCGGTTTTCATCGTGCAAACTCCCTTTTGATGGCGTCGCCGGCCTTCAGCGCAAGGGCCGCGACCGTCAGCGACGGATTGACGGCGGCCGACGTCGGCAGCGCCGAGGCATCGGTGACATAAAGGTTGTCATGGTCGAAACTGCGGCAATCGGGATCGAGCACGGCGGTCGCCGGATCATCTCCGAGCCGCGCGGTGCCGCACTGGTGCGAGGGCACGCGGCCATCAAAAAGGCGCGACAGCACGACGGGAAAACCCGCGCGTCGCAGCGCCTGTTTCATCCGCTTCACCAGCCGGTTATGCGCCTCCATGTTGGAGCGCCGCCACAGGAGCTGGATTTCGTTGCCGTTCAGCACCACCCGGCTTTCCGGGTTCGGCAGGTCCTCGGAGATCGCGTAGAAATCGACCGAATGGCGGGAGAGGTGCGTTGCGAGCGCCATCGGCATGGAGGGCGTGGTCGCCTTCAGGATTTTCGGCACCACCCGGCCCAGCAATTGCACGTTGCCGAGCGGCGGACCGTTGTCGCCGTCGGCGAGATACCAGTCATTGATCGCGAAGGTCTTCTGGTAGACCGCGTCATTTTCGAAGCGCGGATCATAGGCGATCATCGCCGTGGCGTTGTGGTTCATGAAATTGCGGCCGACCTTGCCGGAGGAATTGGCAAGCCCGGACTTCAGAAGAAGCGCGGCGGTCTGCACCGCGCCGGCTGCAAGCGCCACGATCTTCGGCGTCACCGTGATGGTCTGGCCGGCCTGCTCGTACGTGACACTCGCGATCCGGCGGCCATCAGGCTCGGCCGTCAGATGGGTCACGCGGGCACCTGTCTCCATGCGTACATTGTTATGAGACAATGCGGCGGCCAGCGCGCAGGTTTCCGCGTCCATCTTGCCCGAGCGGGTATCGGGATAGCCGTCCCAGCCGTCATTGCCGTGTGACAGCCAGAGGTCGAGGTCGACGCCGAGCGGAAGCGCTGCCGGGTGAAGCCCGGCCTTCGCCAGCCGCCGCCGGACAGCGGCAAGCGCCGGCTCGTCCGGCACGGCGGGGTAGGGGTATGGCCCGGCATGGGGCGGCTCGGTCGGGTCCTCGGTGAAATCGCCGCGCACCTGATAGAGCGCTTCTGCGGCATCGTAATACGGCGCGAGCGTCTCATAGGGGAACGGCCAGGCCGGCGAGACTCCGCCCAGGTGTTCCATCGCCTGGAAATCCTGCCGGCGGTAGCGGTAGAGCACCGCGCCATAGAGCTTGGTATTGCCGCCGACATTGTAATAGTTGCCGGGTGAGAAGGGGTTGCCGTCCGCATCCAGCCAGGTCTCGTCGGAGCGGAAGGCGCTGTTCCTGTAGATCCGGTCCGGATCGCGCGCCGGCGCGTCGTCGGGGATCTGCTGCCCGCGTTCCAGGATCAGGATTTCGGCCCCGGTAGGGGCGAGGCTAGCGGCAAGCGTCGCCCCGCCCATGCCGGAGCCGATGATGACCACATCAGGCGAAACCCGCATTGCTATCGGAGCCGCTCTTCGGTTTTCGGGTCAAAGGCGACGGCCTTGTCCATATTGACAGCAAAGGGGAACACGTCGCCCGGCTTGACCTCGACATCGGCGCGGAACCGGGCCGTGACCTCCTTGCCGCCCATTTCGGCGACCGCGAATGTATCGGAGCCCGCAGGCTCGGTCACCTCGACCCTGGCCTTGATGATGTGCACGGCATCGGAGGAGCGGTCGGCGCCCAGCTCGTCGGTGATCGCCTCCGGGCGGATGCCGAGAATGATGTCGCGTCCGCCGTGATCGATCATCGACCCTTCGGGGAAGGGCAGTTCGGCGTTGCTGCCATCGGCAAGCGGGAACTTCGCCACCGCTTTGCCGCCCTCGACCGTGACCTTCGCCGGAAACAGGTTCATCGAAGGCGAGCCCATGAAGCCGGCCACGAACATGTTGGCCGGGTTGTCGTAGATTTCCTTCGGCGTGCCGAGCTGCTGGACATGGCCGCCGAACATCACCGCGATCCGGGTCGACAGCGTCAGCGCCTCGATCTGGTCATGGGTGACGTAGACGATGGTGGTGCCGAGCTTCTGGTGCAGCTTCTTGATCTCGGTGCGCATGTCGACGCGCAGCTTGGCGTCGAGGTTCGACAGCGGCTCGTCGAACAGGAACACGTCCGGGTCGCGCACCAGCGCCCGGCCCATCGCCACGCGCTGGCGCTGGCCGCCGGAAAGCTGGCCGGGCTTGCGCTTCAGGAGGTGCTTGATCTGCAGGAGATCGGCGACGCTGTCGATCGCCTTTTCGCGTTTCTCCTTCGGCACGCCATGCATTTCAAGGCCGAAGGAGATGTTCTCGGCGACATTCATGTTCGGATAGAGCGCGTAGGACTGGAACACCATGGCGATGTTGCGTTCCGCCGGGCGCACGCCGTTCATCGAGCGGCCGTTGATGACGATGTCGCCGGAGGAGACCGGTTCGAGGCCGGCGATCATGTTCAAAAGCGTGGACTTGCCGCAGCCCGACGGGCCAACGAGCACGAGAAACTCGCCTTCCTCGACTTCGATATCGGTCTGGTGCAGGACGGTCAGGGAACCGAAGCTCTTGGTGACCTTGTCAATTTTCAGAAAACCCATTGGCCTTAACCCTTAACGCTGCCGGCCATCAGGCCGCGTACGAAATAGCGTCCGGCGACGATATAGACGAGCAATGTCGGCATCGCCGCCATGATCGCGCCGGCGAAGTGGACATTGTATTCCTTCACCCCGGTCGACGACTGGACGAGATTGTTGAGCGCCACCGTCATCGGCTGGCTGTTGAAATCGGAGAACGAGGCGCCGAACAGGAAGTCGTTCCAGATGTTCGTGAACTGCCAGATGATGCAGACCACCGCGATCGGCCCGGAGGAGGGCAGCAGGATGCGGCGGAAAATGGTGAAGAAGCCGGCGCCGTCGATCATCGCCGCGCGCACCAGCTCGCTTGGAAACTGGGCGTAATAGTTGCGGAAATAGAGCGTCGAAAAGCCGATGCCATAGACCAGATGGACGAAGATCAGCCCCGGCACGGAGCCCGCAAGCCCGATAATGCCGAGAATGCGCGCCATCGGGATCAGCACGATCTGGAACGGGATGAAGCAGGCGAACAGCAGCAGGCCGAAGATGATGTTGTGGCCGCGGAACTGCCATTTGGTCAGCACATAGCCGTTCAGCGCGCCGAGCACGGTGGAGATCGCCACGGCGGGAACCACCATCTGGATCGAGTTCCAGAAATAGGGCTTGAGGCCTGTCGCCTGCACGCCGATCTGGGCGGTCGACCATGCGCTTTTCCAAGGCTCGAAGGTCAGCGCCTCCGGCAGGTTCATCATCCCGCCGGCCTGGATTTCTCGCAGCGGCTTCAGCGAGTTCACCACCATCACGTAAAGCGGCAGCAGGTAATAGAGGCAGAAGATCAGGAGCACGGTGTAGATGAAGAACCGTGCCGTGCGGCCCGTCGAGACAACTTGAGTGGAAGCGTTGCTGCTCATTGCTTCTTCTCCCTCAGTTCCGACCAGAGATAGGGCACCATGATGGCAGCGACCGACATCAGCATGATCACGGCGGATGCCGCACCGATGCCCATCTGGTTACGGGTGAAGGTGTAGGAATACATGAAGGTTGCGGGAAGCTCCGTGGCGCGGCCCGGTCCGCCGCCGGTCAGCGCGATCACGAGGTCGTAGGATTTGATCGCCATATGGGCGAGCACCACGATCGCCGACATGAAGGCCGGCCGAAGCTGCGGGATCACGATCCGGCGGTAGAGCGAGAAGTTCGACGCGCCGTCGATCTGGGCCGCCTTCAGCACCTCGCCGTCAATGCCGCGCAGGCCGGCGAGGAACATCGCCATGACGAAGCCGGAGGTCTGCCATACGGCGGCGATCACGATGGTGTAGATCGCCATCTGGTTGGACTTGATCCAGTTGAACTGGAAGCTGGTCCAGCCCCAGGAATGCATCACGGCCTCAAGGCCGATGCCGGGATCGAGAAACCATTTCCAGGCGGTGCCGGTGACGATGAAGGAGAGCGCCATCGGATAGAGATAGATCGAGCGGATGAAGCCCTCGGCGCGGATCTTCTGGTCGAGGAAGATCGCCAGCATCAGCCCGATCGCGCAGCAGAAGATGATGTAGAGCGAGCCGAAGATCGCGACGTTCTTGATCGCGATGGTCCAGGCCCGGAGCCGGAACAGGTTGATATAGTTCTTCCAGCCGACGAGATCGAAGCTCGGCAGGATGCGGCTGTCGGTAAAGGAGAGATAGACGGTGAAGGCGATGAAGCCGTAGACGAAGATCAGCACCATCGCGAGCGACGGACTGAGCACGATCTTCGGCAGGGCATCGCGTAGAAAATCCCCCGCTCTCCCGCTTCTTTGCGCGGACGAAGCCATTCAAACCCTCCGGATTGGCGAAGCCTGATGGGTTCGCCGATGTGTTGTTGTTAGCCCTGCAAGCGCTGGCGGGCCTCTTCCTGCGAAAGCATTCTCGGCTCGTTGCCGCAAAGCCTCCAAGTCTTCTCGCCCCGGAGGGGAGAGATGTCGCGAAGCGACAGTGAGGGGGGAGAGTATCCCCTTGAACGCCCTCGCGTTTTGAAATGCTGCTTCACCCTCACTGCCCCTTTCGGGGCATCTCTCCCGCAAGCGGGAGAGAATAGTTGGCGCAAGCGGCTCTGCTCGGGACTAACTCCACCGCAAAAAGGAATCGTACCCAGGTGGACCCGCTAGCTCAGCAGAATGCCGGGGGCGCTTGGGCGCCTCCGGACGAGCCTTTTACTGCGCGATCTGAACCGCGGTGACCAGCTCTTCCGTTGCCGTTTCGGAATCATACTCGCCGTTGAACTGGGCGGTGATCACGTCGTACATCGCGTTCTTGACCGAAGCCGGGTTGGCGTGGCCGTGGGCCATGGAGCCGAAAAGGTTGCCCGACGACGAGGCCGCCGCCAGATCCTTCATGCCCTGCTTGCCGCAAGCGTCGAAATCGGCGTCGGAAACATCCGTGCGCGCCGGAACCGAACCCTTGACGACGTTGAAGGCCGACTGGAATTCCGGCGACATGATCGCCTTGGCGAGCGCCACCTGCTGAGCCGTCGGCTCGTCGCCCTGGTTGAAGAAGGCGAACTGGTCGGAGTTGAAGGTGACCTGATCCTGCGTGCCGGGGAAGCGGAAGCACAGGAAATCCTCGCCCGGCGTCAGGCCGGCTTTCAGGAATTCGCCCTTGGCCCAGTCGCCCATGAACTGGAAGGCGGCCTCGTCGTTGATGACCATGGCGGAAGCGAGGTTCCAGTCGCGACCGGAGAAGTTGTCGTCAACATAGCCGCGCAGAACGGTCATGCGGTCGAACACTTCCTTCATCGTGTCGGAGCCGAGGGCTTCGGGATCGAGGTCGATCATCGAGGCCTGGTAGAATTCCGGTCCGCCGGTCGCCATCACCACGGCGTCGAAGATGGTGGCATCCTGCCAGGGCTGGCCGCCATGGGCGATCGCCACCTTGCCGGATTCCTTGACCTTGTCGAGCGCTGCAACCAGCTCGTCCCAGGTCTGGGGCTGTTCGATGCCGAGTTCGTCGAGGATCGACTTGTTGGCCCAGACCCAGTTGGTGGAGTGGACGTTCACGGGCGCTGCGACCCAGTTGCCGTCATATTTCGAGAACTTCTGCAGCGCTTCCGGAACTACTTCGTCCCAGTTTTCCTCGGCCGCGATGTCGTTGAGGTTGGCAAGCGCGCCTTCCTCGGCCCAGTCGGTGATGTCGAAGCCGAGCATCTGCACGGCGGCCGGCGGGTTGCCGGCGGTCACGCGGGCACGCAGCACCGTCATGGCCTGTTCGCCGCCGCCGCCTGCAACCGGCATATCCTGCCAGCCGATGCCCTGATCCTGCAGGTTTTCCTTCAGCACGTTGAGCGCCGAGGCCTCGCCGCCGGACGTCCACCAGTGCAGGACTTCCACATCCTCTGCCTTCACGGACGCCGCCGAAGCCGAGGCCGCGACGATCGCGATAACGGCTGCACTTTTCGCAAAATTCAAACGCATAGTGTCCTCCTGTCTGCGTTTTTGGTCCCGCCGGGGGAGCATTGCTCCACGGGGCCCGGCAGGCATTTCCTCCTCATGTTCCCCTTGGAAGGGAACAGTTCACTCCACCCAGGGCGCGCGCGAGCGACCGATGCGCATCGTCACGGTTTTCACCTCCAGGTATTCCTCAAGCCCGTAGCGACCCAGCTCGCGGCCGAGGCCGGACTGCTTGACGCCGCCAAACGGCAGCTCGGAATATCCATCCATCCAGGTATTGGTCCACACAGTGCCGGCCTGAACGCGGCGGGCGAAGGCGAGGCAGGTCGAAACATCCCTGCTCCAGACGCCTGCCGACAGCCCGTAGCTTGCGTCATTGGCCAGTGCGATTGCCTCCTCAATCGATTTAAAGGTCAGGACCGACAGCACCGGTCCGAAGACCTCCTCCCGTGCGATTGCCATGCCTGAACTGATATTTGTTACAACTGTAGGCCCATAGAAACGGCCTGACAACCCCGGGATTTCAAGCGCTCCGCCGCCGAGCGGGATCTCCGCTCCGGCCTCGCGCGCGGCCTCCACATAGCTATCGATCTTTGCAAAATGCGCCTCGGAAATGATAGCCCCTACTTTAGTCTTAGGATCGAGCGGATCGCCGAACGCGACCTTCCGCGAAAGTGCCACCACCTTTTCCGTCAACGCCTCGGCGACGTCCTCATGGACGATGATGCGCGAGCCTGAATTGCAGCATTCGCCGGCGTTGAAGTAGACGCCGAACACGATCGCGTCGGCGGCATCGTCGAGATCGCAATCCGGAAACACGACCTGCGGGTTCTTGCCGCCGAGCTCGAGCGAGACCTTTTTCAAGGTTCCGGCGCTGGCGCGCACGATCGCCTTGCCGACGCCGGTGGAGCCTGTGAACGAAACCATGTCGACATGCTCGCTCTCGCACATGGTCGTCCCGACCGGATCGCCATAGCCAAGCACGATGTTGACGACGCCGTTCGGTATGCCGGCCTCGATCAGCAGTTCGCCGAGGATCACGGTCGAAGATGGCGTCATTTCGGAGGGCTTGATCACGGCGGTGCAGCCGGCGGCGAGCGCATAGGGCAGTTTCTGCGAGACGATCAGGAAGGGGAAATTCCACGGCGTGATCAGCGCGGCGACGCCGACCGGCTCCTTCAGCACCACGCCCAGCATGTCGTCGCCAAGCGTGTTGTGGCTGTCGCCGGAAAGCGTGCGGGCAAGGGCCGCGGCATGGCGCCAGAGATCGGCCGCGCCCGCGATTTCGTCGCAGGCCTGGCTGATCGGCTTGCCGCTTTCCAGCGTGTCGCGCAGCGCGATCTTGTCGAGGTCGCGCTCAATCAGGTCGGCGACCTTCAGGAGAATTGTGGCGCGGTCCTTGCCGGAAAGGCGCGACCAGCGGCCATCGTCGAAGGCCGCGCGGGCGGCGGCGATCGCGGCCTCGGTCTCGGCCACGCCGCCCTTTGCGGCATTGGTGACGGTCACCAAATGGGCCGGCGACTGGCGTTCGAAACTCGCGCCATCGGCGGAAGTCTGCCACTTGCCATCGATCAGATGCCTTGCCTGAAAGACGGGCTCCTGAAGCGGGCTGCCGGCGGGGATGATGGTAAGATCGGTCATGCCTATCTGCCCTTGAATGCGGGTTTGCGTTTTTCGCGGAAGGCGGCGACGCCCTCGGCCTTGTCGGCGGAGGCGGCGATCATGCCGCTGCCGAGCGTTTCGATCATGGCGGCGGTATCTTCACCGTAGCCGGCATGAAGCATGTATTTGGCGATTTCGGTCGCGTAAGCCGAAGAGGCGAGCGCGCCATCGGCGATATCGAAGGCGGCGGCGCGCGCATCTTCGGCAATTTCGGCGGCAAAGCCGAGCGCAACCGCGCGCTCCGCGTCGAGCCTGCGGCCGAACAGCGCCATCTCCTTGATCACCGGCTCCGGCAGAAGCCGCGCCACGCGCTGCGTGCCCGACCATCCCGGCACCATGCCGATCTTCGGCTCGGGCATCGCGATCGTGGCATTGGGCGTCATCACGCGGATATCGCAGGCTGCCGCAAGCTCCAGCCCGCCGCCCAGCGTATGGCCGGAGAGCGCGGCAATCGTCGGCTTCGACAGCCGCGCCAGACGGTCGAACCGGCGGTGGCCGTCGCGCACCCAGTGGCGGGCGAATTCGGCCGGCGGCAGATCACCCCAGGCCTGGATATCGGCGCCGGCGCAAAATGCGCGGTCACCTTCGGCGGTCAGGATCACGAAGCGGATTTCGGGGTCGGCGTCGATGGCATCGAGATGCGCGTCGAGCGCCGCCAGCATATCCGGCGTGAAGGCGTTGAGCTTTGCCGGATTGTCGAGCCGGAGTTCAGCAATGGCATCGTGGCGGATGAGGTGAAGGGCGCTCATGGGGTGGATTCCGATATTGTTTCTTCGGCGCCTGCCGGGCCCACCCACCAATCTCCCCCCTTGAGGGGGAGATGTCGCGAAAGCGACAGAGAGGGGTAGCGGCATGAGCCGCTTGCTCCGAATGTGTTGAAAGGGTTCACCCCTCTCTGCCCCTGTCGGGGCATCTCCCCCTCAAGGGGGGAGATTGTTTGGAGGTGGCCCGTCTTCGCGTTCCAGAAAAGCCTATTTTCCGCAGCTACCATCACAGCACCAGCCCCATCGGCTTTTCCGAAAGCAGCGACAGCGGCATCAGTGTCGCATTCTCCGCAACCCGCACCCGGCCGCCGGAGGCCGCGACGATGTCGCGCTCGGGGTCGATGCCGGGCATGATTTCGGTGGCGAGAAGGCCGTCATCGGTGATCCGCATCACGCAGCGTTCGGTGACGTAGAGCACATCCTGACCGGTTTCGCGGGCGCGGCGGCCGGAGAAGGTGACATGCTCGACGTCGTCGACCATCTTGGAGAATTTGCCGGGCTTTTCGACTTTCAGGCCGTCGACGGAGAGGACAAGCGTCGCCGCGGCTTCGAAAAGCCCGGCAAAGACGATTTTGCGGGCATTGGCGGTGATATCGACGAAACCGCCGCAGCCGGCGGTGAGATACGGTTTCTTGCCGAGTTTGGAGACGTTGACATTGCCCTCGCGGTCGACCTCGAGGAAGGACAGGAAGGTCACGTCAAAGCCGCCGCCCTGGAAATAGGTGAACTGGCTGGGAGAGGGCATGAAGGCATCGGCGTTGGAGGCGCAGCCGAAGGCGAAGCCCGTCAGCGGCATGCCGCCGACCGCGCCCTGTTCGATCGCCCAGGTCACCTTGCCGGCATGGCCTTCCTCAAGCAGGATTCGTGGCACCAGCGCGCAGATGCCAAAACCGAGATTGGCGGTCTCGCCCGCGGCAAGCTCCATCGCGGCGCGGCGGGCAATCACCTTTTCGATGCTATGTTCGGCCAGTTCGAAATCCTCCAGCGGATGGATGACCTCGCCGGAAATTGCCGGGTCGTAGAAGGTCTCGGTGGTCTGGTACTGGCCGGGATCGACCACGATGAAATCGATGAGGTGGCCCGGAACCCGCACATCATGCGGGCGCAACGTGCCCGCCGCCGTCACGCGCTTGACCTGGGCAATCACGATGCCGCGATTGTTGCGCGCGGCGATCGCCTGATCGAGCCCGCCGAGATAGGCGCCCTCATGCTCATAGGTGAGGTTTCCGTGTTCATCAGCCGTGGTCGCGCGCAGGATGGTGACGTCGGGCGCGAAGTTTTTGAAGTGCAGCCAGGTATCGCCGGCAAAGTCGACGCGGGCAACGATCGGGCTTTCCGCAGCGCGGTCATTCATGGCGCAGCCCTGCCGCTCGGGATCGACGAAGGTGTCGAGGCCGACCTTTGTCAGCACGCCGGGGCGTTTGGCCGCCACATCGCGCTGCATGTCGAACAATATGCCGGACGGCACGTTATAGGCGGCGATCCGGTTTTCGACGACCATCTTCCAGATTTCCGGCATTGGCAGCGACGACGCGCCGCTCGGATAGGAGCCGGCGATCACGGTGTCGAGGAGGCCGTCCTGGGCAATATGGTCGATGCCCTTGATGCCGTACATGTCGCCGGCGGCGATCGGGTGGATGGTGGTGAGCTTGCGCGGATGGCCGGTGGCGGCAAAGCGCGCGCCGAGCGCTTCCAGCACCTTGTCCGGGCAGCCGAGGCCGGAGGACGAGGAGACCGAGACGACGGCGTTGTCGGCGATGTGGCTGACGGCGGCCTCGGCGGTGACGATCTTGCCCGGCATGCTCAATATCCTTCGTAATTGACGTCGACGGCCCGGCCTTCGGCTGCTGCCTGGCGCACGGCCATGGCAACGGCAAGCGACTTCACGCCGTCGATCCCGTCAGCGGCCGGCCGGCCTTCGCCTGAAACGGCGCGGTTGAAGGCCGCGATCGCATATTCGTAGAGGTCGTAGCTCTCGTAAGGCACATCGGTTTCGCCCTCTTCCGTCACCAGCGTGACGGTTCCGGTTGGCCGCTGCGACATGACGTTGCGGGCGAAGATCGAGCCCTTGCTGCCATGGATTTCAAGGCCGGAGCCGGCAAACGGATGAGTGAAACTCTCATGGCTCTGAACCATGACGCCGGACGGCATCGTCCAGACCGACATCACGCTGTCCTCGACGCCCTTGCCGAGGCCGGAACTGACGGACTGGGCCACCACACGCCGCGGGTCCTCGTCGAGATAGAAGCGGACGGTATCGGCGTCATGCACGGTGATATCGGGGATCACGCCGCCGCCGGCCGCCGGATTGTCGATGCGCCAGCCGCGCAGGTGCTCCGGCAGCATGACGGCGTGAAACACCCGCATCGACAGCACCTTGCCGATCCGGCCTTCGGCAATCAACGCCTTTGCGGCGCGATGCGCGCCGGCGCAGCGCAGATGATGGTTGGTGGCAAAGACGACGCCGGCCTTTCGCGCGGCCTCCACCATCGTCCTTGCGTCCGCGACGCTCATCGCCAGCGGCTTTTCGCACAGAACATGCTTGCCGGCGGCAATGGCGGCCAGCGCTTGGTCGCGATGCTTTTCATTGGTGGTCGAGATATAAACCGCGTTGATCTCCGGACGCGCCAGAAGGGCGGAAAGCTCCGTGTCGGCATTGGGGATGTCATGGGCGGCGGCATAGGCATCGGCGCGCTCGCGGCTGGATGACAGCACGGCGTTCACGCTGTTGCCGTCATGCTTTCTGATTGCGCCGATCATATATTCGGCCGCGATCGTGCTGGCGCCGATAAGCCCCCACTGCATGCCCTGCCTCCCATTTTTGGCACGTTCCAATTTTTCCGATTTCTATGCCATCGGTTGCGCCACGTCAATCCGTGCCCGGAAATTTAGTATAGTTTGGGATAATCGGGCGAAGGAGCCATGCATGGTTGCCCGCGGCTTTCGCATGGACTACCTAAAATCCGGGGAAGCCATGTTCTCGGCCACAGGACCTCGCGGTAACGCAATCACTGTTCATATTGTGCGACTGCAGGTAAGCTTTGTTGAGAACATGGGTTGAGCTGATCTGGTATGATCAGGAACATGCTTTTGTGGCGGCAGGGGCATAGGCGGCAACGAAGCCGGCAGGGATGATTGAGTGCTAAATATTGTGATACCGATGGCCGGTCGCGGCAGCCGTTTTGCCGATGCGGGCTATAGCGACCCGAAGCCGCTTATTCCGGTGCATGGCAAGCCGATGATCCAGGTGGTCGTCGAAAATCTGACGCCGGCCGTCGATCATCGTTTCATCTTCATCTGCCAGTCCGCTCACATTCGCGATTACGGGCTTGAGGAAAAGCTGAAGGCGCTTGCAGGCAATGTCGAGATCATCGGCATCGATCATATCACCGAAGGCCAGGCCTCGACGGTCATGCTTGCCGAGCATCTGATCGATAATGACGACCCGGTGATGACCGCCAATTCGGACCAGTATATCGACATCGACATCAACGATTATCTCCGCTTCATGGGCGACGGCGGCTATGACGGCATGATCATGACGATGAAGGCGGATGACCCGAAATGGTCGTTCGTGCGCGAGGAGAACGGCCGGGTTGTCGAGACCGCGGAGAAGCGGGTGATCTCCAACGACGCCACGGTCGGCGTCTACAATTTCAGGACCGGCCGCGATCTGGTGGCGGCGACCAAGGCGATGATCGGCGACGACGAACGCGTCAATGGCGAATTCTACATCTGTCCCGCCTACAATTACCTGATCCGCGACGGGCGCAGGATCGGTCATTATTCGATCGGCAACGAGGCCGACGGCATGTATGGTCTCGGCATTCCCTCCGATCTCGACCTGTTTCTGGCCCACCCGGTTTCGGAAAAGGTGCGCTGATGGAGGTTCTGTCGCACAGGGGGCTTTGGGAAAGTGCAGCGGAAAAGAACGCCATGACGGCCTTCGTCCGCTCCTTCGATCGCGGCTTTGGCACCGAAACCGATCTACGCGACCATGCCGGCGAAATTGTCATCGCCCATGACATGCCGACAGGGAACGAGCCGCGGCTTTCGGACGTTCTGGATGTCATGGACGGCCGGAATCTGATGCTGGCGCTGAATATCAAGGCGGACGGGTTGAGCGGCAAGGTGAAGGAGATACTGGCGGCCTATGGCCACACGAATTATTTCGTGTTCGACATGTCGCTTCCCGACCTGGTGCGACAGGTGGCCGACGGGTTGACCGTCTTCACCGGTTTGAGCGATCTTCAGCCGAATGCGCCGTTGCTTGAGCAATGCGACGGGGTCTGGCTCGACTGTTTCCGTTCCGACTGGTTCGGTCCGGGCCTCATCGAGGGGTTGATTGGCCAGGGAAAGCGGGTCTGTGTGGTGTCGAGCGACCTGCACCGGCGCGATACCGCGCTCCAATGGTCGATCATAAAATCGGCCAAATGCATCGATAGCAGCCGGCTCTATTTGTGCACCGACGCGCCCGAGGCGGCGCGGGATTATTTTTCGGGAGAGTGAAGATGGCGATCAAGGCAGTCATTTTCGACATGGACGGCGTGCTGATCGAGGCCAAGGAATGGCACTATGACGCGCTCAACCGGGCGCTCGGTCTGTTCGGCTTCACCATCGAGCGCCACGAGCATCGCACCGTCTATGATGGCCTGCCGACGCGCACCAAGCTTGAGCGTCTGAGCGTGGAGAAGAAACTTCCGCCCTATCTTCATGACTTCCTCAATGAGATGAAGCAGCGCTACACGATGGAGATCATCTATGAGCGCTGCCGGCCGCGCTTCGACCACGAATACGCGCTGTCGCGTCTGAGGATGGAAGGCTATCATCTGGCGGTGGCCTCGAATTCCATGCGCGATACCGTGATGCTGATGATGGAAAAGGCGAGCCTTGCGCCCTATCTCGATTTCAAGCTGTCCAACCAGGACGTCACCAAGAGCAAGCCGGACCCGGAAATCTATCTGAAGGCGATCGAGCGGATGGGGCTTTCCCCCAAGGAATGCCTGATCGTCGAGGACAATCCGAACGGCATCAAGGCCGCGACCGCCTCCGGCGCGCATGTGATGGTCGTGAAGGAAGTGGACGAAGTCAATTATGCCGGGATCAAGGCGCGGATCGCCGAGATCGATCAGGCAGCCAAGTCAGTGGGGTCGGCGGCATGAAGATCGTTGTGCTGATGGGCGGTGAAAACCTCGACATCAAGAGCGAGCTCTATCCGCTCTACATGACGGAGTTCAACGAGGAACTGGTTCTGGAGCGCCAGATCGCCGGCCTCCAGAAGCTTTCCCCGCGCGAGATCATCTTCTGCGTCAGGTCCGCCGATATCCGCAAGTTCAATGTCGATGACGTGATCCGCCAGACCACCGATAACGGTCTCTGCGTCGAGGTCGCTGGCCCGACGGCGGGCTCGGTCTGCACCGCGCTTCTGGCGGCTGAACATATCGACGAGAACGAGGAGATCGTGCTGGTCGCCGCCGACGAACTGGTCGAGGCCGATCTTGACGGTATCGTCAAAGTCTTCCGCGAGCGCGATTGCGATGCCGGCGTGCTGGCCTTCCGCTCGGTGCATCCGCGCTATTCCTTCGCGCTTCTCGATCAGGACGGCGATGTCTGCGAGGTCGCCGAAAAGCGGCCGATCAGCAAGCATGCGCTGGTGAGCTTCTATTATTTCCGCAGCGGCAAGGATTTCGTGCGCGCCGCCCTCAACGTCGTGCGCAAGGATCGCAAGATCAACAACGCCTTCTACATCAGCCAGACCATCAACGAGATGATCCTGCGCCACGCCAAGGTCGGCATCGAATTCATCAGCAATGACAGGTTCCACCCGTTGAAGACGGAGATGCAGCTTGCGCAGTACATCTCTCAGCTCAACGACCACAAGGAGGGGCTGCTCCATTGAAGACCGCGCGCCTTGACGACATGGTGAAGGGCTGGTTCATCGGCAATTTTGACCCCAGCCTTGCAAAGACCGAGGATGTGGAGGTCGCGGTCAAGCGTTATGATCGCGGCGACAGCGAGGCCGCGCATTTTCACAAGGTCGCGACCGAATACACCGTCGTGGTGCAGGGGCGGATCCGCATGAACGGGGTCGAATATGGCGCCGGCGACATCATCGTGATGGAGCCGGGAGAGGCAACCGATTTCGAATGTCTGGAGAATGACAGTATCAATGTCGTGGTGAAGCTTCCGGGCGCAACGAACGACAAATATATGGGAATTGCCCGGCAGGATTGAAGTGTACCGGGAATGAAACTCCTGCGGTCTGCGCGGGATATAGTTATCCGGGTACTCAGAGACTGCATTATATTTACTAGCTCTACATCTGTTTGGGTTCCGTGTAGTGTATGGGTTTATCAAGCTGGGGCACGCTGATCGTAGGGTGTGAGAAGATGGACAAAGACGAAATCACATTTCTGTTCCAGGGCGTGGTGGACAAGTCTTTTCTGCGCGGCAGTTTTGCCGCGGTCAGGCGCTTTTTTCCCTCCTCCAGGATCATTCTGTCGACCTGGGTCGGAACCGATACGTCGGGTCTCGACTGCGACGAGGTGGTGCTGTGCGAGGATCCGGGCTTTTTCTACTATTCCCCGCGCGCAGGCGAAAAACCCAACAATGTCAACCGCCAGATTGTCGGCACGCGCGCCGGGCTGGAAAAGGTCGATACCCGTTTCTGCTTCCGCATGCGCACCGATTTCAGGCTGACGGGCGACGGGTTCCTGCGGTTTTTCGACGCCTATCCCGACAGCGTCGATGCCTATCAGGTGTTTTCGCACAAGCTGCTGGCGGCCTGCTATTTTTCGCGCAATCCGCGCTCGCGGGTGAGCTTTCCGTTCCACCCCTCGGACCTGGCCTTCTTCGGCTACACCGACGACATCCGCAAGATGTTCGACGTACCGCTGATGACCGAGGAGGAGGCGAACTGGGATACCGGCGGCCAGCGCTATAACCGCTACACGCCGGAGCAGCATATTTTCGTCAATGCCCTGCGCCGGGACGGAAGGCATGTGCCCTGCGCCTATTATAAGGACGCCAATCCGCAGGCGATCCTCGAAACCGAGAAGTATTTCGCCTCGAATTTCGTCTTCCTCACCTTCGACCAGTTCGACCTGATGCCCTCCAAGCCGACCTTCGTGATGAAGGTGCATCCGAACTCGTTCATGACCTGCTACACCCATAATGAGTGGATCGGGCTTTACCGCAAGCATGTCGATGCGAGCACGCCGGTTCCGGCGGAAGACCCCGAGCGCGAGAAGATCGAGAAATTCTACAAACCCTACAAGGTCTGTCGCCTGATCGGCAATGTCATCTCGCTGCCGTTCAAGAGCAAGATCCGCCGCCGGGCAATCCGCACCGGCGTGCTGGAGTTCTTCCTGTTGCCGCGCTGAGATGACCGCGCTCCCGGCAAGGCCGGGGCACGCGGTCTGGAGGGTCAGGAAGGCGTCACGCCGATTCCTGATTGCTCTCCGGATTGAGCGCGGTGACCACGTCGGAGGGGCGGATACTGCCGAGCGTCTTGCCATCCTTGCTCACTACGCGCAGCACCTTGCCGTCGCCGAGCGCATCCATCATCGCCGCAAGCTTGGTTTCAGCCTCGACGGTGGGTGAATCCGCAAGCGCCTCGTCCTCGCTCATCACGTCCTGCGCACGCAATACGCCCAGCGGGTTCACATTGGCGACGAAGTCCGCGACATAGGCGTCGGCCGGCTTGCGCACGATTTCCGAGGGCGTGCCGCACTGGACGATCCGCCCGCCCTCCATGATCGCGATCCGGTCGCCGATCTTGAAGGCCTCATCGAGGTCGTGGCTGACGAAGATGATGGTGCGCTTCAGGTTTCTCTGCAGCTCGATCAGTTCGTCCTGAAGCCGCGTGCGGATCAGCGGGTCGAGCGCGGAGAACGGCTCGTCCATCAAAAGGATCGGCGCCTCGGTGGCAAAGGCGCGGGCAAGGCCGACGCGCTGCTGCATGCCGCCCGACAATTCGCCGACGAGCTTGTCGCCCCAATCCTGAAGACCGACCAGCTTGAGCTGGGCTCTTGCCTTTTCGAGCCGCTCCTTCTGCCCCATGCCGGCGAATTCCAGCCCGAGCGCGACATTCTCGACAACGGTGCGCCATGGCAGCAGGCCGAATTGCTGGAACACCATGGAAACCCGCGACAGCCGGATGTTGCGCAGCGTCTTGGCGTCCGCCGCCGTCACATCGGTCATGCCGTTGCCGTCATTGACCAGCACGCGGCCGCGGCAGACCGGGTTCAGCCGGTTGACGGCGCGAAGCAGCGTCGACTTGCCGGAACCGGACAGTCCCATCAGCACCAGAAGCTCGCCCTCGCCCACGGAAAGCGAGCAATTGTGGACGCCGAGCACCTGGTCTGTCTCCTCCTGCACCTCGGCGCGGCTCTTGCCCTGGTCCATCATCGGCAGCGCGCTCTGCGGCCGGTCGCCGAAGACGATGTTCACATCTTCAAAAACAACAGCGTCAGCCATTACCTTTTCCTCTCGATCTTGAGAACGCGGTCAAGAATGATCGCGACGACGACGATGACGAAGCCGCTCTCGAACCCGAGCGCCGGATTGACCTGGTTGAGCGCGCGCACCACCGGCACGCCTAGCCCGTCGGCGCCGACGAGGGCTGCGACCACCACCATCGACAGCGACAGCATGATGGTCTGGTTGAGGCCGGCCATGATCTGCGGCAGGGCATAGTGGAGTTCGACCTTGGTCAGCTTCTGCCAGCCGGTGCCGCCGAACGCGTCCGCCGCCTCAAGCAGAGGTTTGGGCACGGAGGAGACGCCGAGATAGGTGAGCCTGATCGAGGCGGGCACGACGAAGATGACCGTTGCCAGCAGGCCGGGCACCATTCCGATGCCGAAGAACACGATCGCCGGGATCAGGTAGACGAAGGGCGGCAGCGTCTGCATCAGGTCCAGGATCGGCTGCAGGACCTGATAGAGGCGGGGCCGGTGGGCCGCGAAGATGCCGATCGGAACGCCGATCGCCATGCAGATGATGCAGGACGAGATCACCAGCGCCAGGCTTTCGGTGGTTTCCTCCCAATAGCCCTGGTTGATGATGAACAAAAAGCCGAGAAAGACGAACAGCGAGACCTTCCAGTTGCGCTGCAGCCAGTAGGAGGCCGCGGTCACGATCACCGCGATCACGATCGGTCCGGGCGCCTGGAGGATCCACAAGAGCTGGTCGATCAGCCAGCCCATGACGTCTGCGAGTCCATCGAAAAACCAGCCGCCATGCATTTGCAGCCAGTCGAAAATATCCTGGGCCCATCGTCCCAGCGGGATTTTGTAATCCGTCAGCCAGTGCAAGAGACTGCTCCTTTGTTCCCCGAATTCAGTGTGTCGAAACGCGCGGCCGGCCAGGGCGACGCAGAGCGATCCGGCCCCGGCATTTTGCCCCGGGCCCGCGCCGCGAAATGCGCGGCTGAAAAGCTATCATCATCGAAAAAGGAAAGCCCGGAAAGCGTTGGCTTGCCGGGCTTGAAGTATTTTTAGAGACCGAGCGATTTCTTGACCGCCGGCAGCCCCGGTTCACCCGAGGTGGTGGTCACGCCTTCAAGCCAGGCGTCAAGGGCATCCGGATTGGCCTTGATCCATTCGGCGGTGGCGTCGCCCTCGTTTTCGCCGTCGTTCAGGATCTTGCCCATGACTTCGTTTTCCATCGGCAGGGTGAACTTCAGGTTTTCAAGCAGCTTGGCGACATTCGGGCACTCTTCGGCATAGCCCTTGCGGGTGACGGTGCGCACGATGCCCTCGCCGCCGAAGAAATCCTCGCCGCCGGTGAGGTATTTCAGCGAATAGGTGGCGTTCATCGGATGCGGCTCCCAGCCGAGGAACACGATCGGCTGTTCCTGGCGGTATTTGCGGCCGACCATGGCGAGCATGCCCTGCTCGGAGCTTTCGACGACCTCGAAGCCCTCAAGCCCGTGCTTGTTCTCCTCGATCAGCGAAACCAGATAGGCATTGCCTTCATTGCCGGGCTCAATGCCGTAGATCTTGTGGTCGAGCTCATCGGCGAACTTGGCAATGTCGCCATAGGTCTTCAGACCCTTTTCATAGGTGTAGGTCGGCACCGCGAGCGTGTATTTCGTGCCCTCGAGATTGGTGGCGATAACATCGATCTCGCCTTCATCGATATAGGGCGTGATGGCGCTGGTCTGGGCCGGCATCCAGTTGCCGAGGAAGACATCGACGTCATCGCTCTTCAGCGAGGCGAAGGTAACCGGCACGGACAGGACCTTGACGTCGACCTTGTAGCCGAGGCCTTCCAGAATGTGCTTGGCTGTCGCTGTGGTGGTGGTGATATCGGTCCAGCCGACATCGGAGAAGCTGACGCTATCGCAGGCGGTTGCTTCCTGTGCCTTGGCGGCGCCGGCGGAAAGAGCGGTCGCGGCGGCAAGCGCGGCGAGGGTCAGTTTCAAGTTATAAGACATGTCAGCGTTTCCTTTCGGTTCGTTTGTCGAAGGCCGTGATGGATCGTTCGGCGTGTCAAAATAAACTGGCGGCTTCCTTGATTGATCGGTCAATCAATATAACATATGCTAAGTCATGTAAACGGCGGGTTGCCCAGAAATTCGCCAGACAGCGCCAGTGAGCATTTTTTCAGCGGGTTCAGCCAATGCCTAAGATCGGAATGGAAGCCATACGTCGCGAAGCGCTTGTACGTGCGGCCATCACCGAGGTGGGCGAGGTGGGCATGGTCGAGGTTACGGTCGCCAAGATCGCCAAGCGGGCGGGCGTTTCGCCTGCGCTCGCGCATCACTATTTCGGCTCCAAAGAAAAGATCCTGTTTGCGGCCATGCGCCGTATCCTTGACGAGTTCGGCAGTTCGGTCAAGGCCCGCTACAAGGATGCGGCCACGCCCAGAGAGCGTCTCGAGGCGATCATCGAGGCCTCGTTCGGGCCGGATCAGTTCGACCCCGCTGTTGTGGCCGCATGGCTCGCCTTTTACGTCCAGGCCCAGCAGAAGGGCGATGCCAGCCGGCTGCTCTCGATCTATGAGGCGCGGCTGCGCTCCAACCTGGTCTATGCGCTGCGCCAGCTTGTACCCCTTGAGGCCGCCCGGCGGATCGCCACCGGGCTCGGCTCGCTGATCGACGGTTTCTACCTGCGCGCCGCGCTGAAGGATTTCGGCATGAGCCGGAGCGATGCCGTCGCCATGACGCTGGAATATCTCGAACTCACGCTCGCCAAGGAGATGTCTTCATGAGTGCGCGACCGAACATTCTCGTTTTGATGGTCGACCAACTTGCCGGTACGCTGTTTCCAGACGGTCCGGCCGATTTTCTGCACACCCCCAACCTGAAGAAGCTCGCCGCCCGCTCGGCGCGGTTCCAGAACGCCTATACCGGCTCGCCGCTCTGTGCGCCGGCGCGGGCCTCGTTCATGGCCGGGCAGCTTCCCCGCCGCACCCGCGTCTATGACAATGCCGCGGAGTTTGCGCCCGATATCCCGACCTATGCCCATCACCTGCGACGCGCCGGCTACCAGACCGCGCTTTCCGGCAAGATGCACTTCGTCGGTCCCGATCAGTTGCACGGGTTCGAGGAGCGGCTGACCACCGATGTGTACCCCGCCGATTACGGCTGGACGCCGGATTACCGCAAGCCCGGCGAGCGGATTGACTGGTGGTATCACAATATGGGCTCGGTCACCGGGGCCGGCATTGGCGAGATCACCAACCAGCTCGAATATGACGACGAGGTCGCCTATGAGGCGGTGCGCAAGATCTACGATCTCGGCCGCCGCAAGGAGGACCGGCCGTTCATGCTGACGGTGTCCTTCACCCATCCGCACGATCCCTATGTGGCGCGCAGGAAATACTGGGACCTCTACGAAGATTGCGACCATCTAGACCCCGAGATCGACACGCTCGATTATGATCAGCAGGACAATCACGCCAAGCGCATTCTCGATGCCAATGACTGGCACAAGGCCACGATCGACAGGCAGGATATCCGCAATGCACGGCGGGCCTATTTCGCCAATGTCTCCTATATCGACGACAAGATCGGCGAGATCCTGGAAGCGCTCGACAGCGTCGGCTTCGGCGAGGATACCGCGATCGTGTTCGTCTCCGACCATGGCGACATGCTGGGCGAGCGCGGGCTGTGGTACAAGATGAGCTTCTATGAGGGCTCGGCCCGCGTGCCGCTGATGGTGGCGGCCCCCGGCGTTGAACCCGGTCTCGTCAAGACGCCGGCCTCCTCGATCGACATCACGCCGACGCTTGCCGATATCGCCGGCATCGACCTTGGCGAGATCGAACCCTGGGTCGATGGCGAAAGCCTGCTGCCGATTGCCGCCGGGGCCGAACGCAAGCTGCCGGTGCGGATGGAATATGCGGCCGAAGCCTCTCAGGCCCCGCTGGTCTCGATCCGCGAGGGCCGGTTCAAATATAACCACTGCGAGCTCGACCCGCCCCATCTCTTCGACCTCGCAGCCGATCCGCACGAGCTGAACAACCTTGCCGACGATCCGGCCCATGCCGAAACGGCGGCGGATTTCGCGACCAAGGTGCGGCAGTTCTGGGACATGAAGGCCTATGACGACGAGGTGCGCGAAAGCCAGGCGCGCCGCCATGTCGTCTATGAGGCGCTGAGGGCCGGGCAATACCGGCCCTGGGACTTCCAGCCTTTCAAGGATGCCTCCGAGCGCTTCATGCGCAATCACATGGATCTCAACATACTCGAGGCCAGCCAGCGCTGGCCGCGAGGGGAGTAAATTATGCGGGCTCAGCCGAAAGCAAGCCATTTCATCGACGGCGAATATGTGGAAGACGCGGCCGGCAAGCCGTTCGAGAGCGTCTATGCCGCGACCGGCGAGGTGATCGCGAACCTCCACAGCGCCACCCCGGCAATCATCGACAAGGCGATGGCTTCCGCCGTCCGCGCGCAACAGGAGTGGGCGTCGTGGCTTCCGGTCGAACGCGCCCGGGTGCTGCGCCGCGCCGCCGATATCATTCGCGAGCGCAACGAGGCGCTCTCCGAACTCGAAACGCTCGACACCGGCAAGGCCATACAGGAAACGCTGGTGGCCGATGCGACCTCGGGGGCGGACAGTCTCGAATGGTTTTCCGCGCAGGCCGCCGCGCTTTCCGGCGAAAGCGTGCCGCTGGGCGATGCCTTCGCCTATACGGTGCGCGAGCCGCTTGGCGTCTGCGTCGGCATCGGGGCGTGGAACTATCCGACCCAGATCGCCTGCTGGAAGGCGGCCCCGGCGCTTGCCTCAGGCAATGCCATGGTGTTCAAGCCCTCCGAGATGACCCCGCTTTGCGCGCTGAAGCTCGCCGAAATCTTCATCGAGGCTGGTGCGCCGAAGGGGCTTTTCAACGTGGTGCAGGGCTTTGGCGATGTCGGGGCGGCGCTTGCGACCCACAAGGACACCGCCAAGGTCTCGCTCACCGGCTCGGTGCCGACTGGCGGCAAGGTCTATGCAGCCGCCGCCTCGGGCATGCGCCATGTGACCATGGAGCTCGGCGGCAAGTCGCCGCTGGTGGTGTTCGAGGATGCCGATCTTGAGGACGCGATCGGCGGCGCTATGCTCGGCAATTTCTACTCCACCGGCCAGATATGCTCCAATGGCACAAGGGTGTTCGTGCAGAAATCCATCCTGGAGAAATTCCTGGCCCGACTGGCCGAGCGCACGAAGGCGATCCGCCTCGGCGACCCGCTCGACCCCGAAACCCATCTCGGCCCGCTGATCTCCGAAGGTCAGCGCGAAAAGGTGATGGGGTACATCGAAAAGGGCAAGGCGGAAGGCGCGCGGCTTGTGATCGGCGGCGGCGTTCCGGCAGGCGATGGCTTTGCGAAGGGTAGCTACATCGAGCCCACGGTCTTTGCCGACGTGACCGACGACATGACGATCGCGCGCGAGGAAATCTTCGGGCCGGTGATGAGCGTGCTCGCCTTCGACAGCGAGGACGAGGTGATCGCCCGCGCCAACGGCACGGAGTTCGGCTTGGCCGCCGGCCTGTTCACCAAGGATATCTCCCGCGCCCACCGCGTGGCAGGCAAGCTCGCCGCCGGCATCTGCTGGATCAACACCTATAACCTGACGCCGGTCGAAATCCCCTTCGGCGGGGTCAAGCATTCGGGCTTTGGCCGCGAGAACGGCAGGGCGGCGATGGAGTTTTATTCGCAGGTGAAGACGGTGCATGTGGCGCTGGGCAAGGTGGATAGTCCGTATTGAGAGACTCTCCTCTCCAATCTCCCCCCTTGAGGGGGAGATGCCCCGACAGGGGCAGAGAGGGGTGAACCCTCTCCGAGAGCACAGAGACTGCGGCTTTTAGGGCTTACGCCCTCTACCCCTCTCTGTCGCTTTCGCGACATCTCCCCCTCAAGGGGGGAGATCGATTGGGGCTATGCTGCTCGTCTGAGAAAAGGTCGCCCACCGCGGCAATGAAAGGGTCTAAATTGGCTGAAGCAGATTTTGTCATCGTGGGTTCGGGTTCCGCGGGCGCGGCGATGGCCTATCGGCTGTCGGAGGACGGGAAATATTCGGTGCTGGTGTTGGAATATGGCGGCACGGATATAGGCCCGTTCATCCAGATGCCGGCAGCGCTTTCCTATCCGATGAACATGAAGCGCTATGACTGGGGCTTTACCTCCGAGCCGGAGCCGAACCTCGGCAACCGGCGGCTGGCGACCCCGCGCGGAAAGGTGATCGGCGGATCGTCTTCGATCAACGGCATGGTCTATGTGCGCGGCCACGCGATGGATTTCGACCATTGGGCCGAGACGGGCGCCGCCGGCTGGGGCTTTGCGGATGTGCTGCCCTATTTCAAGCGCATGGAAAACTGGCATGACAGCGGCCATGGCGGCGATCCGTCCTGGCGCGGCAATGCCGGCCCGCTGCACGTCACCCGCGGCCCGCGCAAGAACCCGCTGTTCCACGCCTTTGTCGAGGCGGGCAAACAGGCAGGTTTCGAGCTCACCGATGATTATAACGGCGAGAAGCAGGAAGGCTTCGGGCCGATGGAGCAGACGGTCTGGAAGGGGCGGCGCTGGTCGGCGGCGAACGCTTACCTCAAGCCGGCGCTGAAGCGCGAGAACCTCGACCTTATCCGCTGCTTCGCCCGCAAGGTGGTGATCGAGAACGGCCGCGCGGTCGGCGTCGAGATCGAGCGCGGCGGCAGGGTCGAAACGGTCCGGGCGCGCCGCGAGGTGATCCTCGCCGCCTCCTCGATCAACACGCCGAAACTGCTGCTTCTGTCTGGCATCGGTCCGGCTTCAGAGTTGGCCGCGCATGATATTGCGGTGGTCGCCGATCGCCCCGGCGTCGGCAAGAACCTGCAGGACCATCTGGAGGTCTATATCCAGCAGGCCAGCACCCAGCCGATCACGCTCTACAAGCACTGGAATCTGTTCGGCAAGGCGCTGGCGGGTGCGCAATGGCTGTTCTTCAAGAACGGCATCGGCGCCTCGAACCAGTTCGAAAGCGCCGCCTTCCTGCGCTCGGCGGCGGGCGTCGATTACCCCGATATCCAGTATCACTTCCTGCCGATGGCGGTGCGCTATGACGGCACGGCGGCGGCGGAAGGCCACGGCTTCCAGGCCCATGTCGGACCGATGCGCTCGCCGTCGCGCGGCGAGATTACGCTGAAAAGCGCTGATCCGGCGGAGGACCCGAAGATCGTGTTCAACTATATGAGCCATGAGAAAGACTGGGCCGATTTCCGCCGCTGCGTCCGACTGACGCGCGAGATCTTCGCGCAAGCCGCCTTCGATCCCTATCGCGGCAAGGAAATCCAGCCGGGCTCCGATATCCAGAGCGATGACGAGATCGACGGCTTCATCCGTGAGCATGCCGAAAGCGCCTATCACCCCTGTGGAACGGCTAAGATGGGCGCGGCCAGCGACCCGATGGCGGTGGTCGATCCCGAATGCCGGGTCATCGGCGTTGACGGACTGCGGGTTGCCGACAGCTCGATCTTCCCGCGCATCACCAACGGCAATCTCAACGCACCGTCGATCATGGTCGGCGAAAAGGCCAGCGACCACATCCTCGGCCGCCACCCGCTTGCGCCGGAAAACGCCGAACCGTGGATGAACCCGCGCCGGCACACGTCGGATCGATAGGCGAGCCGCCACTTACCTTTTTGATTTTCAATAGTTATTTCTGAGGCCGAATGCCCGAGGCGGGCGTTCGGTCCAGGCCTCCCTGCGCGCCGGTTCCGCCGTGACGCGGCTATTCGTCCATCGCAAAAACCTGTTTTGCGGGCGCTTGACGAATCCAATTTCCATATTCTATAGAATATAGAACACGCAACGCGGAGGAGGAGCAAGTCGTGAAAAGCATGATTGGAGGAAAGGGTGCCGCAAGAAGGCGCGTGCTCAAGGGGATGGCCACGTCTTTGGTGCTGGCGGCAATGCCGCTCGCTGCGGCCCATGCGCAGGATGGCCTCGGTTCGCCGGGCGAGCCGGTCGAAATCAAGATCATGGCCAATGAGGCATTCGCCAATACCTGGCAGACCATTCTGGTTCCGGAATTCAACAAGAAGTTCCCGAATGTCGAGGTGCGCATCGATGGCGTGCCCTATACGGAACTGCTCGCCAAGATGATGCTCGATGCCACGAGCCCCGATCCGGAATATGATATCCTGCTGGCCGACGATCCGTGGGTGCCGCAGCTTGCCTCGATCGGCGCGCTGATGGATCTCAAGGGCGACGAGATCGCCGCGATCACCGACGCGGATTACGAATGGGACGATTTCAACGCCGCGCCGCTTGCCGCCGGCGAATGGGATGGCGTCCAGTATGCGGTCCCGGTCCGCTCCAACATGCTTTTGATGTTCTATAACCGCTCGCTCTATGACAAGGCCGGCGTGCCCACGCCGACGCCGGAGCTTACCTGGACGCAGTTCTTCGAAAATGCGCCGAAGCTGGTTCAGGATACTGATGGCGACGGCAAGGTCGATGCCTGGGCGATCGATACCTATTTCGTGCGCGATCCGCTGACGCCGACCATCTGGCAGTCGATCCTCAACGCCAATGGCGGCAGCCTGCTCGATGATGACGGCAATCCCGCCTTTGCCAACGATGCCGGCGTCGCCTCGCTGGAAACCCACAGGCGCCTGCTCGACTATGCGCCGCCCGGCGGCCTCAGCCATGGCTTCTCGGAATCGCTCCAGGCATTCCGTCAGGGCGCGGTCGCCAACATGATCACCTGGGGCAGCGTCTACAAGTCCACCGCCGTCGATCCGCAGTCGACGACGCTCACCACCGATGAGGTCGGCATTCAGGTGCTTCCGGTCGGCGATGTCCGCGCCGGCACGCATCGCGGCATCTGGATTGCCGGCATCAGCAGCAAGACGGAACATCCCGAGGCGGCATGGGCCTTCCTCCAGTGGTTGACCTCGAAGGAGGGCGAAAGCGTAAACGCCGCGCTGGTCGGCTCGTTCCCGGCCCGCAAGTCGACGCTTTCCGGAGAGCCGAGCGAACCATGGCTGGCACCGGTCTATGCCACGCTGCAGAACGCCTATGAAGTTGCCGAAGAGGGCAGGATGTGGCGCATTCGCAGCCCGAAATCGGACGCCGCCCAGCAGGTGCTTGCGGATGAAGTGGCCCGCGCGCTTGCCGGTCAGGCTTCCACGCAGGAGGCGCTCGATACCGCCTCCAAGAAAATCTCCAGGGTGCTGAACTAGCCCGTTCAGTCAACCAGACGAGACGGATGCGGGCCTTCCCGCATCCGTCTCCAACTTCCGGAATTTTATAACAGCTTTTGCCGGCGGAGACGCGGCGCGAGCGAGATCGTGTCGATGCTTTCGGCATCGAATGCCTGGGTCGGAAATATCCGCGCCCATACCGACTGAGGACCATGATGCCAACGAAGGCCATAATCAGTGACGTCAAGACGCTGTCCTGCAGCAATTCCTGGCGCAACTACAATTTCCTGAAGATCACCACCGAGGACGGGATCGTCGGCTGGAGCGAGTTCGACGAGTATTTCGGCTCGCCCGGCGTCGGCGCGGCGATCAACCAGATTTCGCCGCGCATGATCGGCAAGAGCGCGATGCATCACGAGCATATCCGCGAGGATCTGCGCAATGTCACGCGGCCCGGTTCCGGCGGCGTCGTCGGCCAGGCGCTGGGGGCGATCGAGAATGCGCTTCTCGACATCAAGGCCAAGGCGCTGGACGTGCCCTGCCATGTTCTGCTCGGCGGCAAGGTGCGCGACAGGATCCGGGTCTACTGGTCCCATTGCGTTTCCTATCGCACCCGCACCCAGCATTTCTCGCCCGGCATCACCGATATCGATGGCGTGAAGCAGATCGCCCGCGAAGTCGGCGAAAAGGGGTTTTCGGCGCTCAAGACCAATATCTTCCGCTATGACGCGGAGGGTCGGATCGAGCCCTGGTCGCCCGGCTTCGGCCGGCCCTACGAGACCGGTCGCAATGTCGAGCGCAAGACGCTCGCGGGCCTGCGCCAGCATCTCGAGACCATGCGCGAAGCCGCCGGCCCCGACATCGACATGCTGCTCGATCTCAATTTCAACGGAAAGACCGACGGCTATCTGAAGATCCTTCGCGAAATCGACGACCTCGACCTGTTCTGGGTCGAGATCGACACGCTCGATCCCGAGGCGCTCGCCTATATCCGCGCGCAAAGCCGGCACCCGATCGCCTCGTGCGAGACCCTGATCGGTCTGCAGCAGTTCCTGCCCTTCTTCCGCGCCCAGGCCGTCGATGTCGCGATCATCGACACGCCCTGGAACGGCGTCTGGCAGTCGATGAAGATCGCCGCCGCGGCCGAGGCCTACGAGACCAATGTCGCCTGCCACAATTTCTATGGCCATCTCTGCACAATGATGAATGCGCATTTCTGCGCGGCGGTGCCGAACCTCACGATCATGGAAACCGATATCGACCGGATCGGCTGGGACGCGGAAATCTTCACCCATCAGCCGGAATTCAAGGACGGCTATCTCATCCTTCCCGACAGGCCCGGCTGGGGCACGGAACCGATCGAGGCCGCGCTTGCCGACCATCCGCCGGTTCCAGGCGCCGGCATGTGGCAGCGCACCGAAGCCTCGAAGCTTTCGGTATGATGGCGGATGAGGGGAGGCGCGGGCTTCGATCATGAATGAGAAAGTGGATGTCCTCATCATCGGCGCGGGCGCGTCCGGCGCCGCCGTGGCTTGGAGCCTTGCCGATACCAGGATGCGTATCCTGTGCCTGGATCAGGGGGACTGGCAGAACATGTCAGATTTCCCCAGCAACGGGCGGGACTGGGAAGCGCGCCTGACGGAGGACTTCGCGCTTAGCCCGAACCGGCGGCGGCTTGCCGCCGACTATCCGGTCAATGACGACGATTCGCCGATCAAGATCTCCAATTTCAATGGCGTCGGCGGCGGCACCATCCTTTACGCCGGACATTACCCCCGGCTCCACCCCTCCGATTTCAAGGTCCGCAGCCTGGATGGCGTCGCCGATGACTGGCCGATCGACTACGAGACGCTGGAGCCTTTCTTCGCGCTCAACGACCGGATGATGGGCGTTGCCAGCCTGGCGGGCGATCCGGCCTATCCTACGAAAGAGCAGGTCATGGGGCCGATCCCGCTTGGCCGCACGGGTGAGGTGCTCGGCAAGGCCATGAATGATCTCGGCTGGCACTGGTGGCCGTCGGATGCGGCGATCGCGACGCGCGAATATGAGGGCCGCGCGCCCTGCATCAATCTCGGCCAATGCGGCTCCGGCTGCGCCCAGGGCGCCAAGGGCACGACCGATCTGACCTACTGGCCGGAGGCGCAGCGCGCGCGCGTCGAGATACGGCCGCGCTGTCGCGTCAGCCGGATTGAGACCGGTCCGGACGGCATGGCGACGGGGGCTTACTATTTCGACGCAGACGGCAAGGAGCAGTTCCAGCCGGCCGAGATCGTGATCCTTGCCTGCAACGGCATCGGCACGCCGCGCCTGTTGCTGAACTCGGCGTCCGGCCGTTTTCCCGATGGTCTCGCCAATTCCAGCGGCCTTGTCGGGCGCAACCTGATGCTCCACCCCTATGCCCAGATACGCGGCCATTTCGAGCAGCCGATGGATGGCCATCGCGGCTCGCCGATCTGCATCTGGAGCCATGAATTCTATGAGACCGACGCGGCGCGCGGTTTCGTGCGCGGCTATTGCTATCAGTTTTCGCGCGGCATGGGCCCGGTTCGCACGGCGATGACCGGCATGGCGGATGGGCTGCTGCCCTGGGGCGAGGACCATCATGATGCCTTCCGCCGCCTGTTCGGCCACAGCGCCGGCATGCTGGCGATCTGCGAGGACCTGCCCGAAGAGCATAATCGCGTCACGCTCGATCCCGATCTGAAGGATGCAAACGGCATTCCCGCGCCGAAGATCAGCTACCGGCTGAGCGAGAATTCGCGCCTCATGCTCGACCATTCGGTGGCGCGCGGCATCGAGATACTGGAAGCCGCTGGCGCGCGCGACATCACCACCCGGTCGCCGCTGCCCTATGCCGGCTGGCATCTGATGGGCACGGCGCGCATGGGCACGGACCCGGAGCGTTCCGTCGTCAATGAGTGGGGCCGCAGCCATGATGTGAAGAACCTGTTCATCGTCGACGGCAGCGTTTTCGTCACCTCCGGCGGCGTCAACCCGACCTCGACGATCCAGGCGGTGGCGCTCTACGTCGCCGACCAGATCAAGACCCGCCTCTACGAGCTTTTCGATTGAACCGGCCATGACACAGACGATGACAGACCGCGCGGAACCGCCGCCCTTCGAGGACGATAACAAGACGCTGCTTGCGATCGTCGGACACATGATCCCGGCAAGCGCGCGCCACGGCGTGCCCGGCGCCGATGATCCGGCGATCTATGCCGATATCCTGCGCTCCGTCGGCCGTGACAGGCAGGCGCTGGCAGAGGCGCTGGCGGCGGTCGAGGCGCGGGCCGGGACCGGTTTTGCCGCGCTTTCGCGCGAGGAGCAGGCCTCGATCCTTCAGAAATTCCGCGCCAATGAGCCGGCGCTTGCCGGCGTGATGGAGGCTGTCACCGCGCGCTGCTATTATCGCGACGATCGGGTCATGGCATCGATCGGCATCGAGGTCCGTCCGCCATTTCCTGAAGGCTATGCCGTGGAGGCGGGCGATCTGTCGCTGCTTGATACGGTGCGGGCGCGCGGGCCGATCTGGCGTGCGCCCTGAACAAGGCGCGCACCGGCGACAGCGGGAAAGACCCCGTCGGAGGACGGGAGGAGGACGAGGAAGCATGAGGGAGGAGATCGGGATGACGACAGAGACCGCATCGCGCCGCGATGCCGCAGATGGCGGGGCCGCCCGCCACGCCCGGCGGCATGCGCTTGCCGACCTTCTGACCCGCTGGTCGTTCCTGATACCGAGCATGCTGGTGCTGATCGTCATGCTGGCCTATCCGATCTTCTACACGATCGAGATCAGCTTCTCCTCCTTCGATCTCGCGAGCTTCAGCGCCGATCAATGGGTCGGTTGGGAGAATTACCGCGAGGTGATCGGCGACTACCGGTTCTGGGAATCGCTGAAGGTCACGCTGATCTATCTGGTGATCGCCCTGCCGCTGCAGGTCGTGCTCGGCTTCGGCATCGCCTATCTTATCAATGCCGAGTGGTGGGGCCGGGGCATATTGCGTGCGCTGTTCATCATTCCCATGGTCGTCGCACCCGTGGTCGCCGGCGGCATGTGGCGGATGATCCTCGATCCGCTCTGGGGCATCGCCAATTACTGGCTCGGCCTTGTCGGCCTCGGCCCGCTCGACTGGTTCGGCGATGCCAGGCTCGCCATGGCCTCGATCATCATCATAGACACGTGGCGCTGGACCCCGTTCATCGTGCTGATCGCCACCGCCGCGCTGCTTGCCCTGCCCAAGGACGTGTTCGAGGCCGCCAAGATCGACGGCGCCGGCTGGTGGTCCACGCTCTGGTCCGTTGCCGTGCCGCTGCTGGTGCCCGTGATCGCGGCCACCTTCGTTATCCGCTGGCTCGGCGCGGTCAAGATGTTCGACATCGTGCTCGCCGCCACCTATGGCGGGCCGGGCAAGGCGACCAATGTCATCAACCTGTTCATCTACGAGGAGGCGTTCCGCTCGCTGCGCTTTGCAGAATCAGCGGCGATGGCCGTGATCGTGCTGATCCTGACCATGGTGCTGACCGGCATTTTCCTGCGCGGCAGCCGCAAGCTGGAGGAACTGTTTTGAGCGCCCCCGTCCCATCGTCAGCGCCAGCAGGCGCGTTCGGCCACAGGCTGCGGATTGCCGCCGCCATCATCGTCAGCCTGTTCTTCCTGTTTCCGATCTACTGGATGGTGCTGACCTCGTTCAAGCAGCAGGTGGACATCTTCACCAATCCGCCGACCTTCTTCTTCACCCCGACGCTTGCGACCTACACCGAATATATCGCGCGCGCCGATATCGTCCGGCGGCTGGTCAACACCGTCATCGTCGCCGCCGGCTCCGGCCTGCTGTCGATCGTGGTCGGCACCATGGCGGGTTACGCGCTTGCCCGCATCCGGCTTCGCGGGGCCGGCACGATCGGGCTTCTGATCCTGCTGTCGCGCGGCGTGCCGCCGATCGCGCTGGCGGTGCCGATGTTCCTGGTCGCGCGCAAGTTCGGGCTTACCGACAAGCACATCACCCTGATCCTGGCCTACAGCACCTTCCTGATTCCCTATGTGATGTGGCTGATGCGCAGCTTCTTCCTGTCGCTGCCAAAGGAGCTCGAGGAATCCGCCATGATCGACGGATGCTCGCGTTATGGCGCCTTCTTCAAGATCATCCTGCCGATTTCGCTGCCCGGCCTGCTGTCGACGCTGATCTTCAGCATGATCCTTGCCTGGGAGGAACTGCTGTTCGCGCTCGTGCTCACCAACCGCAATGCCTCCACCATACCGGTGGCGATCGCCGGCATTGCCGGCGACACGGTCAACGGCGCGAATTGGGGCGCGCTCACCGCCGTTGGCACGATCACCGTCGTTCCGGTGGTGATCTTCGCGCTTCTGGTGCAGAAGTGGCTTATCAAGGGCTTGGCGGACGGCGCGACCAAGGGATAATTGCGCCGGAGCCTCAAAACCGGAACTGGACGGAAACCATGGACCACCCGAAGACCTACATGACCAAGGCCGAACATGCCCGGCAGCATATCCAGGATATGGTGCTGTCGGGCACGGTCGGCCCGGGCGACAGGATCACCACGCGGGAGGTGTCGCTTGCGCTCGGCATCAGCGAGACGCCGATCCGCGAGGCGATCCGCAGTCTTGCCTCCGATGGCTGGCTGGAGGTGCAGAACCATATCGGCGCCGTGGTGCAGGGCCTGCGCGCCGAGCAGATCCGCGAGATCAGCGCCCTGCGCGGCCTGATCTGCGGGCTTGCGGTGGAGCTTGGCGCCCGGAACTTCGATGCCGAACGGCTGGCGAAGATCGACGAGAATATCGCGGTCTCGGCCACGGCGCTGGAGGCCGAGGATTTCGATCTGTTCGGGTCCAAGAACTACGAGTTTCACCTGCTGCTCTGCGACAATCCGGAATCACCCTGGTGCCGCAGGCTGCTCGAGAACATGCACGGCCTGATGTCGGCCCAGCGCCACGGCATTCCGCCGCAGCCGGGGCGTCTCGCCGATGCCCTGGAAGAGCATAAGGCCATCCGCGACCGGCTGCGCGAGGGCGATTTCACGGCGGCAGCCGCGCTTGTGAACCAGCACGAAAAGAACACCGGCGATTTCCTGATCGATCTGATCGAGGCCGCGCCGGCCAAGGGCGCGAACCGGCGGGCCGAAGGCCGCCGCGCTTCCGCGACATAAATCAGCCGTCCCGGAAAGGGGCGGCAAAGGGAGGAGTTTTGGAATGGGTACGGTTCAAATCCGCAATGTGCGCAAATCCTACGGCGCGGTCGAGGTGCTGCACGGCGTCTCGATCGATATCGAGGATGGCGAATTCGTCGCGCTGGTCGGCCCTTCCGGGTGCGGAAAATCGACCCTGCTCAGAATGATCGCCGGGCTTGAAGGCATTACCGGCGGCGACATCGTGATCGGCGACCGCGTGGTCAACCACGTTGCGCCGAAGGATCGCGATATCGCCATGGTGTTCCAGAACTATGCGCTCTATCCCCACAAGAATGTCCGCGACAATATGGGCTTCGCGCTCAAACAACGGCGCGTGCCGAAAGCGGAGATCGAGCGGCGCGTCGGCGATGCCGCGCGCATTCTCGGGCTCGAGCCCCTGCTTGAGCGCAAGCCACGGCAATTGTCCGGCGGCCAGCGCCAGCGCGTCGCCATGGGCCGCGCCATCGTGCGCGATCCCAACGTGTTCCTGTTCGACGAGCCGCTCTCCAATCTCGACGCCAAGCTCCGCGTGCAGATGCGCTCCGAGATCAAGGAGCTGCACCAGCGGCTGAAGACCACGACCATCTACGTGACCCACGATCAGATCGAGGCAATGACGCTTGCCGATCGCGTCGTGGTTCTGAACGGCGGCGTGATCGAGCAGGAAGGCCCGCCGCTCGAGCTTTACGACAAGCCGGCCAGCCTGTTCGTCGCGGCCTTCATCGGCTCGCCGCCGATGAACTTCCTGCAGGGCGATATCGTCGCCGGGAACGGGCTGAAGCTTGCCGACGGGCGGATATTGCCGCTGCCCGCCGCCGATCCGAAGGGGCGGCAGCGCGTCACCGTCGGCGTCAGGCCCGAGCATTTCGTGCTCGCCGAAAGCGGCTGGCCGGCGATGGTCACGATTGTCGAGCCGACGGGTTCGGAAACCCAGATCACCGCTCGCCTTGCCGACGAGGTTATCCGCATCCTGGTACGCGGGCGCACGGATGCAAAGCCGGGCGATACGATCCATCTTCAGGTCGCGCCGGATGCAGTTCATTTCTTCGATGCAGCGCCGGTGCCGGAACTGGCGCTGGAAGATCCGGTGTGACCGCGCGAAAGGAAAAGACCCATGCTTGAACTCAAAGATTTCTATATCGACGGCCGCTGGACGCCAGCGACTTCGACAGCAAGCCACACGCTGGTGGACGCCACGACCGAACAGCCCTTCGGCACGGTTGCGCTGGCCGGGACAGATGAGGTCGATGCCGCGGTGGCGGCCGCAAAACACGCCTTCCCGGCATGGGCGGAGAGCGACCCGGCCGCCCGGATCGCGCTCGTCAGGCGCATCCATGACATCTACGCCGCCCGCAGCGACGAGATGGCGCGCGCCATCTCGCAGGAAATGGGCGCGCCGATCGAGCTTGCCCGCACACGCCAGGCGGCGGCCGGCCTGCGCCATATGACCAATTTTCTTACCGCCATGGAGCATTTCGATTTCGAAAGGCCGCTCGGACCGCATGCGCCGGATGATCGCATCCTGATGCAGCCGATCGGCGTCGTCGGCTTGATCACGCCGTGGAACTGGCCGATGAGCCAGGTCGCGCTGAAGGTCATACCGGCGCTTCTTGCCGGCTGCACCATGGTGCTGAAGCCATCGGAACTCGCGCCGCTGTCGTCCAACCTGCTGGCCGAGATCATTCACGAGGCGGGCGCGCCCGCCGGCGTCTTCAACCTCGTTAACGGCAATGGCGCGACCGCTGGCGCGCGGCTTGTCGAGCATCCCGACGTTGCCATGATCAGCTTCACCGGCTCGACGCGCGCCGGCGCCAGCATCATGCGCGGCGCGGCCGACAGTTTCAAACGCGTCGCGCTGGAACTGGGCGGCAAGGGCGCCAACCTCATCTTTGCCGATGCCGACGAGGACGCCGTCGCGCGCGGGGTGCGGCAATGCTTCATCAACAGCGGCCAGAACTGCAACGCCCCGACCCGGATGCTGGTCGAGCGTTCGATCTACGAGACCGCCGTTGAACAGGCGGGCGCGGCGGCCGGCGCGATCGCGCTCGGCCCCTCATCGGCCGAGGGCGCACATATGGGGCCGGTGATCTCGAAGGGACAGTTCGACAAGATCCAGGACCTGATCGAGACCGGCATTCGCGAGGGCGCGCGGCTGGTGGCGGGCGGGCCCGGCCGCCCGGCCGGCTTCAACCGCGGCTATTTCGTTCAGCCGACGGTGTTTGCCGATGTCGACAACGCCATGACCATCGCGCGCGAGGAGATTTTCGGCCCCGTCCTCAGCATCATTCCGTTTGCCGATGAGGACGAGGCGGTGGCGATCGCCAACGACACGCGCTACGGCCTCACCAATTATGTCCAGAGCGGCGATGGCGCGCGGCGCAACCGGTTGGCGCGGCTACTGCGTTCCGGCATGGTCGAGATGAACGGAGAGCCGCGCGGCGCCGGCTCGCCCTTCGGCGGCGTCGGTCATTCGGGCGGCGCGCGCGAGGGCGGCGTCTGGGGGCTGGAGGAATACATGACCGTGAAATCGGTCTCTGGCTGGTCGTCGTAACCGGGACAACGTTCCTTGGCGGCAATGGCGGCCAAGGGAATGTGCCCAACAAAAAAACCCGGCCTCGAGACCGGGTTTTTTCATTTCAGAAAGTGCTGCGCCGCTCAGTTGGCCGGCTGCTGCACCTTGGCGCGGGCCTGTTCCTCGGCCATGCGCTTCTGGAACATCTGCGCGAAGTCGATCGGGTCGACGAGCAGCGGCGGGAAGCCGCCATTGCGGGTGGCGTCGGCGACGATCTGGCGGGCGAAGGGGAACAGCAGGCGCGGGCATTCGATGAACAGCATCGGCAGCACGTGCTCCTTCGGGAAGTCGGCCACGCGGAACACGCCGCCATAGACCAGTTCGCACAGGAACATCGGCTTGTCGTTCGACTTGGCTTCCGCCTTCAGCGACAGCAGCACGTCGTAGGTGTCGTCGCCGAGCGGATTGGCGTTGACATTGACGGAGATGTTGATCGCCGGCTGGGCGTCGCGCTTCTGCAGCGAGGCGGGAGCTCCCGGATTTTCGAAGGAAAGATCCTTGATGTACTGGGTGAGAATGCTCAGTGCAGGGCTCGGCTTCTTTTCCGCCGCTCCGTTTTCCTCGGCCATTGCGCGTCCTTTCGAGTAATGTCGTTGTGTGCGAATTAGCATCTCGCCGGCGGGCGTACAACCCTTCGTGCCGGCGGTTCGGGCCGTGAAGGCCTGCATTTCAGCCTATTTGGGCTTGTCGTTGTCGTCGGGCTTGTCCTTGCCCGCCCAGGGCGAATTCGGATCGGGGTCGTGGGAGAAATCATCGGCATCGAGATCGACCACTTTCGGCCCCTCGCGCGGGCCTTCGCGGCGCGGCGGCTCGCGCCTCGTGTAGCTGAACCCGGCGGAGCGCTCGGAAACCACCACCATGTTGCGGCTCATCCGCTTCCACACGAAATCGCGAAACGGTGGCACAAACAGCAGGAAACCGCAGATATCGCTGACGAAACCGGGGATCAGCAGCAGAATGCCGGCGAGCACGATCATGCCGCCATGCACGAGGTCGCGGCCCGGATTGCCGCCGTCGCGGACATCCTGGTTGAGCCTCTGCAAAACGCTGAAGCCCTGGATGCGCAACAGGATCGCGCCGATCACGGCGGTCAGCATGATCAGGCCCAGCGTCGGAAACAGGCCGATCGCGCGGCCGACGATGATGAAGCCCGCGATTTCAATGAACGGGTAGAGAATGATGGCGATGAGAAACGGCAAGTCGGTTTCCTGTCTGGCTTGTCTTTTCCAGATTGTATTTTCTGGCTTTCTTTCCCTTTTCGCGGCCCATGGGAAATGCGCTTGATAATCCGATGTGTTACATTTGAATCATGGCCCTGTGAAGTCTATATGGGGATAGGAAAACAACAAGGAAAGCCGCGGGTACGACGAAATGGGCACAAGCGATCTGATAACCCTCTTCTTCCTGATTGCGGCTGTGGTGATTTTCTTCCAGCTTCGCAACGTTCTCGGGCGGCGCACCGGCAATGAAAAGCCGCGTTACGAGCAGACGCCGGTGCGTTCGCGCACCGATGCGCTGGAGCCGGGACGCGGCGAGGGCAAGGTGATCACGCTGCCGGGCGTCGAGAAGGAACAGGAAGCCGCCCGCAAGGCCGCGATCGACAGGATCGCGCCGGCGGGAAGCGACGTCAATTCCGGCCTCCAGGCGATTGCCGCGGCCGATCCGCAGTTCGACCCCGACGCCTTCCTCAAGGGCGCGCGCTCGGCCTATGAAATGATCGTGATGGCCTTTGCCGAGGGCGATCGCCGCAGCCTCAAGAACCTTCTGTCGAAGGACGTCTATGACGGCTTCAACGCCGCCATCAGCGAGCGCGAGGCCAAGGGCGAAACGGTGCGCGCGAATTTCGTGGGCATCGAAAAGGCTGAGATTACCGAGGCCGAGGTCGAAAAGACCGAAGCCCGGATCACGCTCAGGATCGTCAGCCAGATGATCTCGGCCACCTATGGCAGGGATGGCGAGGTCGTCGAGGGCGATCCGGAGGAAATCGCGGAAATCCGGGATCTCTGGACCTTCGCCCGCGACACCAAGGCGCGCGATCCGAACTGGAAGCTGATCGCCACGGCCTCCGAATAGGCGATTGATCCGGCGGCCATTGCCGCCTGACGGGAGTTCGACTGATGAGCCGGCGCAAGCTCTCGTCCGAGGAACGCGATTTGTGGAACAAGGTGGCCCGCACGGCGCGGCCGCTTCCCGGCCGCAAGGCGGAAAAGCTTGAGGCCCCGGACGAAAATTTCGCCGAGATGATGAGCCCGAAGTCGCCCGCACCCATAAAGGCCGAGCCGCCGCGCGCCGGCGTTTCGCCGCTTGCGCTCCGGCAGCCGAAGGAACCGCGCCACCATCCGCTGGAGCGGCCGGTGAAACGGAAGCTCGCCAGCGGGCGGATCGGCATCGATGCCCGCATCGATCTCCACGGCCTGTTTCAGGACGAGGCCCATGCGCTGCTTCTATCCTTCCTGCGCCGCGCCCATGAACGCGGCCACCGCCATATCCTGGTGATCACCGGCAAGGGCGCGTCGCTTGGCAGCGATGGCGTGCTGAAGCGCACCGTGCCGCTTTGGTTCTCGCTGCCGGATTTCCGGCCGCTGATTTCCTCCTATGAGACCGCCGCCCGCCAGCATGGCGGCGAAGGCGCGCTTTATGTCCGCCTTGCGCGCCGGAAGGGAGGGGCGGCATGACCCCCTTCGGCGATGCCGTGCGCGCATTGCGGGCAAAACGCGGCGTCACGCAAAAGCAGATGGCCGAGGCCATCGGCGTCTCCCCCGCCTATCTCTCGGCGCTCGAACACGGGCGGCGCGGCAAGCCGAGTTTCGATTTCCTGCAGCGGGTCGCCGGCTATTTCCACATCATCTGGGATGATGCCGAGGCATTCTTCGAGATCGCCGACCAGTCCGATCCGCGCGTCGTGATCGACACGATCGGCCTGCCCTCCGCCCACACCGCCTTCGCCAACCATCTGTCGCGCAGTATCGGCCGGCTGGATGAGGATGCGGTGGCGGAACTGGAGGCGGTGCTGGAAAAGCATTTGAAACGCTGAGGCTCTGTCAGCCGCAGTCAGCCGAACAGCCCCCTGATCATGTCCTTGTCGTAGGGTTTCGACAGGATACGGATATCTTCGAGGTCTTCGGGAAGCGCCAGGCTGTCGCCATAGCCGGAGGCGAACACGAAGGGTATGCCGTCGCGTTGCAGCCGCCGCGCCACCTCGAAGCTGGTCTCATTGCCGAGATTTATGTCGAGAAGGGCGAAGCCGAAAGGGCTGTCGCGTTGGTCGAGCATGCCCATCGCCGCTTCCACCGTCGGCGCGATGACGGTCTCCAGACTGCCGAGCTTCTCGAAGATCATCTCGGCATCCATGGCGATCATCAGATTGTCCTCGACCACCAGAACCGTTTCCGGGGGCGTGAAGACGGCCGCCGCGGCGACCTCATGGGCAGCGGCGGGCACCGACGCGGACTCCTCTGCAACCACATGTTCGCCCGGCAGCCAGAACGCGGCGGTCACGCCCTCCAGACGATAGGAAATCTCGGCCCGTCCGGACAGTTCGAACGGGATGGTGCGCTCTATGATGGTCGAGCCGAAGCCTCGGCGCTCCGGCGCTTTCACCGGGGGGCCGCCAATCTCGCGCCAGTCGATCTGGAGGCTTTCGTCCGGGCCGAGGCTCCAGTCGATCCTGACCGTGCCGCGCGGCGATGACAGCGCGCCGTATTTGGCGGAATTGGTCATCATCTCGTGGATCACCAGCGCCATCGCGGTATAGGCCTTGGACGTCAGAAGCACGTTGGGGCCGCTGGTTTCAAGCCGCGTCTTTCGGTCAAGCAGGTAGCTTTCCGCCTCCGCCTCGATCAGTTCCGTCAGCGCGGCCGGGGCCCAGTGGTGGCGCGTGATCTGGTCGTGGGCGCGCGCCAGCGTCTGCACCCGGCCATCAAGCTTGGCGACCAGTTCAGTGGTGGAAATCGCCTCTGCGCTGGTCTGCGATATCAGGCCGCGCACGAGGCCTAAAATATTGCGGACCCGGTGGTTGAGCTCGGCGATCAGCAATTCCTGCTTCTCGTTGGCAAGCTTGCGCTCGCGCCCCGCCTCTTCCGACAGCCGCAGCACCACTTCGAGCAGCATGATCCGCAATTGCGAGGCGGCGCGGATATCGGCGGCGGACCAGGGCGCGCTCTGGCCGCGCACCGTCGTCTGCCAGGTCTCGAAACTCTTGCGCGGCGTCAGCCTGGCGCCGTTCGGGCCGTAGCTCACCGGCTTTTCCGGATTGCCGGCCCAGTTGACCTGCTGCACCAGTTCGGCGCGGAAGAACAGCAGATAGTCGCGCGGCGAGCGGGAGATCGGGATCGACAGCACCCCGGCTGCCTTTTCGACAAGGCGCTCTGCGTCCGGCATGAATTTTTGGATCTCGTGATTGGCGTAGACGGCGTTGCCGGGCAGCGCGTTCAGTTGGTCGCAGAGCGCGAGGATATCGGTCGCATCAGGCGCGTCGCCGCCGGTCACGACCTTGTTCTCCTGAACCACGGCGTAGCCATCCGCCTTGAGAATGTCGGCGAAGGATTCGGCGGAGGACCGCAGCAGTTCCGGCGTGGTGGTGTCTTTCGAAAGCGTGCGGGAAATATGCGTCGTCAGCCGGTGCACCACCTCGTCATTGGCGCGCTCGTCCGCCGAAAGGCGGGTCTGTAGCACCAGCGACAGCATGTGGCCGAACAGCAGCGCGGCGTTGCGAAGCCGCATCGAGGGCACATGGGGCGCGCCGTGGTGACAGGCGATCAGCCCCCACAGCGCGCCGTTGACGATCACCGAGATCGACATCGAGGCGCCGACATTCATGTTGCGCAGATATTCGAGATGGATGGTCGACACGCTTCTGAGCCGGCTTCCCGAAAGGTCCAGCACCTTGCCGTCACGGGCGAGGATCGGCGCGCCCTCGTCGGCGACCGAGGCGATCAGCCGGATCGGGTTTTCGACATAGAGCGCGCGCGCCTGTTTGGGAATGTCGGTGGCGGGATAGCGCAGGTTCAGGAACGGTTCGAGATCGTGCTTCTTGGCTTCCGCCACCACTTCGCCGGTGTCGTCCGCGCCGAACTTGTAGAGCATCACCCGGTCGAAACCGGTGATCAGCTTCACGAAACGGACGGTGTGGCTGTAGACCGCGGCAAAGGACGGAAGCTCGGCCATGCGGTCGATGGCGTTGCGCACATTGGCCATGTCGGTGGCAGCACCCTCCACCGGGGTGGCGGGCTCGAACTCGATAATCACCGTGTCCTCGAACCGGTGCACCGATGCATCGAACCGGTTCGCGGATCCGGCGATGCCGAGGTCGTAGATCACCTCGACGCCGCGGTTCGGATTGAGAAATTGCAGCCCGTTGCGGATCGTATGGATCGTGTCCGCGGGAAGCAGCGCCTCTGCCTGCCGGCCGAGCAGCGCGCCGGCGGCAACGTCCAGGAAATTGCCGATATTTTCGGAGACATGCGTGATCGTCCAGTCGGGCGCGACGGCGACCAGAAAGCCGAATGCCTGCACGCGGCCGAGAAGATGGATCGGCTCGCGATCGCAATTGGTCAGATCGACCCGGTCGTTCATTGCGCCTGTTCTCCTTCAAGATGGCAAACGGCCTCCAGATAGGCATCGAAAAGCGCCCTGGCTGACGTTACGGCCGTTGCGACGGCGCTTTGGTTGGCGGGTTGGGCGGCAAGCCAGGCCCGAAAAGTCGTCCAGTGATTCTCGCCTTCGCCATGGCGCAGGAAAGCGACGGGATAGGGCGCGCCGGCCTTCGCCAACTGGCCAAGGAGATAACGGGCGCCCAGCCGGGAGCCTTCCAGCACATAAGCCAGACCCGCGACCGAGCTGCTGTTGTCGGCGACGCAATCGCCGGCCGGCATTGAAAGCGCGAGCGCATCAAGATCGCGCGCAAGTGCTGCCGTGCGCAGCCTGTCGCCGGGAAGCGTCGCATAAAGCGACTGGGCGGCAAGCCAACGCTCGGCTTCGGGCAGCACGCGGGCATGCATCAGCAGGAAACGCTGATAGCCTTGGGGCGAGGCGAATGGGGTGCGGCTGACCGCGCGATCGAGGCGCTCATGCAGGTCGCTGGTATTGTTTCGCAGTTCGGCAAGCAGTTCCATTCGCCACTTTAGGGAAAATTAATATACGGGAAACGTGACCTTGTAGACGAATAATGCAGGCCGCACCAGACGTTGCGATTATGAAGAGAGAGGCAGAGGCGGGCTTTAAACCAGATTAAACCGGGGCGCGATTGGCGGGCCGGCAGGGCCGGTTCTATTCGCCCGTCAGCGCCCTTGCGGCCTGACGCAGGGCCTCGCGGAAGGCCCGGACGGAGGCCATGGTTTCGTGTTCGGCCAGCGTGACGAACCCGACCCGGATCTGCGGCAGCGTGAAACCGGGAATGTCGAGCGCGACCACCTCGCCGCCGGCGAGCCGGCTTTCGAGCATGAAACGCGGGGTGAGCGTCAGCACCTGCATTTCATGGGTCAGCGTCAGCAGCGAACCGGGTCCGGCGTTGAGCTCCAGCATCGGCTGGGGAAGGATCACGCCATGGTTGCGCAGTTCGGTTTCGAGCTCGACGCGGTTATTGCTCTCTTCCGGCGGCAGCAGCCATGGCCAATTGGCCAGCTCGGCGATGTCGATATCGGTTCGTCCCGCCAGCGGATGGTTCTTCGAACAGGCAATCACAAGATCGGAGCGCGTCAGCGGGTCGTGGCGCAACACCGGCATCACCTTTTTCGGGATATGGTTCCAGTCGATCCGCCCGACATAGCAGTCGAGCCGGCCCTCCCAGAGCTCGCGCAACACATCGCCGACCATGCCGACCGATATGCGGTAGCGGACCGCGCTCCGTTCGGCGTCGAGAATTTTGAGCGCTGCGGGCAGCAGGTTGAAGTTCAGCGCCGGATTGGCGCCGATCCTGACGATCGGCGAGGGACTGGTCTTCAGTTCGGCCACAAGATGGTCAAGCGAGGACAGGCCCGACCGGGCGCGCTCGAGGGCGACGCGTCCGGCGGGGGTTAGCTCGACGCCGCGCACTGACCGCGCCACCAGCTCGACGCCGAAGGCATATTCCAGGTCCTTCACCATTTGCGAAACCGCGGGCTGGGTCCGGTTGAGGACCTGCCCGACGGCGCGCAGGGAGCGATGCTCGTCGATCAGTTCGAGGATGCGCAGATGCCTGAAACGCAGGCCATCGAGTCGGTGTGATGCATTAGCCATAAGCGTAACTTATCATATTGAAGAAAGTTCCGACTATTTCTTTTGGCTAAATCGGCAAATAGTGCAACCGAGGAGAGTGACGGCAGGCGTTTGTCGCCGACGCGTCACCGATCGGGAGGAAAAATTGAGACGCGCCAATATCGTTTCCGGCGTTGTTCTGGCTCTTCTGGGCCTGTTTGCGCTTGTCTTCATCATTCCGAAAGGGATTAGCGAGGGGCCTCAGGGCATGATGTCGCCCCGCCTCGTGCCGAACATGATGATGATCGTCGCGGTCGCGCTGTCGGCCTTTCTGGCGTTTTCCAATCTGCGCGCCAAACCCGCGCCGGAGGATGCCGAGCCGACGATCACGCGCGGCGAAATGCTGGCGCTGGTCAGGATCGGCGCGGTGTTCCTGATCTCGATCGCGCTCTATTTGCTTCTCGCCCCGCTTGCGGGCGGCATCTTCCTGGTGGCGGCGAGCCTGCTTCTCCTGGGCGAGCGGCGGCCGCTGGTGATCATCGGCATGACGGCCGGGCTGCTGATCGCGGTCTGGCTGCTGTTTTACAAGCTGCTGGGGACGGGTATTCTATGAGCCATATCCTTCTCGGTTTTCAGGATGTCCTGCACCCGGCCACGCTGGTATGGGTCGCGCTCGGCGTGTTCATCGGCTATGTCGTCGGCGCGCTGCCGGGGCTCGGCAAGGGCACGGGCGTGGCGGTCGCCATTCCGCTGACCTTCTATCTCACGCCGCCGGCGGCCATCGGCATGCTGATCGGCATCGCCAAGGGCAGCGGCGCGGGCAGCGCGGTCTCCGCCATCCTGCTCAATACGCCCGGCGAACCGTCCTCGGCGCCGACCGCGCTTGACGGCTATCCGCTGGCGCGCCAGGGCAAGGCGCAGAAGGCGCTGAAAATGGGCCTGTTCGCCTCGGTGATCGGCGACTTCCTCTCGACCGTCATCCTCATCCTCCTGGCGGCGCCGCTGGCGCGCTATGCGCTGCTCATCGGGCCGGTGGAACTCTGCGCCATCCTGCTGTTTTCGCTGACCTTCATCGGCGGCCTTTCCGGCACGTCCATGACCAAGGGGCTGATTGCCGGCGCGCTCGGGATTTTCTTCGCCACGATCGGGTTCGAGACCGAGACCTTCGTGCCGCGCATGAGCTTCGGTCTGCTGGAACTCGATGACGGCATCAAGCTGGTGCCGATGGCGATCGGCATGCTGGCGGTCGCCGAAATGGTGGTGCAGGCGGGCAATCTCAAGGCGCTCGATTCCGCGACCGACCAGATCCGCGACAGCGACAGGCGCGAGGACCGCGTGATCCTTTGGTCGGAGTGGCGTCGCTGCTTTCCCGCGATCGCGCGCGGCACGCTGATCGGCTCGGTCGTCGGCATTCTGCCGGGCCTTGGCGCAAGCGTCGGCTCATTCATGTCCTATGGCGCGACCCGCAGGGCCTCGAAGACGCCGGAGAAATTCGGCAAGGGCATGATCGAGGGCGTGGCGGCGGCCGAAAGCGCGGACAATGCCGTGGTGCCGGCGAGCCTGATCCCGCTGTTTGCGCTCGGCATTCCCGGCAGCGTCATCGCCGCGATCCTGATCGCCGCCTTCATCCTGCATGGGCTGACGCCCGGCCCACTGATGTTCAAGCAACAGCCGCGGCTCGTCGCCGATGTCTATGCCGCGATGCTGTGCGCCAGCGTGATCATGCTGGCGATCGGCTATCTCGGCCAGCGCGTATTCGCCCAGATCATCAAGGCGCCGATGCGGCTGATCATTCCGGGCGTGCTGCTTCTGTGCAGCATCGGCGCTTATATGGAAACCGGCAGCATCTTCTCGATCTATGTGATGCTCGCCTTCGCGGTGGTGGGGTTCTTCGCGCGCAAGCTCGATTTTTCCTTCGTCACTTTTCTGATCGGCTTCGTCATCGGCCCCAATCTGGAGCTGAGCTTCCGCCAGTCGCTGCAACTGCTTGACCATAACGCGCTCAATTTGCTGCGGCACCCGATCGCGGTCGTGTTCCTGGTGCTGACCGTGGTGATTGTCTGGTGGATCGGCCACGGCAGCAAGATCGCGGCATCGCTCGGCCGGCACGACGCACATGATTTCACCGGTGCTGAAGATCATGACGACACGGCGTTTCTCGCAATCAAAAGGGAGGATGAGCGATGAAATCGATTACCAAACGGGGCCTGCTCGGCCTTATCAGCGGTGCGGCGCTGAGCCTTGCCAGTCTCTCCGGCGTGGCCTTTGCCGAGGATGCCTATCCCGACCGGCCAATTACCATGCTGGTAGGCTACGGCGCCGGCGGCCAGACCGATCTGGTCGCAAGGGCCGCGGCACAGATCATGTCCGACCATCTCGGCCAGCCGATCAATGTCGTCAACAAGCCGGGCGCCGGCGGGGCGGTCGCCGCGCGTGAGCTGACCAAGGCCAAGCCAGACGGCTACACCATGCTGTTCCAGTCGAACTCGGTGGTCAACACCTCGCCCTTCATCATGGAGGGCATCGACTTCACCGCCGAGGATTTCGAATATGCCGGCATGATCACGTCCTATCAGGTCGGCCTAGCCGCCCGCAAGGACAGCCCTTACGACAACCTCACCGAATATCTGGCATGGGCGAAGGAAAATCCGGGCTCCAGCTTCGGCGCGCTGAGCCCCGAAGCGCGCCTCTACATCGAGGCGCTGAGCAAGCAGAATGATATCGACGTCAATATCGTGCCGCTGCAGAGCGGGAGCGAGATGATCAACGCGCTGCTCGGCAACCAGGTGGCGGCGGCGTTTTCCGGCGGCATCCACTATCGCTATCCGGAAGAGCTGAAGACGATCTCGGCTCTCACCACCTTCCGCCATCCCTCCGCGCCGGACGTTCCGACGATCGAGGAGGAGGGCTATCCGATGGCGATGGATTCGCGCACGACGCTGTTCCTGCCCAAGGGAACGCCGCGCGCGATCCTCGACCGCCTCGCCGAGGCGCTGTCGTTTGCCGAAAACGATGAGAGCTTCCAGAAGATCACCGCTGCTGCCGATATTCCGATCAAGTTCCTCAATGTCGATGAGTCGTATAGCGAAATACGCTCGTCCCACGACAAGAACAAGAAGATCATCGAAGACGCCAAGAAGGCGGCGCAGTAACAACCCGCCTGCCAAAAGAAATCGCGTCGCGCAGAAACGCGCGGCGCTCCTCTCCCAAGACCGGAAATCCGTTATGTTTCAGCCACTCAAGGGCGTCAGGGTGATCGATTTGAGCCAGGTTCTGGCCGGCCCCTATGCCACCTATCAACTGGCCCTGATGGGCGCCGAAGTGATCAAGATCGAAAAGCCCGGCGAGGGCGACTGGACCCGCATCGGCGGTCTGTTGCCGGAGCTGACCGAGCGGCGCATGGCGTCGAGCTACCTGACCCAGAACGCCGACAAGAAATCTGTGACGCTCGATCTGAAAAGCGCCAAGGGACTTGAGATCGCGAAGAAGCTGATCGCGGGCGCCGATGTCTTCGTGGAGAATTTCAAGCCCGGCGTTGCCGAGCGGCTGGGGCTCGGCTTCGAGGTCGTGAAGGCGATCAAGCCGGATATCGTCTACTGCTCGATCTCCGCCTATGGCCAGAACGGGCCGTGGAGCGCCAGACCCGCCTATGATCACGTCATCCAGGGCATGTGCGGCATCATGCTGACCACCGGCAAGCCCGGCGACGGCCCGACCAAGGTCGGCGCGCCCTATATCGATTTCGCAACCGGGATGAATGCCGCGCAGGCGATTATGGCCGGGCTGCTGGAAGTGGCCCGCACCGGCAAGGCCATCGAGGTCGACGTCGCCATGCTCGATACCGCGCTGATGCTGATGGCCTCGCTGATGACCCAGCACATGACCGCCGGATGGATGCCGACCCAGAGCGGCAACGAGGCCTGGAGCGCCAGCCCTTCCTCGGGCGCGTTCGAGACGAAGGACGGCGTGCTGATGCTGGCCGCCAACAACGCGCCGCAGTTCATCAGGCTCTGCAAGGCGATCGGCCGCGACGATATTCTTGCCGATGCGCGCTGGAATACGCCCGCCGCCGTCAAGGAAAACGCGGCCTCCCTGCGCGAAACGTTGAACGCCACCTTTCTCACGCGCACGGCGGATGAATGGGAAGCCTTGCTGGCAAAAGTCGATGTTCCCGCCGCCAGGGTGCGCAGTCTCGACGAAACCCTTTCGGAGGCGCATATTGCCGCGCGCGGCCTGCTTTCCGAATTCCGGATCGAAGGCCATGACGGGCCGATACACGTACCCTCGATGAGTTTCCGCGCCAATGGCGAGGCGGTGACCGCGCATGCGCCGCCGCCCGAACTCGGCGCCGACACCGCAGGCGTGCTGAAGGAGATCGGCCTTTCGGACGGCGAGATCGACGCCTTGCGCAGCGCGGGCGTGATCTGAGGTGAGAGTGAGGACATGACAATGGACGCAAACGATTGGCCGGGACCGGCCGGCGCCGTCAACACCGTCCGGTTTGACACAAAGGACCGGGACACGAGCCTGCCGCTCGTCTGCCGTTTTCCCGCCGAAGGACAGGCAAAGGGCATCGTCATTTTCTGCCATGGCCTCGGCGGCCATGGCGGGGATCATGTCGAACTTTCCACGTTTCTGGCGAGCCATGGCTATCTCGTCATCCATCCGACCTTTGCCGATGGCGTGGCCGCGCTCGCCGAGGTGGCGCGCGAGCTCGGTTTTGCGCCCGATGGTCCGGAAGTTTCAAAGTGGATCATCTTTCCGCCGCTGAGAGACCGGATGTTCCAGATCCTGCACACGCCGCATTACTGGATGGAGCGGATCCGGATCGTCACCGCCATTATGGACAATCTGGCGGAAATCCGGGAGAAAACCATCGGTGCGTCGTCCACGCCTTTGCCCGCCGCCATCGCCGGCCACTCCTTCGGCGCCTACACCTCGCAATTGCTGACAGGCGTGGAAATCGACATGCCGGGCGAAGGCCCGCGCAGCTTCCGGGATCCGCGATTTGCGGCCGCCGTGCTGTTGAGCGGCCAGGGCCGCGGCCAGCAGGGCCTGCGCGAGGGCTCCTGGGCCGCGATGGATGGACCCGTGCGGACGGTGACCGGCACCCTGGACGGCGGCGCCAAGGGGCAGGACTGGCGCTGGAAAACCGAACCGTTTCATCACGCGCCCGCCGGCGACAAATATCTCGCCGTGCTGGAGGAGGCCGACCATTTTCTCGGCGGCATGACCGATAACGACCCGTCTCCCGGCCACCCCGCCCAGCGCGAAGCGGTCTCCATGCTGACCCTCGCCTTCCTCGACGCCCATCTTGCGGATGACCAAAATGCGCGCGCATGGCTTACCGCGCTAGAGGACCGCATCGCCGACTGGCCCGCGCAGTTCTTGCGGAAGTAGAGCTCCCAGACGCCAGCACCACCGGAAGCGCTTGCGTCCGGCGCCATTTTGCGCATTGTTGCAGGCCGATTGCGCAGGTGGGCGGAATGAGCATAATCGGCCGCCGCAGCGGACCTTGTCGGGCCGCGAGGTGGAACAATCCGGAGGCCGAAACTGTTGTCGCTGTATCTTTGGTGGGCTGCATCCCGGGGTGAGGTTTTGCCCCACAAAACCGACGAGGGTCGCCGCCGGGTCAGCATATGGACGCCGTCCGACTGTCGACTTGGCGCGCTGACGGCGGAGATCGCGCACCGCGACCCGATCTGAATGGAGACATCTATGACTTTCGAACCACATGGCCGGCACCTGGTCGGCGGCGAATGGAAAGAAACCGCCAAACGCTTCAGTTCACAGCCGGTGACGGGCAAGCCGCTCGACTATTTCGAAGCCGATGAGGCGCTGGTGGATGAGGCGGTGAAGGCCGCCGAGGCCGCGTTCTGGGACTATGGCTACACGTCACGCCGAGCCCGCGCCGAGTTTCTGAACAAGATCGCCGACGAGATTGAAAAGCGCGGCAGCGACATCACCGCGATCGCCATGGCGGAAACCGGCCTGCCGGAGGCCCGCCTTGAAGGCGAGCGCGGCCGCACGACGGGCCAGCTCCGCATGTTCGCGCGCCATATCATGGACGGCGACTATCTCGACCGCAGGCATGACGCCGCCAACCCCGAGGCGACGCCGCCTTCGCCCGATCTGAAGCTCATCCAGCGCCCGATCGGCCCCGTCGCCGTGTTCGGCGCGTCGAATTTCCCGCTGGCGTTTTCAACGGCCGGCGGCGACACGGCCTCCGCCCTTGCCGCCGGTTGCCCGGTGGTGGTCAAGGGCCACCCGGCCCACCCCGGAACCGGCGAGATCGTGGCCGAGGCGATTGCCGCGGCGGCGGAGAAATGCGGCATTCATCCCGGCGTGTTCTCCCTGCTTCAGGGCGCCTCGCATGAGGCCGGCACGATGCTCGTCACCCATCCGCTGATCAAGGCGGTCGGCTTCACCGGCTCGCTTGCCGGCGGCAAGGCCCTGTTCGATCTTTGCGCCCGACGCGATGAGCCGATACCGTTCTTCGGCGAGCTCGGCTCGGTCAATCCGAATTTCCTGCTTCCGGATGCGCTCGCCAATCGCGGCAGCGAGATTGCCAAGGGCTGGGCCGGCTCACTGACCATGGGCGTCGGCCAGTTCTGCACCAATCCGGGCCTGATGGTGACGCTGGCGGGTCCCGAGGCCGACCGGTTCGCCAAAGAGACCGCCGAGGAGCTCGGCCGAGTCGGTGCAGGCACGATGCTGACAGAGGGCATTGCCGAGGCCTTCCGCAAGGGCAGCGATGCGGTTGCCCATGCATCCGGGGTCGAGACGCTGATCAAGATGGAGGCGGATGGGCGCAAGGCCGCGCCCGCGCTCTACAAAGTTTCCGCGGCAGCGTTCATCGAAAACCCGGCGCTCGCCCATGAGGTCTTCGGCCCGCTCGGCATCATTGTCGTGGCGTCGAACGCCCAGGAGATGCGGGCGGTCGCCGAGCGGCTGGAAGGCCAGCTTACCTGCACGCTGCACATGGATCATGATGATGCCGAGTTCGCCGGCTCGCTGCTGCCTGTGCTGGAGCGCAAGGCCGGCCGGCTGCTCGCCAACGGGTTTTCAACCGGGGTGGCCGTTGCCGATGCCATGGTCCATGGCGGGCCCTACCCGGCGACCACCAATTTCGGCGGCACCTCGGTCGGCACCATGGCGATACGCCGCTTCCTGCGGCCGGTCTGCTATCAGAACATGCCGACGGCGTTGCTGCCGGAGGATTTGCGGCATACCGGGTAACACCGGCGGCGGCTGGAGCTACCGCGAAGCCGGGGCGGCGGCGGCGGCATCCACGGGCACCGGGCCGCCCTGCGGCGGCTGAAGCACTCCGGTCAGCTTCTGCCGCCACAACTCCGCGACATGGGAAATGCGATAATGCGGCGCGGCCGTAACCTTCGGCAGCGCCGCGCGCCAGGCGTCGAGCCGGCCGACGATCGCATCGATGTCGCCGGTGTCGACGCATTGTCCGTCCCCGCCCAGAACTTCCATATTGACCGCAAGCGCCTCATCCGCGAGCACGGGCGTGCCGACCGCATTCGCCTCGGCAAGCTGCAGGGCGAAGGGCTCGAAAAACCGCGTCTGCGGATAGAAGACGCAAAGCGACCGGCGCATCCGGTCAATCATCTCGTCATGGTCGAGCCGCCCCAGGAAGGTGACGCCTGCCGGCGGCGCGCCATCAGGCCAGATCTTGTTGCCGTCTTCGGCGATATCGAGCTTCAACTCGGGGCGTTGCTGGCGGAGCCATTCGAACTTGGCGAGAACCTCCGAAATGCCCCTGAGCGGCGCGCCGGGAAAGAACAGTCGGTTCACGTCGCGCGGCGTGTCATCGGGTGCGAGGTGGTCATCGACCGGGTTGTAGATCGTCGTGATCTTCGGCAGCCTCTCGTTTTCCGCGCTCAGGAATTCGCGCACGTGACGCGCATGCGCATGAGAGACGCAGACGATCTCGATGCCGGCGTCGGCAAGCGCTTCACCCATGCGGCGGTTGTGCCGTCCCGGGTTTGAATGGAGCCTGAGAAAAATCGGGGCGTGCGCGTTGAGCTTGCGCGCCTTCAGAGCGGATTTCCAAGAGCTGACCACCACGATCGCCTGAACGCCTGCAAGATCGTCCGCTTTCAGCGAGCCGAGCGGCCGGTAGAAGCCGCAGACGTCGCGGTCGATATCGGTGCGGCCGTTCTGGTAGAAGTGAAACCTGAAATTCCTGCCATGGGCTTTCGCAACGCGCATAGCGATCGATTCGGCGCCGCTGAGCGCCCCGGCTTCCAGCGAGCCGAGCGTGTAGGGCGTAAGGCAATAAGGGTCTATAACAGCAATGGCGGAGGACATCAGAGTGCCTCCTTTCTTTGTTCGTTTTGAAGGATTTTCACGGACCACAGGACCTGCCCGACCGCGAACTGCTTCTTTTGGCCCGATGGCAATTCTGACATCGGGCCCTCCTCGTTTGTCATCTACCTGAACTGTTTAGAAAAGGCGCGCATTAAACTGGTTACAAATCGTCTAAAATTGCGTTGAAAACGAGGACGCCGCGCATAAAGTATCGCCGGACCCGACCATGATGATTGCAGTTGCCGCCATCATTCGGCCATAATTGCAGTGGCAGCGAGCATTTCACCACAGTCGCCCTGCCGGAAGGTTTTGGAAAGATGAACGCGCACACGAAAAGCTGTCTGGCCCAGAAGCTCTCGCATTATGCCGAACTCGATGAGGCTTCGCTTGAGAGCATCGCCCGGTTCGAACGCGAGGAAAAGGATTTCGCCAGGAATGACGAGGTCTATCAGGAGGGCGACCGGAATATTCACCTCTATGTGGTTAAGAAGGGCTGGCTTTACAGCTATGCCGACCTGAAGGACGGCCGCCGGCAGATCGTGGAGATACACCATCCGGGGGATATCGTCGGGTTTCCCGATATCGCCTTCACCGAACGCACGACGGTCTTGAGGGCGGCCGAAGACGTGCGGCTCTGCCCGTTTCCGAAAAAGGATCTCGACGAGGTGTTCAAGCGCGCGCCGCAGCTTGCCGCGCTGCTGTTTGCGCTTGCGGTGCGCAATCAGGTGATCATGATCGATTTCCTGCGCGCCATCGGCCGCATGAGCGCGCGTGAACGGATCGCCTATCTACTGCTCGACCTCCAGGCGCGGCTGCGCATCACCAACACGACGATGACGACGACCTTCCGCCTGCCGCTCAACCAGACCGAGATATCGGACGTTCTGGGGCTCACCAATGTCTATGTCAGCCGCAGCTTCACCGCGCTCGAAAAGGACGGTCTGATCCGCCGCTCCAACGGCTCGGTGGAAATTCTCGAGGAGGACCGGATGAAGCGCATCTGCGACTTCTCCGACCGCCACACCAAACTCGACACATCCTGGTTTCCCGACGGAACGCCCGTCGAGGCCTGAATATGTTGAATCCCTTTGTTTTCAGCCTGTTAGATCAAATAAACTGAAATTCAGTTAATTTGGCCTGGGCGGCATGGTTTCATGACGATTCCGCAACCGCCTCTAGCGTCAGCGAACGGCTGCCCATCTCCTGGGAGCGGCCGGCGAGATCGAGAACCTGCTGCAGTTCCGCGCCGCGCAGGAAGGTCGGCTCGGCCGGCGCCTCGCTGCGGATCGCCGCGATGAAACGCTGGTAGATCGTCGGGACCGGCGGGCAGTCGATGTCGCTCCACTCCTCCTTGGCAAGTGCATCCGGGCCGATCGCCGCGCGCAGATGGCTCTCATTGCGCTCGAACAGCACCTGCAGCCCGCCCTTGTCGCCGTAAATCCTGAGGCGGAGGTCATTATGGTGGCCGGAGGCGAAGCGCGACGCGGTGACCGTGCCGATCGCGCCGTTTGCGAGGTCCATATGCATGACGAAGCTGTCATTGGCGTCGAGCGTATACTCGCCGATCCTGTCGCCCTCCGCCTTGTGGAACACGGCGGTGCGGCAGGAGACCGAATGCGGCGCGGAGCCGGCGGCAAAGGTTGCGAAATCGACGATATGGATGCCGACATCGCCGAGCGCGCCCTTGGAGCCATGCGCGGTGGAAAGCCGCCACAGCCAGCCGGGCTCGGTGCGCCAGTCGCCCCAGACCGACTGGGTCAGCCAGCTCTGCAGGTAGGAGGCCTCGAAATGGCGCACTGCGCCGATCTCGCCGGCGGCGATCATCTCCGCCGCCTTCTGCAGCGCGGCGACATTGCGGTAGCTGAGATTGATCATGTTGACGATGCCCGCTGCCTCGGCGGCAGACGCCATTTCGGAGGCAAAGGCGTAATCGGTGCTCAGCGGCTTTTCGCACAGCACATGCTTGCCGGCCGCAATCAGCGGCATGGTCGTGGCATAATGCAGGCCATCGGGCGTCACCACCGAGGCGGCGTCGAAATCGCATTGCTCGATCGCGTCGGCAAGCGTGGCATAGCGGCCTTCGATCCCGTGTTTGTCGCAGAAGGCGGCGAGCACCTCGGCGCGCGGATCGACGCCCGCCACCACGCTCACGCCGTCCATCTCGGCAAAGGCTTCGGCATGAACGCGCGCCATGCCGCCGGTGCCGACGATCAGCACCCGTACCGGTTTCTTCGTCTTCGTCATCGGGCTGTCTCCGTGGTCAGCGAAAACCGTCTTCGCCGGGATTATGCAGGCGGGCGCCGCGCTCGGTGATCTTCTCGGGCGCCTCGTCAGCCGGCACGTTGGGGGCTGCGGTGGGGTCGGCGATCCGGCGGGCCGGGTTATGGGCCCAGCGCACGGCATTGGCGATCACGCGCTGGACATTGGCGTCGTGATAGGTCGGATAGGTCTCGTGGCCGGGGCGGAAGTAGAACACATTGCCCGCGCCGCGCTTGTAGGTGAGGCCGGAGCGGAACACCTCGCCGCCCTGGAACCAGCTCACGAACACGGTCTCCAGCGGTTCGGGCACGCCGAAGGGTTCGCCATACATCTCCTCGTTCTCGAGCTCGAACATCGGGCCGACGCCTTCGGCGATCGGGTGGTTGGCGGAGGTCACCCATAGCCGCTCGCGCTCGCCGGCTTCGCGCCAGGTGAGATTGCAGGCTGTGCCCATCAGCCGCTTGAACGGTTTGGAAAAATGCGCCGAATGCAGGAAGATCATGCCCATCCCGCTCCAGACCGCCTCGCAGACGCGCTCGGCAACCGCGTCGGATACCTCGCCATGGGCGGCATGGCCCCACCACAGCAGGACGTCGGTTGCAACAAGCCGCTCTTCCGTCAGGCCGTGCTCCGGGTCCTGAAGAACGGCGGTTTCGGCCTTGATGCCGTCATTGCGGTTGAGGCTTTCGGCGATGGCGGCATGCATGCCGCGAGGGTAGAGTTCGGCCACGGTCTTGTTGGTCTGCTCGTGGACGTTTTCGCCCCAAACAAGGGTTCTGATGGTCATGTCTGATATCCATTTTTTCCGGATTGGCGCGGCGCGGGACGCGTTGCGGTCGGACTTAGCCGTCCTCGCCGAAACGGTCGGCAACGAGCGCCTCTATGGCATCGAGCGCCGCTTCCGCCTCGGCGCCCGCGGCTGAGACAACTATAGTGCTGTTGATGCCGGCGGCAAGCATCATCAGCCCCATGATCGACGTGCCGCCCACGCGCATGCCATCCTTGGCGACGGCGACGGAGGCATCGAATTTCTCGACGGTCTGGACGAATTTCGCGGATGCGCGCGCATGCAGCCCCCTTTTGTTGAGAATCGTCAGGCGGCGGGTAACGGTTTCCATAGGGCCTGCTAGTTCCCGCTCAGCACACGGCTTGCAACATTGATATAGCGCCGGCCGGCATCCTCCGCCTCGGCAAGCGCCTTTGCCATGTCGTTTTCCTGCCGCACGGCCACAAGCTTGATCAGCATCGGCAGGTTGACGCCGGCGATCACCTCGGTCGTGCCACTGTTCATGACGGAAATCGCCAGGTTAGAGGGGGTTCCGCCGAACATGTCGGTCAGGATGATGACGCCGTTGCCGGTATCGACCTTGTCGACGGCGGCAACGATATCGTCGCGGCGACGGTCCATGTCGTCTTCCGGGCCGATCGAAATCGTCTCGATGGCATCCTGGGGCCCAACAACATGTTCGACCGCCAGACGGAATTCCTCCGCCAGGCCGCCATGGGTCACAAGAACCAGTCCGATCATTCACCAAGCTCCTTCTCGGGGCGATAACGTTCGCATCTTGTCGAAGCGGGCGCGAAGTGCAAGCCAAAACGGCGAAATCACACATGAAAACAGCCGCGCTCGAAGAGGCGCGATCAGTATTCCGCCAGGCGCGGGCGCGCGGCGAGGCCCTGTTCGAGGCCGGGACAAAGTACCGCAAGCGCCGAAAACGGGTCGGGCGACGGCCAGACGAGGCGGGCGAGCGGCAGCGTCAGATCGGCAAGAAGGGCGAGGCGCTCCCCTGTCGCCGGCAGCCGCTCGGCCGTGGCCGGATCGACGGGCAGAAGCGCGAAATCGAGCACAGCCTCCGGCAGATGGTCGATCGGCACAAGGCCGGTCCCGCGGATTTCGATCAGGCCCGCGGTCGCCGGCGGCGCGGCCGCCACCGCCCTACCGTTCAGCGCCGAGACCAGGACCTGGTCATCGGCGACCAGGCTTGCATGCAGGCCGTGCAGCCGTGCGGCCCGGATCAGCGAAAGCGCCAGCGCGCTTTTGCCCGCGCCGGACGGGCCGGTGATGAGAATACCGGTCGCGCCGAGCACGATCGCCGTTGCGTGCAGATTGGCCGCGCCGGTCATGTCGCCTTGCCGGTGGCGGCCGGCAGGGTGAGGGTGAAGCGCGCGCCCCTGACTTCGCCGGTTTCGGGATCGGCGACGTTTTCCGCCGTCAGCGTGCCGCCATGGGCCTCGGCGATCTGGCGCGAGATCGACAGGCCGAGGCCGGAATTCTGGCCGAAGGCCTCGCCATCGGGCCGGTCGGTGTAGAAACGTTCGAAGACGCGCTCCAGCGCGTCGGGACGGATGCCGGGCCCGTTATCGGTGACGGTGACGATGATCTGCGCCCTTGTGCGGGTCAGCGCCACGTCGACGCGGCCGGTCTTTTCCGGGACGAAGGAGCGGGCGTTTTCGATCAGGTTGGTGACGATCTGGCCGATGCGCAGATCATGGCCATAGGTCTCGAACGCGCTCTTGCCGTGATTGCCCGGATGGGCGGTGAAGCCGATCGTCACCTGCTTGTGGCGCTTGCTGGTTTCGCGCGAGATCTTCACCAGGTCGGTGAGCAGGGTTTCGACATCGAAGCGCTTGGCGTCCTCGCGCGCAAGCTCGGCATCGAGCCTGGAGGCATCCGAGATATCGCTGATCAGCCGGTCGAGACGGCGCACATCGTGCTGGATGATCTCGGTGAGCCGGGCCTTGGATTCCTCGGTTTTCGCCAGCGGCAGGGTTTCCACGGCGCTGCGCAGCGATGTCAGCGGGTTCTTCAGTTCATGGGCGACATCGGCCGCGAAACTGTCGATCGCGTCGATCCGGTCGTAAAGCGCGGTGGTCATCTCGCGAAGCGTCGTCGAGAGGTGGCCGATCTCGTCCTGGCGGGCCGAGAAATCCGGGATTTCCTCGCGCTCGCGCGGGCCGCCGCGGCGCACCCTCACGGCGGCCTCCGACAGCCGGCGCAGTGGGCTTGCGATCGTCGAGGACAGCATGAAGGACAGGATCATGGTCACCAGCGCGGTGACCCCGAAGACGCGGATGATCGCGATCCGCTCAGCATGGACGATCTCGTCGATATCGCCGGCCTGGGTGGAGAGCAGCAGCACGCCGAGCACCGCGCGGAAACGCTGGATCGGCACGGCCACGGAGACGATCAGCTTGCCCTTGTCGGTGACGCGCACCACGGCGGAGCGCTGGGCGTCAAGCGCCTTGATGACCTCCGGATAGATCGAGCCGTCGCCGCCCGGGGCCTCCTCGTAGCGCGGCAGGTTGCCGGGCTGCAGGAAGCGGTTCATGAGGTTGCCGAGCTTGTCGCCGATGCTTTCGGTGTCATCCTGGCTGGCGGCGGGCAGGTCGTAGCGCAGCACCTGGCCGCGCGAATAGAGATAGCGCGAATCGAGGATCAGATTGGCGTCGGGATCGAAGATCCGCGCCCGCGTCCTTGTCGGCGAAATCAGCCGTCTGAGGATCGGCGCCACTTTTTCGGGGTTGAGCGGAAAGCGCAGATCCTCGTCGCTGGCGGTCGGCCGGGCGCTTTCGCCGGCCTGCAGTTCCAGGAGCTTCTGCGGGTCGATCGTCATCGTGTCGGTTTCGACCGAGGCCGAGGAGGCGATCGCGCCGGCGATGATCTCGCCCTGGGTCAGCAGGCTTTCGACGCGCGCGTCGATCAGGCCCTCGCGGAACTGGTTGAGGTAGAGAATGCCGCCGACCAGGAAAAACAACGCCAGAAGATTGAAGAACAGGATGCGCCAGTTGAGGCTTGAAAACACGGTCGAGGCCAGCACCCAGCGCATGACGGCGAAGGGCTTTCGCCAGCGCCGGGCCGGTTTGGCTGTTTTCTTGGCTGTGTCCGTCACGCTACGTCCTGGCTACCCGGCGCGGCCGCTCTCGGTGGCGCGCCGGTCGTCGTCTTGAAAATCAGGCCGCCTCGCGGAAGCGATAGCCGACGCCGTAGAGCGTCTCTATCATATCGAAGTCGTTATCGACCATCTTGAACTTCTTGCGCAGGCGCTTGATGTGGCTGTCGATGGTGCGGTCGTCGACATAGACCTGATCGTCGTAGGCGGCATCCATCAGCGCATCGCGGCTTTTGACCACGCCCGGGCGCTGGGCGAGCGATTGCAGGATCAGGAATTCGGTGACGGTCAGCGTCACCGGGCCGCCCTTCCAGGTGCAGGTGTGGCGCTCGCGGTCCATCACCAGCGGCCCGCGCTCCAGCGGACGGTTGGCCTCGCCGTCTGTCGGCTTGACGCCGTTGGCGGCGGCCTCGCGGGCGGCGACCCGGCGCAGCACCGCGCGCACGCGCTCCACCAGCAGGCGCTGCGAGAATGGCTTGGTGATGAAATCGTCGGCACCCATCTTCAGGCCGAACAGCTCGTCGATCTCTTCATCCTTGGAGGTGAGGAAGATCACCGGCATGTCGGATTTCTGGCGCAGGCGGCGCAGCAGTTCCATCCCGTCCATGCGCGGCATCTTGATATCGAAAATCGCAAGCTGCGGGGGGTTGGCCTGAAGCCCGGTCAGCGCGGTCGCGCCATCGGTATAGGTGTCGACGCGGTACCCCTCCGATTCGAGCGCGATCGACACCGAGGTCAAAATGTTGCGGTCGTCATCGACCAGAGCGATCGTCTGCATGGGAACTCCCTGTCAGCATCTGTTTTTTGGAAGGGCCGCCGCAAAGCGGACCAACTCCCTGTTTCTAGCATTTCTTGGAAAAAAACTGGAACAAATTGTGGCAAGGCCGCCCCCTCGGCGCTGACACCGCGTTTTAAATCGAGCCGCGGCCCAACGCGGATGAGCAGTTAAGATCATGAGAAAGCAGGATAAATTTCATAACACTGTCATGCATAGATTTTCTTTAATCGATTAAATGACTGATTTCATTAGATTTTGCGACATCCCCGGTTGTCGGATGCGAATTTATTTAATATGTTTTTAAAAAATTGAATTTCTCTTGAAAGGCGAGAACATGGCGGAGCATGGAATCTACAATCGCAGCTTTCCGGTCGAGAGCGCGGGTCTGAAAGACCTGAAATCGGTCTATTACAACCTCCTTCCGGCCGAACTCTGCGAGGAATCGATCCGTCGTGGAGAAGCGGTTCTGACCGCCGGCGGCGCCCTGCGCGCGCTTACCGGCCAGCACACCGGCCGGTCGGCCAAGGACAAGTTCGTGGTTTGCGACGATACCACCCGCGACCAGATCTGGTGGGATAACAACAAGCCGATGTCGCCGGAGCATTTCGCGCTTCTGAAGGCCGACATGCTGGCCCATGCCGCCGGCAAGGATTTGTTCGTCCAGGACCTGATCGGTGGCGCCGACGAGGCCAACCGCCTGCCGACGCGGGTGATCACCGAATATGCCTGGCACGCCCAGTTCATCCGCAACCTGCTGATCCGCCCGGATCGCGATCAGGTCGAGGATTTCGAGGCGAAGCTGACGATCATCAACCTGCCGTCGTTTTCGGCCGATCCGAAACGCTATGGCTGCCGCACCGAAACCGTGATCGCCTGCGATCTGGTCAACGGCCTGGTGTTGATCGGCGGCACCTCCTATGCCGGCGAGATGAAGAAGTCGGTGTTCACCGTGCTCAACTACCTGCTGCCGGAACGCGACGTGATGCCGATGCACTGCTCGGCCAATGTCGGCCCGGATGGCGATGCCGCCGTGTTCTTCGGCCTGTCGGGCACCGGCAAGACCACGCTTTCGGCCGATCCGGCGCGCACGCTGGTCGGCGATGACGAGCATGGCTGGGGCAAGGATGGCCTGTTCAACTTCGAGGGCGGCTGCTACGCCAAGACCATCCGGCTTTCGGCGGAGGCCGAGCCCGAAATCTACGCCACGACTCAGCGTTTTGGCACGGTGCTGGAAAATGTCGTGCTCGACGCCGACCGCCAGCCCGATTTCGATGATGGCTCGCTGACGGAAAACACCCGTTGCGCCTATCCGCTGGATTTCATTCCCAACGCCTCGCGCACAGGTCTCGCGCCGCATCCCAAGACCGTCATCATGCTGACGGCGGATGCCTTCGGCGTGCTGCCGCCGATCGCGAAGCTCACGCCCGAACAGGCAATGTACCACTTCCTGTCGGGCTACACCGCCAAGGTTGCCGGAACCGAGAAGGGCGTGACCGAGCCTGAAGCGACGTTTTCGACCTGTTTCGGCGCTCCGTTCATGCCGCGTCACCCGACCGAATACGGCAATCTCCTGAAAGAGCTGATCGCCAAACACGGCGTCCAGTGCTGGCTGGTCAACACCGGCTGGACCGGCGGCGCCTATGGCACCGGTTCGCGCATGCCGATCCGCCAGACCCGCGCCATGCTGGCCGAAGCGCTGTCGGGCCGTCTGGCCGAGGTCGAATTCCGCACCGATGCCAATTTCGGCTTCGAGGTGCCGGTCGCGGTGCCGGGCGTCGATGCCGCCATCCTCAACCCGCGCGGCACCTGGTCGAACCCGACCGCCTACGACGCGCAGGCCAAGAAGCTGGTCGCCATGTTCGTCGCCAACTTCGCCAAGTTCGAGGACCATGTGGACGCCGGCGTCAAGGCGGCTTCCCCGGGCGTGCTGGCCGCGGCCTGAGAGACAGGCGAGACCTTAAAGAGGGGGGCGATACCCGGGCGACTGAGGTCGTCCGGGTATTCGGGCTTCTGCAGTATTTCCAAATGCGAGGTGTTGGCGGGGATGGCCCTCTCCTCTCAGGGGTCATGCTCGGACTTGATCCGAGCATCCAGGCGACTTAAGCCATTGAACTTCATTGGACTTATTGCGAATCCTTACCGCGTTGCCTGGACCCTCGGGTCAAGCCCGAGGGTGACGCCGAGTTTAAGGATAGGTTCGTCAACAAACTGGATACCTGGGCACTGAAGTCGCTCAGGCATTTGTCGTTTTTTCGTGATCACCAGCTACCAGGACAGTTCCACATGCGGGCGTCCATCCGATGTCTTTGCCGGCGAGCGGCCGGTTTCGTCGATGGTGCAGTTGATCCGGCGGCGAAAGGCCGAGAAGCTGTCGAAGGTGACCACATCGATCGCTTCGTCGAACTTCATCGTCAGCCGGTAGTAGCCCGGCCTGTTTTGGATCGCCTGCACGGAGATCACCTCGGCGGTGAACGGATGACCGAGATAGGTGCCGCTGACGCGCGCGCCGAGCATCCATGGATTGAGCGGCGGCCGGTTGCCGACCCTGGCATGCAGCGTGTTCCAGTCGCGAAAGCCGTATTGCGCGGCAACCAGTTCCAGCGCGCGGGAGTGGCTGATGGTCTGGCCTTCCTGGGCCAGCCGGGAACGCAGGCGTTTCGCCTGATCCTTGAGCGTCTCAAGGGCGGGGAGAGGTGTATGGGGCATTGCGAAGTCTTTCCTTCGCATTCGCTTTTATGGTGTTCCGGTGCCCGCATTGCCTGAAACGCGAATGCGCAAGGTTTGCAAAACTCGCTCATCGGTTCAACGGGCACTTCACCATAGGCTTCAACAAACCCGCGGGCGGCCGGCGTCCCTTGCCGTTCCTGCTCGGTACGCCGGTTTTTTCTCCGCGTCAAGCAAGGCGCGCAGCCTTGAAGGGCAGGGTGGGGCGTGAGATAACGCCAGCCATGGCCTCAAGCGATCTCATCATCAACGACCGGATCACCATTTTCGGCTGGGAGCTGACCGAGCAGTTCGTGCTGTCGGGCGGGCCCGGCGGGCAGAATGTCAACAAGGTCGCGACCGGCGTTCAGCTGTTCTTTCCGCTCACGGCCTCGCCCTCGCTCTCCGACACGGTCAAGCGCAATGCCGCGCGCATTGCCGGTCGCAAGCTCTCCAAGGAGGGCGTACTGATGATCGAGGCCAACCGGTTTCGCTCCCAGGAACGCAACCGCGAGGATGCCCGCGAGCGGCTGAAGGAACTGATCCTCGCCGCTGCCGCCCCGCCGCCGCCCAGACGCCGCAAGACCAGACCCACCAAGGGCTCGATCGAACGCCGGCTGAAGGCCAAGACCGGACGCGGCGCCATCAAGAAGATGCGCGGCAAGCCCGCACCCGACGAGTAACCGCCATGACCGACCTGCCCGAGGGTTTCCGCTACCTGCCGGATTATCTCGACCGCGCCGCCCAGGAGGCGCTGGTCGCCGAAATCCGTGCCGTGGTCGCGGACGCCCCGCTCTATGTGCCAACCATGCCGCGCACCGGCAAGCCGATGTCGGTGAGGATGACCAATTGCGGCGCGCTCGGCTGGGTCACCGACAAGCAGCGCGGCTACCGCTACCAGGAAACCCATCCGGTGACCGGCAGGCCGTGGCCGCCCATGCCGGCAAGCCTACTGAACCTCTGGGACACGCTTGCCGATTACGAGCGCCCGCCCGAGGCCTGCCTCGTCAATTTCTATGACGAGAGCGCCAAGATGGGCCTGCATCAGGACAGCGACGAGGCCGATTTCAACGCGCCCGTGCTCTCGGTCTCGCTCGGCGATACCTGCCTGTTCCGCGTCGGAGGGACCCAGCGGGGCGGCAAGACGGTGTCGCTGAAGCTCAAGAGCGGCGATATCGTCCTGCTTGCCGGCAAAAGCCGCCTCGCCTTCCACGGCGTCACCCGCACCTATCCTGGCACCTCGACGCTTCTGAAGAACGGCGGCCGGATTAATCTGACACTGCGGCGGGTGACGGCGTAGCGCGCCTACTTGTCACCGCACACAAAAAAGCCGGCGGGCATGACCCGCCGGCGCGCCTTGGGAGGCTGTGTTCACACCGCGCCCGTCGGGCTTAACCCGCGGCGGTTCTGGATCAGCGCGGCGATCACCACCGGTGACATCACCGCAAGACCGATTCCCAGCAGTTCGAGATCGCCGATGCCTGCGATCGCCTCGCCCGGCAGCGCGATCAGGATCGCGCCGATCAGCAGCGGCAGCCTGAGGACCCAGGCATAGGGGCTGTCGCGGAACACCGGACCGATGCCCATGATATAGCCCTGGATGCCGCCCGCGAACATCCATACCCCGAACAGGGCAAGCATCAGCGAGACCACGATATTGCCCCAGCTTCCATGGCCGATCAGCGCCGGATCGAACACGAAGAAGAACGGGATGAAATAGACGATGCTGCCGATCTTCATGGCCTCGAAGCCGGTGCGCATCGGCGGCGTGTTGGCGACCGATGCGGCGGCGAACGCGCCGAGCGCCACCGGCGGCGTGATGAAGGACAGCATGCCCCAGTAGAAGATGAACAGGTGCGAGGCCAGCGGATCGAGCCCGACCTGGATCAGCGCCGGCGCCAGCATCACCGCGAGGAAGATGTAGCACGCCGTCGCCGTCATGCCGGTGCCGAGCACGAGGCTCGTCAGCGCGCCCATGATCAGGAGCAGCAGGGGACTGTCGCCGGCAATCGACAGCAGGTCGTTGACGAGCGTGCCGGCAAGGCCGGTCATCGAAAGCCCGCCGACGATCATGCCGACGGCGGCAAGGGTTGCGGCGAGCGTTGCGAACAGTCGGCCAAGCGAATCGATGAAGTGCAGCAGTTCCTTTTTGCCCCAGCGATCGGTCTTCGAGACGATCTGGTTGATCACCAGCAGCGCGGCAGTTGCATAGAACGGCGCATATTGCTCGTTCTGCATCACCAGCAGCATGAAGGTCAAAAGCCCGAAGGCGAAGACATGGTGCCAGCCTTCCTTGAGAGTCTGTTTCAGCTTCGGCAGTTCCTCGACCGGAATGCCCTTCAGCCCGTCACGCGCGGCGCGCGCGTCGATCTGGATGAACAGGCCTATGAAATAGAGGAAGGCGGGGATCGCGGCAGACACCGCGATCGTGGCGTAGGGCACCTGCAGGAAATCCGCCATGACGAAGGCGGCGGCCCCCATGACGGGCGGCATCAGCACGCCGCCCGTCGAGGCGCAGGTCTCGATCCCGGCCGCCATCGTGCCCTTCATGCCGACCCTGCGCATGGCCGGAATGGTCATGACGCCGGTGGTCAGCACATTGGTGACGACGCTGCCCGAAAGCGAGCCCATCAGCCCGCTCGAAAGGATCGCGACCTTGGCCGGTCCGCCGCGGACGTGACCGAGAAGCGCGAAGGCGAGATTGATGAAGAACCGGCCTGCGCCGGTATGTTCCAGTGCTGCGCCGAACACGACGAAGCCGAACACGAGATTGGCGAACGCCTTCAGCGGAATGCCGAGCATGCTTTCAAGGCTCATCGCGTGATAGGCGGCGACATAGGAAAACGGCGATGAGAACGCCGAGATCGGCCCCGGCATCCTGTCGGCAAACAGCGGATAGGCCGAGAAGAACAGCACGATCAGACCGAGGATCAGCCCGCCCGCGCGCCTGCCGGCGTCGAGCATGAGCACCCACAGGATCGCGCTGAAGATCACCGCAGTTTGAGGCGGCGACATTTCCCAGCCGAGCAACACGATGTCATAGGAATGGATGACAAAATAGGCGAGCGTGCCGACGGTGATCGCGGCAAGCGTCCAGTCGATGATGCCAGGGCCCCTGGCGGTGTTGCCGCCGAAGCCGGGAATCAGCAGAAACACCATCGGGATGGCGAGCGCCAGCACGAGATAGAAATACTGGTTTTCGAGGATCGTGAAACCGAAATGCGATCCGAGATTAAACGTCTGGTTGGTGCCGAGCACGAGGAGGATCAGGGTAAAGACCCTGACCGCCCATCGCGCCGGACCGGGGAGATGGCGAGTCGGCGTAGACTCGCCGTCATGATAGATCTTTTCCGGTTCGGACATTCTTATTCTCTTACCTGAAATAAGCCGGGAAGCCCGCTGCTTCCAGCGCATCGGCGCGCACCTGCATCCACTTCTCGGCAAAACCGTCGCCGCTTTCGCCTTCCATCGTGGCCCAGGCATCCTGCAGCACCTTGCCGCGGGCGACCAGGTCATCATTGTGCTTCTGGATCTCGTCCGTCCAGACGCCGGCCTCCTTGTAGTATTCGATGGCGCCGGCATTATACGGCACGACCCAGTCGAACACCTGGCGGTCTGCGGCCCAGCCGGACGTGCCCGACTGCATCTTGGAATAGACCGGGGCCTGCAGGTCGATCGCCTTGGTGACGTTGTAGACCAGGTCCTCAGGCGCTGTGTAGGTGATCAGCGCCGGATAGGGCACACCCGCGCATTCCAGCGGATGGTCCTCGTCGATATGGACGCCGACGGTGGCCTTGCGCTGGGTGAAGTGCGGGTTGACGGCCTGCAGGCGCTCCCATCCTTCCTTGTCGGAGAAGGGCAGCGGCAGCCATTTCAGGCCCTGCGGCGAGGCCGCCGCCTGTTCCAGCACGCCGCTGCCGGAGGTCACCGCCGTCATCGCGTCAATCTGTCCGCTGGTGAACGCCTGCCAGGCGCCGCCATAGCTCGGCTGATCGACAAGCTCGACATCATCGACGGTAAGGCCGCCAAAGGCCAGAAACGCCCGGACATTGGACTGAAGCGAGGGCGAGCTCACCACCCAGCCGATCTTCTTGCCCTTCAGGTCCTGGATCGAATTGATGTCGCCATTTTCGGCAACGCCCATGGCCACGCCATTATCAGCGCCCGCGAGATCCACGGCCGTCAGTTTCTGCGGCCCGAGTTCGGGCGTGGCATAGCTCAGCACGCCCTCGAAAGCGTAGAAGGCATCGCTGCCGGCGAGCGCGAACGGCACACGGCCCTCGCGCGCCGGCGCAATGCGTGAAAGGTCGGTGGAGGCCGGCAGCACGCGCAGCGAAATGCCATAGGCATCCTCCAGCGCCTTGCCGACCGCGATCGACTGGTTATAGCCAAGACTGCCGGTGTCGAAGCTGGTCCACACCAGCGTTTTCGGCAGCGTTATGGTGTCATCGGCGGCGACCGCGCCTCCCGCCACCAGGCAGAGTGCACCGAGCGCCATGCGCGCAAATCGTTTCATTGGTTTTCCTCCTCGTCATTTTGGCTGACTCCTTGGCATGGCCAGCGCAATCGCGGCCTTTCTGCCGTCCCGCGCCGAAACTAGGATGACTTGCGTTTCCGGGATATTTCAATCCAGATGCATTTCGCCTGGCGGAATGGGTGCGTTGCCGGATACAGGGAAGGCGGGCGTGCGGAAACACGAAAAGGGCGGCCCCGTGGAGCCGCCCAGAGTGGAAGACCTTCCAGAGCCCGAAAAATGGAGCCCCACAAAAGAAGCCTGTCAGATAGCGAGAACGGGGGCTTGAACCTGACCGCGAGGCTTCAGCCGCCATGCGCTTTGACGCGCGCATAAGCCTGAAAGGCTTTAGATCGCGTTCGCCCGCCGGTCGGCGATATAGAGGTCGCGCAGCTTGAGGCTGGTTTCGCCCGGCTTGCCGTCGCCGATCTTATGGCCGTCGATCGCGATGACCGGGGTCACAAAATTGCTGGCGGAGGTGTAGAAGGCTTCCTTCGCGGCCTTCGCCTCTTCCACCGTGAAGGCGCGCTCTTCCACCTTGAAGCCGTTGCGAGCGGCGATTTCCAGCGCGGTGGCGCGGGTGATGCCCGGCAGGATTTCGCGCGACAGCGGGCGGGTGACGACGACGTCGTCCGCAGTCACGATATAGGCGGTTGCCGAGGTCTGCTCGGTGATGAAGCCGTCCTTGACCATCCAGGCATCGTCGGCGCCCTTTTCATGGGCCTCCATCTTGGCAAGACTCGGATAGAGAAGCTGCACGGTCTTGATGTCGCAGCGGCCCCAGCGCAGATCCTCGACCGTGACCACGGTGATGCCGTTCTTGCCCGTTGCCGCGCCGAGCACATTCTTCTTCTGGGTGAACATCGAGAAGGTCGGGGTCATGTTCTTTTCGAACATGAAGTCGCGGTCGCCGGGGTTGCCGCGCGAGACCTGCAGATAGATCAGCCCCTCGGTCATGTCGTTGCGCTTGGCGATCTCGCGATGGAGCGCAAGCAGCGTGTCGTCATCGGTCGGCATGGCGATGCCGATGGCTTTGGTCGAGCGCTTCAGCCGCGCGGCATGACCGTCATAATCGAGCAGCTTGCCATCTAGAACGCAGGTGACCTCGTAAATCGCGTCGGCAAACACATAGCCGCGATCGAAGATCGAGACCTTGGCCTCTTCCTCGGGCAGCCATTCTCCGTTGAGATAAACGATACGGCTCATCGCGCGCTCCTGCGTTTTCGTGGTATAAAAACGTCATAGCGGCTCGCAGGATTCGATTCAAGCGCGAAATATTCGCAGTTTGTTGCGAATGGAAATCATTTTTCCGCACAAATCACGGCTTTGCCGGATCCATACGCTTGAACAGGTGCATCATGAAGGCGGTGGCGAACAGCGGGGTCGCGAGATTGACGATCGGGATCGCCACGAAGCCGGCGACGACGAGGCCAGCGAGGAACACCGTCAATCCGCGCTTGCGCCGGAAGGCCCTGGCCTCGGGCGGGCTCATGAATCGCATCGCCGCGAATTCGAAGAACTCGCGGCCGAGCAGATAGCCGTTGACGATGAAAAACGCGATCAGGTTGACGCCCGGCACCAGCAGCAGAAGCAGCGCGAAGATATTGCCGATGATGACGACACCGAGAAAGGCCAGCGCCTCCTTCATCGCGGCGAAGACCGGCAGCGCCTCGCCGGGCGGATCGTCGGGATAATGATTGCGCTCGATATGCTCCGCCGCCTCGTCAAGAAAGATGCCGGCTACCAGCGCGGAAACCGGCGCCATCAACAGCGCAAGGCCAAGCGCCAGCCCGACCGCGGCGAAGATCAACAACACGAAGGTGATCCAGCCGGTCCATTCCGGCATGGTCGGAAACAGGTTCTGAAGCCAAGGAACGGCAAGCCACATGAACAGGCTGCGGATCGCGACCCATAACCCGATCAGGCAGAGCAGCGAAAGGCCGAGCACCTTCCACAGGATGGCGCGCATCTTCGGGTCGATCAGATCGTAAAGCGCCCGGCGGGCGGCATCTATCAGCATGGTCGGCTCCGGCATGCAGGCAAGGACCGGCCTTGGCTACACCGCGCAAGGCTTCCTGCGCGATGTAGTGTGGCTTTTCACCTGAAACAAGCGCCTTTCAGGAGCCGCGGTGCTGCTGCTGGGCCAGCCATTCGAGGCTTTCGCGGAAACCGGTGAGGTCGGCAGTGGCCACTTCCTGGGTTTCCGGTCCTTCATAGGTCACCATGATTTCGTCCTCGCCGACCTTTGCCGCCGCCAGCACCGGCTGGACAATCTTCGGATCGGTGGTCACATAGCCGCCCTCGGCGTCATCCTGCTTAAGCTGGCTGACCTTGATGGAGGAAACCTCCTCGCCATCAACCGAAATGGTGAACTTGCCATCCTTGGCAAGCGTGTCCCAGCCGTCAATCGTCGGCAGCACCATCATGACCGGCGCTTTCGCGCCGCTGGTCCGCACGAAGGACGGGATCGCCAGTCCGCCGTCATTGGCCGGCAGGTCGCTGGTCGTCAGCCGGCAGGTCATGGCGGCGTCGCAGGCCGCGTTCCAGGTGGCCCCGGTATTAAGCACTTCCGCCGCCGAAGCCGTGGTCTGGAGCGAAAGCACGCCAACCACCGAGGCCGCCAACCCCGCATAGACAAGTGAACGCATTTTCATGAGTGTTTTCCTTTCTGCACATTGACAGCGCGGCGACAATGGCGCGGCGTTCACGCCCAAATTGTGACGTGTGCGAAAGGCATTTTTTGAGCGATTGCTTATGGAAAACAAGAGGTTGCTGCGGGATCGGCCAGAAGCGGCGGGGCGGCCCTGCCAAGGCATCAGGCGCGCAAACCGAATATTGGCGAAGCCGGCCTACGCCCACCAGCTCCGGTCGCCGGCAAGGCCCCGGGCCAGCACCTTGCGGACCGCGTCCTCGGTGAGCAGCGCGGGATTGTTGAGCACCAGCCGGGTCGCCTTCACCGCCGAGCGGGCGATCTGGTCGAAATGGCGCTCCTCGATCCCGAGCGATTTCAGTTCCAGCGGCGTGCCGGTCTGCTCCAGCAGCGCCTCGATTCGCTCGATTGCGGCGCGGCCGTTCTCCTCCGGCGAGGCGGCGCTGTCGGCGACGTCGAGGCAATGCGCGATCTCCGCGAATTCCACCGTTGCATAGGGCAAGTTCAGCCGCATCACATAGGGCAGCAGCGCGCCCACGCCGAAACCGTGCGGCGTATGGCCGATCGCGGCCATCGGGCTCTGGATCGCATGGGCTGCCGCCGTGCCCGTCGTGTTGATCGCCATGCCCGCGCAATAGGCGGCGAACATCACATCCGAGCGCGCGGCGAGATCGGCGGGGTTTTCGACCACGCGCGCAAGCGAGCGGTTCATCAGCCTGAGCCCCTTCTCGCAGAACATGTCGGTGATCCGGTTCTTCCCGACATAGATCTGGGTTTCGATCTGCTCCGCCGTGGGGTTCTTCGGTGTCGCGGTATAGGCCTCGACCAGATGCGACAGCGCGTCGGCGGCGGTCGCCGCCGTCAGGCCGGGCGGGCAGGTGAGCGTCAGTTCGGGATCGATGATCGCGATCGCGGGCTCGATATGGGCATCGGCGACCGCCATCTTCATGCCCGTCTCCTCGTCGAACACGATCGCGAGGCTTGTCACCTCCGCGCCTGTTCCGCCGGTGGTCGGGATGGTGATCACCGGGATGCAGGGCCCCGGCACCGCGAACTCGCCGAAATAGTCGCGGACATCGCCGCCATGGGCGAACACGACCGAGGCCGCCTTGGCGAGATCCATGCAGGACCCGCCGCCGACCCCGATGATGACGTCGGCAGCGCCCGCCATCTCCGCGACCTCCATGACGTTGCCGCGCGGCAGGTCCGGCTCGGCCTGATCATAGACCGTGACCGCGAGGCCGCATTCGCGCAGATCGCTCGCAAGTGCTGCAAATTCCGGGGTCGTCGCCATGCGGGCGTCGGTGACCACCAGCGCGCGGGTTCCGAAGCCGCGCGCATAGCGGCCGAGCTGGCGGCGCTGGCCGGGGCCGAACAGCACCGTTTTCGGCTGGCGCACGAGGCCGAGCCCCAGAACATTCTCCATCGTCATCAGCTCAGCGCCTCGTTGACCGTGACCGCCATGTATTTCTGCTCCATGAACTCATAGATCCCCTCCTGCCCGGCCTCGCGCCCGATGCCCGAGGCCTTGGTGCCGCCGAACGGCGCCTTGGGATCGGCCATGATTCCGCGATTGATGCCGACCATGCCGAATTCCAACCGCTCGCCGAAGGTGAGCGCCCGCGACAGATCCCTTGTAAACACATAAGATGCCAGGCCGAAATCGCTTTCATTGGCAAAGGCGAGCGCGGCCTCCGGACCATCGACCGCGAAAATGGCGGCGATCGGGGCGAACAACTCGTTCGAGCACATCACTTCGTTGCGGCCCTCAAACCGCACCACCGTCGGCTCGAAGAAATAGCCCTCGCCCGCCATCGGCCTGCCGCCGGCCAGCAACTGGCCGCCGGCATCGGTGAGTTGCTTCAGGGCGTCGCCCAGCCTGTCGCGCTGCCTGGCCGAAATCATCGGCCCGACATCGACCGCCCCCATGCCGTCGCCGACCTTCAGCGCCTTGACCTTGGCCACGAATTTCTCGGTGAATTCGGCCTCCACGCAGGCGTCGACGATGATCCGGTTGGCGGCAACGCAGGCCTGGCCGGCATTGCGGAACTTGCAGATGATCGCCTGGTCGACGGCGAGATCGATATCGGCGTCATCGAGCACGATGAACGGGCCATCGCCGCCAAGCTCCATCGAACAGTTGAGAATGTTGCGCGCGCCCTGTTCCATCAGCAGGCTTCCCACCCCGGTGGAGCCGGTGAACGAGACCTTGCGCAAACGCTTGTCCCTCAAAAGCGGTTCGGAGACGCCGGAGGATTTGGTCGTGTGCAGCAGATTGGCGACGCCTGCCGGAAAGCCGGCATCATGCAGCACCTGGGTAAACAGCGCGCCCGTCAGCGGGGTTTCCTGCGCGGTCTTGGTGATCGTGGTGCAGCCGGCGGCAAGGGCCGCGCCCGCCTTGCGCACGATCATCAGCAGGGGGAAGTTCCAGGGCGTGATCAGCAGGCACGGCCCGATCGGCTGGTGCTTGATCACGACACGGAAATCGCCGTTGGAACTGTCGGAATAGGAGCCGTGCAGATGGGCGCTCTGCTCGGCGAACCACAACAGGAAATCGGCTGACAGCAGGAATTCCGCCCGCGATTCCGTCAGCGGCTTGCCGCTTTCGAGCGTCATGATCTTCGTGAAGGCGTCCTCCCGCTCCAGCATCAGCCGGTAGGCCTTGTGCATGAGATTGGCGCGGGCGCGCGGCGCAAGCCTTGCCCAGCCGGGCTGGGCCTTGGCCGCCGCATCGAGCGCGGCCAGCGCCTCGGCCGAGGTCGCATGCGACACCGAGGCGACCGGCCGGCCGTTTGCCGGGTTCATTACCTGAAACTCCGATGCCCCTTCCACCCAGGCCCCGCCGATATAAAGCCTGCGGTCGGGCATCAGAGCGTCGTGATCCATGGAGAGCGGGCCTTGCGTGTTCATGTCATGCGATCCTTGGTGAAGCGGCGCTGCGAACTGCCTTCATGTTCGATATGGTCGTATTACGGTATTATAGGAATATGATCATGACAAGGGCATTTTGCATCAGCTCGCCGATTGCCGATAATACCGTAATACCATATGAGTGTGTGAAAGCGAGGGCTGCGACGCATTTTTCGCCGCAGCAGGAATCCGGTTTCTGGCCAGGCGCCGGTTTCACGATAAAGACCGGCGGACGGTTTGCCGCCGCAAGATTTGACGAGAATGGGAGGTTTCAGAATGAACGCTGTATCGCACAAACAGCTGGAGCTCGATGTTGCCATCATCGGCGCGGGCGTCGGCGGGCTCTATGCGCTGCACAAGACGCGCAACGAGCTCGGCATGAAGGCGGAAGCCTTCGATGACGCGGGCGGCGTCGGCGGCACCTGGTACTGGAACCGTTATCCGGGTTGCAGGGTCGATACCGAATCGACCGTCTACACCTATTCCTTCGACCTCGACATGTTCCAGAACTGGGAATGGTCGGAGCGCTATGCCAAGCAGCCTGAAGTGCTGAACTATCTGAACGCGGTCGCCGACAAGCACGACCTGAAGCGCTCGATCCATTTCAACACCCGCATCGCCCGCGCTGAATGGAAAGAGGATGAGGGCCGCTGGCTTCTGACCACCACGGCCGGCGATACGGTGAAGGCAAAATATGTGATCGAGGCCGTGGGGCTTCTCTCCTCCTCCTATGCCCCGCAATTTCCCGACCAGGACAAGTTCAAAGGCGAGGTCCTGCTCGCCTCGAAATGGCCGGACACCGCGCCCGATCTGGAAGGCAAGCGCGTGGGCGTGGTCGGCACCGGCTCGACCGGCATCCAGATCATCACCGCGCTCGCCGACAAGGTCGGCCATCTGCATGTGCTGCAGCGGACCGCGCAATGGGTGGTGCCGCTCGGCATCGGCCCCTTCCCGGCCGAAACGCGCGAGAAGATCAAGGCCGATCCGCATGGCTTCCGCGACTGGGCGCTGAGCACGGCTGCGGTTTTCGGCTTCGACGAAAGCACCGTGTCCGCGCTCGAGGTGGATGAGGAAGAGCGCCGCCGGGTCTATGAGAAGGCGTGGCAGAAGGGCAACGGCTTCAGCTTCCTGCTCGAAACCTTCTCCGATATTCCGGTGACCGCCGAAGCCAACAAGACGGCGACCGATTTCATCAAGTCGAAGATCGACGCCATCGTCAAGGATCCGGAGACCGCCCGCAAGCTGACCCCGCGCGACTATTACGCCAAGCGTCCGCTGGCCGCCGACAATTACTACGAGACCTATAATCGCGACAATGTCACCCTCCACGACGTCAAGGCCGAGCCGATCGAGCGCTACGCCGAAAACGGGCTGATCGTCGGCGGCAGGGAGCTGGAACTCGACGTGGTGATCATGGCGACCGGCTTCGACGCGATGACCGGCAACTATCTGAAGATCGACACGATCGGCCGCGACGGCGTGCGCCTGAAGGACGCCTGGAAGGAAGGCCCGCGCGCCTATGCCGGCATGTCGATCGCCGGTTTTCCGAACCTTCTGATGGTGTTCGGCCCGTTCAGCCCCTTCACCAGCCAGCCGCTGGTGCATGAATGGCAGGTCGACTTCCTGTGCACCCTGATCGAAAAGGCCGAACAGGGCAACGGCATCATCGAGACCAGCAAAAAGGCCCAGGACGACTGGGTGCGGGTGTGCCAGGAAGGCATGGCCGGCACGCTGTTCGAGGTTACCGATAGCTGGATCAACGGCGCCAACATTCCCGGCAAGCCCCGCACCTCGATGTGGTATATGGGCGGCATGGGCAATTACATGACCGAAATGAACGCCATCCGCGACGACAATTACCGCGGTTTCGAAGTCCGCTGATCCCGAACGTCGAAGGCACGGGATTGACCGGACTTCGATTCAATGGATGTTCCGGCGTACGATCTCATCTCAAAGGGCGAAGTAGCAGGGGCCATGCGGCCCCTCACACTTCCATCGAATAGCCGGCCCCGCGCACGGTGCGGATCACGTCGGGCATCTGCGAGAAGTTGAGCGCCTTGCGCAGCCGGCCGACATGGACGTCGACGGTGCGTTCGTCGACATAGATGTCGTGGCCCCAGACGCCATCGAGAAGCTGGGAGCGCGAGAACACCCGGCCGGGCGAGGTCATCAGGAATTCGAGCAGCCGGAACTCGGTCGGCCCGAGGCGAACTTCCTTGGCCTTGCGATGGACGCGGTGGGTCTCGCGGTCAAGCTCGATATCGCCGCATTTCAAGACGCTGGAGAGCACTTCCGGCCGGGCCCGGCGCAGGATCGCCTTGACGCGCGCCATCAGTTCCGGCGTCGAGAACGGCTTGACGACATAGTCGTCGGCGCCGATCGCAAGGCCGCGAACCTTCTCGCTTTCCTCGCCGCGCGCCGTCAGCATGATGATCGGCAGGCGCTCGGTTTCCGGCCGCATCCTGAGCCGGCGGCAGAGCTCGATGCCGGAGACGCCGGGCAGCATCCAGTCGAGCAGAAGAAGGTCCGGCACCCGTTCCTGGAGCCTCAGTTCGGCCTCGTCGCCGCGGGCGATCGTCTCGACTTCATAGCCTTCCGATTCAAGGTTGTAGCGCAGCAGAACGCTCAGCGCTTCTTCATCTTCGACAACTGCAATCTTCGGAACCATCTCGTGCCTCTGTCAAATGGTTTCAGGACTTGCTTTCGCCGGAGCCGACCGAGGGCGACATGTCGTCCTTCGGGCGTTCTCCCTGCGGCTGCGAGCCGGTGGCGATGTAGTAGATCATTTCAGCAATATTGGTGGCGTGGTCGCCGATGCGCTCGATGTTCTTGGCGCAGAACAGAAGATGCGTGCAGGTGGTGATGTTGCGCGGATCTTCCATCATGTAGGTCAGAAGCTCGCGGAACAGCGAGGTGTAGATCGCGTCGATCTCCTCGTCGCGCTCGCGGATCGAGTTGGCCTTGTCGGCCTGGCGCGAGGTGTAGGCGTCGAGCACTTCCTTGAGCTGGAGCAGCGCCAGTTCCGACAGGTGCTCGATGCCGTGAGCGAGCTTGCGCGGCACGCCGGTGCCCTGCACCGAAATCACCCGCTTGGCGGTGTTCTTGGCCATGTCGCCGACGCGCTCGAGATCGGCGGCGATCCGGATCGCGCCCATGATTTCGCGCAGGTCCGCCGCCACCGGCTGGCGCCGCGCGATGGTGACGATCGCCTTTTCGCCGACCTCGCGCTCGGCATCGTCCAGCGCCAGATCCTCGGCGATCACCTTTTCGGCGAGCTCGGTATCGGTGTTGACCAGCGCCACGACGGATTGCGAGACCATCTCTTCCGCCATGCCGCCCATTTCGGAGATCCGGCGCTGGAGATATTTCAGCTCCTCGTCGAAGGCCGATATGATATGCGAGTGTGCCATCTGTGCGTCTCCTTAACCGAACCGGCCCATGATGTAGTCCTGGGTCCGCTGGTCCGCGGGATTGGTGAAAATCGTGTCGGTGTCGTCCTCCTCGACCATGTAGCCGAGGTGGAACATCGCCGTGCGTTCGGAAACGCGGGCGGCCTGCTGCATCGAATGGGTCACCATCACGATGGTGTAGTTCTGCTTCAGCTCGCTGATCAGCTCTTCCACGCGCGCGGTCGCGATCGGGTCGAGCGCCGAGCACGGTTCGTCCATCAGGATCACTTCGGGGCTGACAGCAATGGCGCGGGCGATGCAGAGCCGCTGCTGCTGGCCGCCGGAAAGGCTGGTGCCGGGCTCGTGCAGGCGGTCCTTGACCTCGTTGAACAGGCCGGCCTTCTGCAGGCTGGTCTCGACGATCCGGTCGAAATCCGAACGGTGGCGGGCCAGACCATGGATGCGCGGGCCATAGGCGACATTCTCGTAGATCGATTTCGGAAACGGGTTGGGGTTCTGGAACACCATGCCGACGCGGGCGCGCAGTTCCACCACGTCGATGCCGGAGGTGTAGATGTCCTCGCCGTCGAGCGTGATCGTGCCGGTGACCCGGCAATTCTCGATCGTGTCGTTCATGCGGTTGAGCGTGCGCAGAAAGGTCGACTTGCCGCAGCCCGACGGGCCGATCAGCGCGGTGACGGCATTGCGGCGGATATTGAGATTGACGTCGAACAGCGCCCGCTTCTGCCCGTAATAGACGGAAACATCCTTGCCGGCCATCTTGTAGCTTTGTTCGTTCATGTTTCCGCTCATTGTTCTTTTCGCATCAAGGGTCATTGTCGTCTCCTACCAGCGCCGCTCGAAGCGGCGGCGGAGAATGACCGCGGTCAGGTTCATCAGGATCAGGAACACCAGCAGCACGATGATCGCCGCAGAGGTGCGTTCCACAAAGGCGCGCTCGGCTTCGCCCGCCCACATGTAGATCTGCACTGGAAGCGCGGTGGAGGGATCGAGCGGGCTTGAGGGATAATCGGCGACGAAGGCGACCATGCCGATCAGAAGCAGCGGCGCGGTTTCGCCGAGCGCGCGGGCAAGACCGATGATCGTGCCGGTCAGGATGCCGGGCATGGCAAGCGGCAGCACATGGTGGAACACCGCCTGCATTTTCGACGCGCCGACGCCGAGCGCTGCCGAACGGATCGAGGGGGGCACGGCCTTCAGCGCCGACCGGGTGGCGATGATGATCGTCGGCAGCGTCATCAGCGTCAGCACCAGCCCGCCGACGAGTGCGGCCGAGCGCGGCAGGCCGAGAAAGCCGATGAACAGCGCCACGCCGAGCAGGCCGAAGACGATCGACGGCACGGCGGCGAGATTGTTGATATTGACCTCGATAATATCGGTGAACCGGTTCTTCGGCGCGAATTCCTCCAGATAAATTGCCGACGCCACGCCAAGCGGCAGGGACAGCGCCAGCACGATGCCCATCATGTAGAGCGTGCCGACGAAGGCGACGCCGATGCCGGCCGATTCCGGACGCGAGGATGCGCCGTGGGTGAAGAAGCCGGTGTTGAAGCTCTTATGCAAGCGCCCCTCGGCCTTCAGCTCCGCCATCCAGGCGGCCTGTTGATCCGAGACGCGGCGGCTGGTTTCGGGCAGCGAGAGATCGATCTGGCCCTTGTTGGCGGAATCGATATCGGCGGCCGCTAGCAGTTTCACGTCAACGGTCCTTCCGATCACCGACGGGTCGTCCATCACGACATCGCGCAGGTCGACGCGGGCCGAGCGAGAGACGAGCCGCATGGCTTCACGCATCTCGGCGGCATTGGCCGGATCGAGATCGAGCGTTTTCGCCAGCGCGTCCTGCACCAGAGCCGGATAGTTCGCGGTCAGAAGCAGGCGCGGGTTTTCATTGCGCAGGCCCTCGGGGTCGATGACCTGCTCCGAAAACGTGATCGGCAGGGTGATCGTGGTCTGCTGGAACGCGGAAAAGCCCTTGCCGGCGACCGAGAACAGCAGCGCCGCCAGGAAGAACAGGCCGGCGAAGATCGCCAGGAAGCCGAACACGCGGAAGCGTTTCTCCGCGCGGTGGCGGCGTTTCAGCCCCTTGCGGCGGGTCTCGGTGACCCGGCGGCGGAAATCCTCCGCCTCGTTCGGATTGGAGAAGGTCTCGCTCATGCGTACTGCTCCCGGTATTTGCGCACGACATAGAGCGCGTAGACATTGAGGCAGAGCGTGATCACGAACAGCGTCAGCCCGAGCGCGAAGGCCACCAGCGTCTGGGGCGTGTTGAATTCGAGGTCGCCGGTGAGCTGGTTGACGATCTTGACCGTCACCGTCGTCATCGGCTCGAACGGGTTGATCTGCAGATTGGCGGCGACGCCGGCGGCGAGCACCACGATCATGGTCTCGCCGATTGCGCGCGATGCCGTCAAAAGCAGCGCGCCGACAATGCCGGGCAGCGCCGCCGGCAGCACCACCCGCTTGATGGTCTCCGATTGCGTGGCGCCAAGCCCGAGCGAACCCTTGCGCAGGCTGTCGGGCACGGCGTTGATGATGTCATCGGAGAGCGACGAGACGAAGGGGATCAGCATGATTCCCATCACCACGCCGGCGGTCAGCACCGACTGCGCCTCGATGAAATTGCGGTAATTGCCGGTGAACAGCCCGTTCAGCTCCACCGAGATATCGCGCAGCAGCGGGCCGACCGTGATCAGCGCGAAGAAACCGTAGACGATGGTCGGAATGCCGGCGAGCACCTCCAGCAGCGGCTTGGCAATGGCGCGCAGGCGGCCGGAGGCATATTCCGACATGTAGATCGCGGCATAGAGCCCGATCGGCACGGCAACCGCCATCGCCACCGCGGAAATATAGATCGTGCCGGCCAGAAGCGGGATCAGGCCGAACTGTCCGGGCGAGGCGGTTTCGCCGGCGGCGGCAAAGCGCGGGTCCCAGACCGTGCCGAAGAAGAAATCGATCGGCGAAACCTGGGCGAAGAAGCGCAGCGATTCCGACAGCATCGACAGCACGATGCCGATCGTCGTCAGGATCGCGATGGTGGAGGCGAGAAGCAGGGCCCCGAGCACCACCTGTTCGACGCGGTTGCGGGCCTGGAACTGCGGCTTGACCGCGCGGAAGGATAGCGCCAGCGAGACAAGCGCGACGGCCAGCACGGCGGCGGCCATGGCGTAGCTGCTTTTCGCCGAAAGCGCGTTCATCCGCTCCGCCGAGGAAAGCACGAAGGGCTGTGGATTGGAGGCCAGCGGAATGCCGCTTCTTGCAAGCACCGCGCGGAGCTGGCTGGAATCTTCCGCAACGCGTTCGCGCGCCGTTTCGGGAAGCTGGCGTAGACCGTAGGCGACCGAGGTGACGGTGTTGAAGGTGAGGCTCTGGGCCGAGGCCGGCTGTTCCTTCACGCTTTCGGGGAAACCTTCGCGGATTTCCGCGCCGATCAGGAGCGGGCTCGCCACCATCCACACCGCCATCAGGAGCACGGCCGGAATGACGGTCGCGATCGTCACGAAGCTTGCGTGATGGCTGGGGCGGGAGTTGATCCGCCCGGCATCGGCCAGCGCATAGGCCTTGGCGCGGGCGGCAAAGAACGCGCCTGCGCCAAACAGCACGATAAGCGCCAGTATGATCAAAAACACATGCATATTCGGACCATCCGGGGCCTGAAACCCCATTGCCCCGCCACCGGCGGGCATTGAATTTCACATTGGCGCTACTGCGTCTGCTGCGCCGTTACGCCCTCGTCGAAAGCAGCCTTCGTCGCAGCCCGCTCGGCTGCGGAGGCCGGCACCAGGCCGTATTCTGCCAGCGGCCCGTAAGGCCCGGCCATGTCGTCGGACAGGAAGAAATCGACATATTCCTTGAGGCCAGCGATCGCGCCGACATGGGCATTCTTGACGTAGAAATAGAGCGGCCGCGACACCGGGTATTCGCCGGATCCGACGGTTTCAAGCGTCGGCGTGACGCCGTCGATCGTCGCCACATTCAGCTTGTCCGTATTGTTGTCGTAGAAGGACAGGCCGAAGACGCCGAGCGCGGATCGATTAGCGGCCACCCGCGCCAGCGTTTCGGTGTAATCGCCGTCAATGCCCGGCGCGCGGCCATCCTTGCGCACGGCGATGCATTTTTGCTCGCCCTGCTTCTTTCCGAATTCTTCAGTAAGGAACTCGACCGCGCCCGCTTCCTCGCAGCCGACCGCCAGCACCTTTTCCTCAAAAACCTCGCGGGTGCCGTGCTTTTCGCCAGGTATATAGGCGGTGATTTCGCTGTCGGGCAGCGCCGGATTGACCTCCGACCAGCGGGTATAGGGATTTTGCACCAGCTCGCCGTCAATCACCAGTTCGGCGGCGAGCGCGTGATAGAGATCGAGCGGCGTCAGCGCCATCGGTTCCATCGCCGCGTCGGTGGCGAACACGATGCCGTCATAGCCGAACACGATCTCGGAAATGCCGGTGACGCCGTTTTTCGCGCAGTTTTCGCGCTCGCCCTCGCGCATTGGTCGCGAGGCATTGGCGATATCGATGGTGCGCGGGCCGACGCCCTTGCAGAATTCCTTGAGCCCCGCAGACGAGCCGCCCGATTCCACGATCGGCGTCTTGTAGTCGGGATAGATCTCGCCAAAGGTCTCCGCAACGATCTTGGCATAGGGCAGAACGGTGGAGGAACCGGCGATCTGGATCTGGCTGCGCGCCATCGCCGGCGCGGAGAATGCAAGCGCGGCGGAAAGCACGACGATCGGCAGAAAGAATGGCTTCATGGCTGGGCGCGCCTCTTGCGGCTTTGCAGGACCCTCTTCGGGTTGCCCCGGTTTTATGTCATTTTTACTTCAGTTTTATGACAGTCTATGCCTATGAAAACATAGGGATTTCACTTTGTCGACGCCGTCAGAACCGGACGGTGAAGGTCGTTCCCTGGCCGACTTCGGATTTGACCGAGAGCCGGGCGCGATGGCGGGTGAGGATGTGCTTGACGATGGCGAGGCCAAGGCCTGTGCCCTTCTTCGAACGGCTGTCTGCCACCGAGACGCGATAGAAGCGCTCAGTCAGCCGCGGCACATGTTCGGAGGGAATGCCGGGGCCGTGATCGACCACGGAAACCTCGGCGCCGGAGGGCGACAGCGGCTTGAGATAGACCTCGACCCTGCCGCCCTCGGAGCCGTATTTGCAGGCGTTTTCGATCAGGTTTTCGAACACTTCCACCAGTTCGTCCTTGTCGCCGTTCACCGTCACCGGCTCCTCGGGCATGAACAGGTGGATCGAAACCTCGAGTTCTTCGGCGAGCGGCAGCAGGCTGTCGCGGACATGGCCGAGCACGGCGTTGAGCGTGACCGTCTGGTCCGGCGGCAGATGTGCCTTGGCCTCCAGCCGCGACAGGCTCATGAGATCATCCACCAGCCGGCTCATCCGGGTTGCCTGATCGAGCATGATCGGCAGGAACCGCTCCTGCGCCTTCACATCATGCTTGGCCGGTCCCTGCAGCGTTTCGATATAGCCGCGCAGCGAGGCGAGCGGGGTCCTGAGCTCGTGGCTGGCATTGGCGACGAAATCGGAACGCATGCGATCGATTCTTCGCGCCTCGGAGACATCGCGCAGCACAAGCATGAATACCGGCCTTTCGGCATCGGAAACCGGGGCGCTGCGCACCAGATAGACGCGCTCGGAGGGCAGCCGCTCGGAATATTCGATCTGGTTGACCCTGCCGTTTGCCAGCGTATCGCGGATAATGTCGAGCACGCCCGGCGCGCGCATGCGCGCCGAAATGTGCGAGCCAAGCGGGAATTTTCCGAAGGTGTCGCCCGCCGAGCGGTTCTGGAACAGCACCGTGCCGTCAGGCGCCAGAAGATAGATCGCAAGGTCGATTTCATCGAGCAGGCCGGGAAGGTCGCCGAAATCGAAGGCGAGCGTGGTCTCCAGCCTGTCGGGGACAGCCTCTTCCTCAGCCGCCATCCGAGGGCGGATGCCGACAATGGCGGCAATGCAGATGACGAGCCAGGCGGCAATGACGGCGAATGTCGGCAGCGCACCATAAAAAAACGCAAGCAGCGCCACGGCCGTCGTCGCCAACAACACGAACCGCGCCGCGGCCATGCGCGAGGCAATGCCGCTCAGAATGCCTTCCACACGGTTCACCCGATGCTCCCGAAATCTCCTGAATTGCGCCTACTATACGCATTTTGTAACAGGAATATTGATGACGGGAAAATAATCGAAGGATGGCGGGGCATGACTGACAATAGCCGCATCCCTACGCTTTCCAGGGGCCTTGCAACAGCGACCTCTCCGCCCCGGAGAGGAGATTATACGTTGCAAAGCCCCACCCCACGCCCCGCTTTTCACTGTTGGAAATTCCCGAAAGCCGGCCAACATCATTGCAGCGGCCCGCCATTTCGCTATCTTCGGCCCGCCGCCCCTTCTCTTTCCGCGGCAGGCGATTGATTTTTCCCTCCGGACAGGGCACGGACAAGCCAAAGACAGGCCACAGACAGGGCGGCCAGACGAAAGGAACCCGAGATGACCAGCGCGAGTTTTGCCGAGCCGCACGTAATGGCCGACCTGATGGCCCGGATGCTGTGGGAGATCGAGGCGGTGCATTTCTCGCCCGACGAGCCCTACAAGCTCTCCTCCGGCCTCGTTAGCCCGGTCTATATCGACTGCCGCCGGCTAATCTCGTTTCCGCGCATCCGCTCCACGCTGATGGATTTCGCGGCCGCCAAGATCATGGCCGAGGCCGGTTTCGAGCAGTTCGACTGCGTGGCCGGCGGCGAGACGGCGGGCATTCCCTTCGCCGCCTTCCTCGCCGAACGCCTCGACCTGCCGATGATCTACTGCCGCAAGAAGCCGAAGGGCTATGGCAAGAACGCGCAGATCGAGGGCCATATGCCGGAAGGCGCGCGGGTGCTGGTGATCGAGGACCTGACCACGGCGGGCGGTTCGATGTTCAACTTCATCGATGCGATCCGCAATGCCGGCGGCATCGTGAACCACGGCATGGCGCTGTTCTACTATGATATTTTCGCCGAAGCCGGGAAACGTTTCGCCGATGGCGGCGTTGACCTTCATTATATCGCGACCTGGCAGAACGTTCTGGCGGTGGCGCGCGAGAAGAAACTGTTTAATGACAAGGCGCTCGATTCCGTCGCCGATTTTCTCGACCAGCCGATGGCATGGTCCAAGGCGCGCGGCGGCATTGACCAACTGCCCGCCTGACGCCGCGAACGCGATAAAACGAACTGGGAGAAGACAATGATCCTTTGCTGCGGCGAAGCCCTTATCGACATGCTGCCCCGTGAAACCACAAAGGGCGAGCCGGCGTTTTCGCCCTATGCCGGCGGCGCGGTCTGCAACACGGCGGTGGCGCTGGCCCGGCTTGGCCGGCCCACCGGCTTCTTCTCCGGCCTGTCATCGGACCTGATGGGCGACATCATCCGCGAAAAACTCGACGCCTCCAATGTCGACCATTCCTATGTCGCCACCTCCGACCGCCCCACCACGCTCGCCTTCGTCAAGCTGGTGAACGGCGCGGCGAGCTACGCCTTCTATGACGAGAACACCGCCGGCCGGATGATCACCGAGGCCGATCTGCCGAAAATCGGCGATGATTGCAGCGCCATGCATTTCGGCGCGATCAGCCTGATCCCGGAGCCCTGCGGCTCCACCTATGAGGCGCTGTTGATGCGGGAGGCGGAAAAGCGCGTGATCTCGCTCGACCCCAATATCCGCACGAGCTTCATCACCGACCCCGACAAGCACCGCGCCCGGATCGAGCGGATGGCGGCGAAAGCCGATATTCTCAAATTCTCCGACGAGGATCTCGACTGGTTCGGGCTGGAAGGTTCGCTCGACGACAAGGCCCGCCACTGGATTGCAGCCGGTGCCAGCCTCGTTGTCGTGACCCGCGGCGGCGACAGCACGATCGGCTACACCGCCACGCAGAAGGTCGAGGTGGCGAGCGAAAAGGTCGAGGTGGTCGACACTGTCGGCGCCGGCGACACGTTTGACGCCGGCATCCTCGCCTCGCTCGACCTCGCCGGCCTGCTGACCAAGGACAAGGTGAAGACGCTTTCCGCCGACGCCATCCGCGACGCCCTTGCGCTCGGCGCCAAGGCCGCCGCCGTCACCGTATCCCGCGCCGGCGCCAACCCGCCCTTCGCCCACGAAATCGGGCTTTAGAGCTTCACACCAGCCCGCGCCCCTTCAGCATTGCCTCGGGGCCGGGCATGCGGCCCCGGAAGGCTTCATAGGCCTCTTCGGGGGCGACCGAGCCGCCTTTGGTGAGGATTTCCGACTTGAGCTTGCCGGCGGTCGTCGGATCGAAGACGTTGCCCGCCTCCTCGAAGGCTTCGAACGCGTCGGCGTCGAGCACTTCGGACCACATGTAGGAATAATATCCTGCGGAATAGCCATCGCCCGAGAAGATGTGCAGGAAATGCGGGATGGCATGGCGCATCGCGATCGCCTTCGGCATGCCGATCGCGTTGAGCACGCCATCCTGGAACGCCACCGGGTCGGCCGGCGGGTGTTCTGCCGTGTGGAGGCGCATGTCGACGATCGCGCAGGCGGTGTATTCGACGGTGGCGAAGGCCTGACCGAAGGTCGCGGCGGCAAGCACCTTGTCCATCAGCGCTTGCGGCATCGGCGCGCCGGTTTCGGCGTGAAGCGCATAGGTCTTCAGCACTTCCGGCGTGGTCAGCCAGTGTTCGTAGAGCTGGGAGGGCAATTCCACGAAATCGCGGTCGACGCCGGTGCCTGAGACGGACGGATAGGTGACATCCGACAGCATGCCGTGCAGCGCATGGCCGAATTCGTGGAACAGCGTGCGGGCATCATCCAGCGACAGCAGCGCCGGCTTTCCGGCGGCGGGCTTGGCGAAATTGCAGACATTAATGACGATCGGGATTTCGCCCTGATCGCCGTTCGGCAGTGTCAGGCGGTGCTGGCTCTGCAGCGCATTCATCCAGGCGCCCGAGCGTTTCGATGTACGGTTGAAATAGTCGCCGAGGAACAGCGCGATCAAGTCATCGTCGCTATTGCGGATTTCATAGACCCGCACATCCGGATGATAGGCCTTCACATCCGGCTTCGTCACGGCGCGAATGCCGAACAGGCGCTCGGCCACAGCAAAACAGGCCTCGATAATCTTCTCGAGCTGGAGATAGGGCTTTACCTCACTCTCGGAGAAATCGAATTTCCGGGCCTTTAGCTTCTCGGCGTAATAGCGCCAGTCCCAGGCCTCGATATCGCCATTATAGCCTTCCTCCGCCGCCAGTTCGCGCAGTTCCGCTTCATCGGCGGCCGCCGCCTTCACGGCCTTTTCCCAGACATCCATCAACAGCGCGTCGACCGCTTCGGCGGTCTTGGCCATGGTATTGTCGAGCATCAGCGCGGCGAAATTCTCGTAGCCGAGGAGGGCTGCCTTTTCCGCCCTGAGCGCCAGCGTCTCCTTCATGATCGCGCGGTTGTCGTGCTCGCCGCCGGAAAGGCCGCGCGCGGTCCAGGCCTTGAACGCCTTTTCGCGCAGGTCGCGGCAGGCCGAGAGCGTGAGGAACGGCTCGACGATCGAGCGCGACAGGGTGACGGCATATTGGCCCTCGCGGCCGCGCTCGCTGGCAGCACCCGCCATCGCGTCGATCAGAAAATCGGGAAGGCCATCAAGCTCGTCTTCCTCCGTCAGAAACATCGCCCAGTCGCTCTCGTCGGCCAGCACGTTCTGGCCGAAGGCGGCGCCGAGTTCGGCAAGCCGGCGATTGACGGCGGCAAGCCGTTCCTGCTGCTCGCCCTCAAGCTGCGCCCCGGAGCGGACAAAGCCCTTCCAGTGACGTTCCAGAACGCGCAATTGCTCGCCGGTGAGCCCCAGACCATCGCGCGCCTGCCAGAGCGTGTCGATGCGCTGGAACAGCGCCTTGTTGGCGCCGATCGCGGAGTAGTGGCTGGAGAGTTTCGGCACGATCTCGCGCTCGATCTTCTGGATTTCGGGATTGGTGTCTGCCCCGGCCCTTGTGAAGAACACCGCACTGACCCGCGACAGCGCATCGCCGGAGACCTCCAGCGCATCGACCGTGTTGGCAAAGTCGGGGGCATCCGGATTGGCCGCGATCGCCTCGATCTCGCGGTCATGGTCGGCCATCGCCCACTCGAAGACCGCAATGAAATCGCCGTCCGCGATGCGGTCGAATTCGGGCAGTCCGGAAAATCCCTCCCAGCGGATGAGCGCGCTGTTGATCGTGTCGGTCATGTCGCATCGGTCCTTTCATGCTGCTGGCGGCGTAACATGTGTGTGCGGCAGACGCGGCTTCAAGGCAAGGACCTTGATTGTCTCCTGAAAAAATAGTAAGCGATGCTTATTAATATCCGATGATGAGAAATGGAATGACGAAAGCGTCAACCGAAAGGCTCGGTTTTCTTCTGAGCGATGTGGCGCGGCTGTTTCGCGCAGCCTTCGAACGCGAGATCGCAAAAAGCGGGCTCGGCGTCACGCCGGGCGAGGCGCGCGCCCTGACCCGCATTGCCGCCAGCAACGGCGTGCGCCAAAGCGAGATCGCGGTGGCGCTCGGCATCGAACCGATGACGCTGTCGCGCTATGTGGACGGGCTGGAAAAGGCCGGCCTGATCGAGCGCCGCGTCGATCCGAAGGACGGGCGCGCCAGATGCGTATCGATGACGGAAAAGGGCAAGGTCGTGCTCGCAGACATCCGCGCTCATTCCGACGATCTGGTGGCGCGCCTGCAGGCGGACCTTCCCGAAAGCGACAGGCAGGCGCTTTTCCGGGCGCTCAGGACCATGCGCGACAATTTCGCGCGCCTTTGAAAGATGACACAAGGATGAGTCACCCCAACCCAACCCGGCCGTTGATGAGCGAAGGGCGCACAAGCGTGCTGGGCGCGGCGCTCTCCATGCTCGGGCCGATTTCGCTGTCGCTCTATACGCCCGCCATGCCGGCGCTGACGCAGGCGCTTGCCACAACCGATGGCGCGATCAAGCTTTCGCTGTCGCTCTATTTCGGCGGTTTCGCCTTCGCCATGCTCGCCACCGGCCCGCTGTCGGATGCGTTCGGGCGGCGGCGTACGGTCGTGTGGTTCCTGGCGCTCTATCTGCTCGGCAGCATCCTCGCCGCCTTCGCGGGCAGCGTGTCGATGCTGTTGGCTGGCCGCCTGATACAGGGCATCGGCGCATCGGTGGGGCTCACCGTCGGCCGCGCGATCGTGCGCGACCAGTTCACCGGCGAGCCGGCCTCGCGAATCCTCAACATGCTCGGCATCATGCTGGCCACCGGACCCGCGATCGCGCCCACCATCGGCGGCATCATCCTTTCGCTCGTCGGCTGGAAGGCGATCTTCGTCGCCATGATTGGCTTCGGCCTCACGCTCGGTGCGCTGGTGCTTCTCTTGATGCCGGAGACCGGAAAGCCGGATCGCGCCAAGGCCCGGCCGCTGCCGTTGCTCAAGGCCTATGGCCGGCTGTTGCGCAGCCAGCACTTCATGGCCTCGTCGCTGATCATCGCCGCTTCCACCGGTTCACTTTACGCGCTCGCCTCGATCCTGCCCTTCGTGATGATCAATGTTGCCGGCCTCACGCCCTCGCAATTCGGCCTCGGCATGCTGATGCAGACCGGCTGCTATTTCTCCGGCTCGGTAGTCTTCCGGATTTTGCTGCGCTGGTTTACCTCGCGCGCCCAGGTCGGGTTCGGCCTGTTATTCGTCGCCCTCGGCGCGGTTTCACTCGCCATTTCCACGGAGGTTCTGCCGATCTCCTATCTTTCGGTCATGCTGCCGGTCGGCTGCTTCGCCTTCGGCATCGCCTTCCTGATGCCCTATATCACCAATGCCGCGCTGCTGCCCTTTCCCGATATCGCCGGCTCCGCCTCGGCGATGATGGGCTTCATGCAGATGGGCTCGGGCCTCGTCACCGGCATGATCGCCGCCGCCCTCGGCTCGCCCGTGCTCGCCATGCAGATCATGGTGCCGGCCATGGGCGCAATTGCGGTCGCCTGCTATCTCTGGCTGCGCCTGATCGAAAGGCGAGAGCCGGCATCGCCGGAAATCCGGGAGCCCTCCGAACAGCCCACCGCCGGCGACGACTGGAACAAGGACCCCCAGCGTTCCGCAGCAATGAAATAGCGGATACTTCGCCTTTTACTGGTATTTATAGCGCAAGCTCTCTAAGGTTGAGGTTGTCATTCCGGGGGCACAGACCATGTTGCGCAATGCGCTCGGTTTCATGCGGGCCAATGTCAGGTTCTTTGCGATCGTGATCGTCGCGACGGCGGTTCTTCCCGCGCTCGCGCCCGCCGCCATCGCGAGCCTGCTGGAGATCGTCGCAAGCAGCGCGGTTCTCTTTCTCATCTACAGGCGGCTCCTGCGACAGGCCTCCTTGAACCCCTTCAGCCCCGGCGCGGGGGTCGCGCCTGCGGAACTGTTCGGCTTCGTCTGGCGCGATCTTGTCATCGTGGCCATATCGGTGGCCATTCCAATCCTGCTGCTTCTGGCCGTGACCCTTGTCGATCTGACGAATGTGAACGTCAGCATCGCCCTGATCTACGGGGGTACCGTGCTTCTCGAGCTTTCCGCGGTCTGGGGTATTGCCTATTTCGGCACATGGCTCCCGGCATATGTCTATGGTGAAAACCCGACATTCCGGGCAGCGCGAAAGCGCGGTCAGGCGAGTTTCGGCTCGCTTGCTTGGCGGTTCACGCTCTTATCGCTGGGGGTGCTCGCCATCGGTTTCGCGCTCGTCCAGATTGACAGCCCGCTCGGACTTTCCGATGCGACATGGCTTCACTGGCTCGTCATCATCCCGATCACCGGCGCCATCAACTGGTTCGTCAGTGTCTATATCGCCGTGGCGCTGTGCCAGGTCTATCTGACGCTCGAAAAGATCGTCTGACGCCGTCGGGGTGAGGTCCCCGGAGGCGAGGTCGACGAGGCAACTGGGTCGCCGCCTCGTCTTGCAAGATTGCTCACATCCGGTCGCGCTTGGCGAGCGTGCGCAGACGCAGCGAATTGAGCTTGATGAAGCCGGCGGCGTCTTTCTGGTCGTAGGCGCCGTGGTCGTCCTCGAAGGTGACGAGGGCTTCGGAGTAGAGCGATTTGTCGCTCTCGCGGCCGATGACCATGACATTGCCCTTGTAGAGCTTCAGCGTCACCTCGCCTTCGACATGCTCCTGGCTCTTGTCGATCGCGGCCTGCAGCATCGCCCGTTCCGGCGAGAACCAGAAGCCATAATAGATCAGCTCGGCATATTTCGGCATCAGCTCGTCCTTGAGGTGCGCCGCACCCCGGTCAAGCGTGATGCTCTCGATCGCGCGGTGGGCGGCGAGCAGGATGGTGCCGCCGGGGGTCTCGTAGACGCCGCGCGACTTCATGCCGACGAAGCGGTTTTCGACCAGATCAAGCCGGCCGATGCCGTTGTCGCGGCCGTAATCGTTGAGCTTTGCGAGGATCGTCGCCGGGCTCAGGCGCTCGCCATTGATCGAAACGGCATCGCCCTTCTCAAACCCGACCTTGATGATGGTCGCCTTGTCGGGGGCGGCTTCCGGCGAGACCGTGCGCATATGCACATATTCCGGGGCTTCGATCGCCGGGTCTTCCAGCACGCGACCTTCGGAGGAGGAATGCAGCAGGTTGGCGTCGACCGAGAACGGCGCTTCGCCGCGCTTGTTCTTGGCGATCTGGATCTGGTGGCTTTCGGCGAATTCCAGAAGATCGGTCCGGCTCTTGAACGACCAGTCGCGCCACGGCGCGATGATCTTGATGTCCGGGTTCAGCGCATAGGCCGACATTTCGAAGCGGACCTGGTCATTGCCCTTGCCGGTGGCGCCGTGAGCAATGGCATCCGCACCGGTCTTCTCGGCGATCTCGATCAGGTGCTTGGAGATCAGCGGCCGGGCGATCGAGGTGCCGAGCAGGTAGACGCCCTCATAGACGGCATTGGCGCGGAACATCGGGAACACGAAATCGCGCACGAATTCCTCACGCACATCCTCGATGAAGATTTCCTTCACGCCCGCCTGTTCGGCTTTCAGGCGCGCCGGTTCCAGCTCCTCGCCCTGGCCGAGATCGGCGGTGAAGGTGACGACTTCAGCGCCGAGTTCGGTCTGCAGCCATTTCAGGATGATCGAGGTGTCGAGTCCGCCGGAATAGGCGAGCACGACCTTCTTGACGTCTTTGTGCGTTGCCATGTGAGTTCAGGTCCATATCGCGTTTTGAATGTGTGAGCCGTTTTAGCGGCTTTGCGCGGCCACGCAAGGAAAACCGTGGCGAAGCGCCGCGCGCGCCGGACGATTTGCGCATTGACATGCCGTTTCATCTGCCAAAAAGTCTTCCGGGAAACAAACCGCGCGCCCTGGCGACTTGGCAAAAGGCGGAAAACGGGAGGATATCATGAGCCAGCATCCGGCACTCAAAGCGGGCAATTCCGCTGTCATTACCGGCGGCGCATCCGGCATCGGCCTTGCCGCCGCCAAGGCCTTTATCGACCTCGGCATGAATGTGATGATCGCCGACCTGAAGGGCGAGCGGCTGAAGCGGGCCGGCAACGAACTGGCGGAGCTTGCCGAAAAGAAGGGCGTGAAAGCCCTGGCGCATGCGACCGACGTCTCCGATCTGTCGGAACTGGAGGAGCTTGAGCGCGCCGCCAACCGCGCCTTCGGCAATATCCATGTGCTGATGAACAATGCAGGCATCCAGCCCGGCACCGCCATATTCGGCAAGCAGATGCCTTGGGACCGGATCATCGGCGTCAATCTTACGGGCGTCATCAACGGCACCCGCATCTTCGCGCCCGAGATGCGCGCCCATGGCGAGCCGGCAGTGATCATCAATACCGGCTCCAAGCAGGGCATCACCACGCCCCCCGGCAACCCGGCCTACAATGTCGCCAAGGCCGGGGTGAAGGCGTTCACCGAGGCGCTGCAGCACGAACTGCGCAATATCGAGGGCTGCAAACTCGAGGCGCATCTGCTGATCCCCGGCTTCGTGTTCACGCCGCTGACCGCCAATGGCCGCGACGAAAAGCCGAAGGGCGCCTGGACGCCGAAACAGACCGTCGAGTTCATGCTGAAAAGCCTGGAGGCGGGCGATTTCTACATTCTGTGCCCCGATGGCGAGGTCGATCGCGCCACCGACGAGAAGCGGATGATGTGGGCGATCGGCGACATCGTCGAAAACCGCCCGCCGCTGTCGCGCTGGCATCCCGATTACGGCGAGGCCTTCAAGGCCTATCTGAACGGGAACAGCGATGGCCATTGACGAGGAACTGAGCGCCAGGGTTCGCGATCGTCTCGAAGGGCTGGAAGGGCTCGGTGAGAAGAAGATGTTCGGCGGGCTCTGCTTTCTGGTGAACGGCCACATGGTGGTCGCCGCCAGCCGGCGCAACGGCGAAGGCCGCTTCCTGTTCCGCATCGGCAAGGAAAACGCCGATGCAGCCGCGAAACTTGGACAGTCCGAGCCGATGGTCCATGGCGGCCGAAAAATGTCCGGCTTCTATTACGTCGATGCCGACGACGTCAGTGATACCCATTTCGAGGAATGGATGTCGATCGCGGTGGAGAACGCCTACTCGCTGCCGCCGAAGGCATAGATGACCGGGATGTAGACGCATTGTCGACGCCGCGGCCCTTGTCCCGACGGCTTCATCCTCTCATATTGCCGAAAGCATCGCCCGAGCCGCGATGCGTCAGCAGGAGCGTTCTTCCATGTATACCGGCATCGTCCAGGCCGTCCGGCCGCTTTCCGACATCACCGCCTATCCCGGCGGCAAGACCTTCACGGTGGCCTTCACCGATGAACTGCTGGAGGGGCTGAAGCTCGGCGCGAGCGTGAATATCGAGGGCGTCTGCCTGTCGGTCACCGGGATTTCCGGCAACGACGTCACCTTCGACGCCATGAATGCCACGCTGGAGCGCACCAATCTCGGCGCGCTTGCCACAGGCGACGGCGTCAATCTGGAACGCTCGGCCAAGATGACCGACGAGAACGGCGGCCACGTGATCGCCGGCCATGTGGCGACAACCGCCACCGTGGAGGCAATCAGCACCGCGGAGGAACGGGCCTTCATCCGCTTCCGCGTGCCGGCAGAATGGGCGAAATACATCTTCCCGCGCGGGTTCCTGGCGGTCAACGGCTGCAGCCTGACGGTGGCGGAGGTCGAGGACAACCTGTTCACCATCAACCTGATCCCGGAAACGCTGCGCCAGACCACATTCTCCCGCTACAGGCCCGGCGACCTCCTGAACATCGAGGTGGATCACCAGACCATGGTGCTGGTCGACGTCATCGAACGCACCGTCTCACGCGTCCTGCCGGGGCTGGTTGCAGGGCGCTGACCGGACAAGCGGAATTTTCAGCTACAATGGGCAAACCGGCCGAAGGCGCCGCGTGAGAAGATCAGCGGTTCGCCTTCGCCGTGGGCGGCGCGCAGCACGCGGCCGACGACGATGGTGTGATCGCCGGCGTCATGGGCATCGGCGCGGGCGCATTCGAACCGGGCCAGCGTGCCCGCAAGCACCGGCACGCCCTCTTCGTTCAGATGATGGGCGAGGCCTTCGAACGCCGCTCCGCCGCGGGTGAAGCGGGCGGAAAGGTCGTGCTGGTCGGCCTTCAGCACATGGATGGCGAAATGGCGCGCCCCGGCAAACAGGTCGTGGCGGCGCGAAGACTTGGCCGGCGACCACAGCACCAGCGGCGGATCGAGCGAGACCGAGGCGAAACTGTTGACCGTCATGCCCTGCGGCCCGGCATCGCCCTGCAGCGTGACCACGGTGACCCCGGTCGAAAACGCGCCCAGCGCATGGCGATAGCGGCGGTTGTCGGTCGGGTCGGGCACGAACACACTGTCTTTTGCAAACGCCATCTGGTGCACTGTCATTCTCCATGTCTTGCCGCATTTTCGCGGACGTCCGGCGTGACTGCGAAATGCGCTATGGAACCTCGTATCCGCGCGCGGTCTCGAACAGCGCGAACCAGTCCTGGCGGTCGAGCTCGACCTTCTCGGCATCGGAAATCGCGGCAATGCGGTCGAGATTGTTGGTACCGAGCACGGGCAGGATATTGGCGGGATGCGCCAGCAGCCACGCGATCGCGACGGCGGAGGCATCGACGCCGAAGCGCTTGCCGATCGTCTCCAGCGCGGCAAGCAGCGGTGCGCTGGCTTCGACAAACAGCCGGCCGCCGCCAAGCGGCGACCATGCCATGACCGGCAACTTGCGCTCCTGCAGGAAGGCGAGGTCGCCATTGGTGAAGGGATCGGTCGCCAGCAGGCCCAGTTCGATCTGGTTGGTGGCGAGCCAGGTTTCCATATTGGCCTGCAGCAGGGTGAAATCATGCGGGCGGAAATTGGAAACGCCGGCGGCAAGGATCTTGCCGTCGGCCACCAGATCGTCCAGCACCCGGCCGGTCTCCTCCGGATCGATCATCGGATCGGGACGGTGGATCAGCAGGAGGTCGACATGATCGGTTCCCATGTCCCGAAGTGAGGCCTCAACCGAGGCGCGGATATGCTGCGCCGAGGTGTCGTAATGCTTCACCCGCTTGGCCGAATGCCGGCCCATGGGCGCGACGATGCCGCATTTGGTGACGATCTCGATCCTGTCGCGCAGGCCGGGCGAAGCCTTCAGCGCGCCGCCGAGAACCGCCTCAGCGGTGTAGCCGCCATAGATATCGGCATTGTCCATGGTGGTGATACCCTGCGCCAGGCACGCCTCCACCTTGGCCTGAACGGTCGCCGGCGACGTCTCGCCCTCGGCAATCCGCCACATGCCGTAGACCAGACGGCTGAAACTCAAATCCTTCGCAATATCGACCCGCTGCATCAATGCCTCTCTCCAACGCCGAGCGGCGTTGCCGGTGTGGTTTCTGGTACCCGGCCATATACATGGGGCAGCGAGCAGGTCTCAAGCGCAGGCAGGACCTTTGTTCCGAAATGGTCGGCCTCGTCGAGATGCGGATAGCCGGAGAGAATGAAGGCGCGGATGCCCATCTCGCGATATTCGGCAAGCTTCGACAGCACCTGATCGGTGGAGCCGACCAGCGCTGCCCCACAGCCCGAACGCGCCCGGCCGATGCCGGTCCAAAGACCGGGCTCGACATAGCCGAACTGGTCGGCAAGTTCGCGCGCGCGGGCCTGATGCGAGACGCCGAGCGAGGCGGCGTCATGGGCCCGGTCGCGGATCAGCCTTCCATATTCGTCATCAAGCTTCGAGACCAGATGATCGGCATATTCCCGCGCTTCCTTCTCGGTATCGCGCACGATCACATGGACCCTGAGACCGTAATCCAGCGTACGGCCGTGGGCTGCGGCGCGTTCATGAACCGCCTTCATCCGTTCGGCGAGCTGGTCCTTGGTCTCCGGCCACATCAGATAGACATCGCATTGCGCGCCGCACAGTTCCAGCGCATCCGGCGAATAGCCGCCGAAATAGAGCAGCGGCCCGCCATTTTGCTGGTAGGGCCGCGCGGGCTCGGTCGTCACGTTCTTAAACTTGTAGATCTCGCCGTCGTAATTGATTTCGTCGCGGGTCCAGGCTTGACGCAATATCTCCACCACCTCATGGCTGCGGCGGTAGCGATAGGCGCTGTCAGCCTCCTCGCCCGGAAAATTCGAGGAGATCACGTTCAGCGTCAGCCGGCCCTTCAGCATGTGATCGAGGGTGGCGACCGTGCGCGCCAGCATGATCGGCTGCATCTCGCCGCAGCGGATCGCCGCCAGAAAGTTGATCTTTTCAGTAATGGGCGCGCATCCCGCCACGAAACTCAACGTGTCCTGCCCCACCTGATAGGAGGACGGGCAGAGGATGTTGCGGAAGCCGTGGCCTTCCGCCCTCTTCACGATATCGGAACAATGGTCGAAGGATGAGCGAAGGCTGCCGTCCGGCACGCCGAGATAGGCGTAATCATCCGAACACAGCGCGGAAAACCACGAGACTTCGGCAGCGTTCAGTTCGGCGGATGTGACGGGCACGACGGACATGCGTTTCTCCCAATTTTTTGCTTGCGTATCATCAAATTTTTAGTAAATCAATAGTGTATCAATTTTGAGGTGACGATGAAATCCCGCAATGATGGCAGCCTTCCGGTCTATCTGCAGATCGTGGAACTGATCGTGCGCGATCTGGCGGCCGGTCGGCTGGTCGATGGCGAAAAGCTCGCGCCCGAGCGCAAGCTTGCCGCCGAGCTGAATGTCGCGGTCGGCACGCTGCGCAAGGCGCTCAACGAACTGGAAACGCGCGGCCTGCTGGAGCGCCGCCAGGGCTCCGGCAATTACGTGCGCGCGATCGCCGATCCGGCGAGCGTCTACACTATGTTCCGGCTGGAACTGATCGAAGGCGGCGGCCTCCCGACGGCAACGGCGATTTCGGTGGACCTTATGGAAAAGCCGGCGGATTTGCCGGCGTTCGGCGCCTCGGCGAGGGCCCACCGCATCCGCCGCCGCCGCTTCGTCGGCAAGAAATTCGCGGCGCTTGAGGAAATCTGGCTCGACGCCGCCTATGCCGAGACGCTCACCATGACCGATCTTTCCGAAAGCCTCTATCTCCATTACCGCACCCGGCTGGGGCTCTGGATCACGCGGGCCGAGGACCGGATCGGGCTTGGCCGGGTGCCGGACTGGGCCCCGGATGATTTTGGGCTCGCGTCCAGCGCACCCGTTCCCGAGGTGCAACGCATCTCCTTCGACCGGGACGGCGAGAAGGCGGAATTTTCATACACATGGTTCGACCCGGCGGTGGCGCGTTATGTCGCGCGGCTCAAATAGGAGGGGCTGAGGTGAAGGCAATTTACGGCATTATCGGCTGCGGCATGATGGGCCAGGAGCATCTGCGCAATATCGCGCTTCTGCCTGACGCGGAAATCGGCGCGATCTTCGAGCCCAATCCGGAAATGCGCGCGAAAGCGGCAGCACTCGCCCCGCAGGCAAGGCTTTGCGACAGCCTCGCCGATCTGCTCGCGGTGGAGGCGATCAACTGCCTGCTGATCGCAAGCCCCAACCACCTGCACCTGTCGCAAATGGAGGAGATCGCCCGCACGCGGCCGCTGCCGCTGATGGTGGAAAAGCCACTTTTTACCGACCCCGGCGACACCGCCCGGGTGACCGCCTTCAAGGCAAGTTATCCCGCGCCTGTCTGGGTGGCGATGGAATACCGCTACATGCCGCCGATCGCGCGGCTTGTAAGCGAGGCGGACAGCGTGACCGGCGGCGTGCGGATGCTGACCATCCGCGAACATCGCTTTCCGTTTCTAAACAAGGTGGGCAACTGGAACCGGTTCAACCGCTATTCCGGCGGCACGCTGGTGGAGAAATGCTGCCATTTCTTCGACCTGATGCGGCTGGTGATGAAAAGCGATCCCGTGCGGATCATGGCGAGCGGCGGTCAGGCCTTCAACCATCGTGACGAGATGATCGACGGCCATGAGCGGCCGGATGTCTGGGACCATGCCTATGTGATCGTCGATTTCGCCTCCGGAACCCGCGCGGCGCTGGAGCTTTGCATGTTCGCCGAGGGCTCGCGGTTTCAGGAAGAGATTTCCGCGATCGGGCCGAACGGCAAGATCGAATGCCATGTGCCCGGCCCGACCCGCTTCTGGCCCGCCCATCTCGGCGCGCCGCCGGAAGCCCGCATGGCCTATTCTCCGCGCCATCCCAAGGACCCGCGCGAGGTCGGGATCCCGGTTGATCCAACGCTTCTGATGGCGGGCGACCACAACGGCTCGACCTTCTACCAGCACCAGAGTTTTGTCGCCGCGATCGCCGGTTCGCGGCCGGTGGAGGTGAGCCTGGAGGATGGCTGGTGGGCTGTTGCCATGGGCCACGCCGCCCAGCAATCGGCCATGAGCGGCCACGCGGTGAAGCTCGAAGGCGACCATTTCAGGGTCCAGACTTGATAAAAGGCAAGAAATTCAACACCAAAGCGATCGTTCCGTTGCGCATGACGCACCTTCAAACTGGACGGCAACACAAGAACCGCTGTAGCATGCCGACGAGCACGAAACAGCGGACGCAAAACGATGGGTCGCCTACCCCTGAACCTGACCCTGGGCCCGACAGACCAGCCCAGGGATGCCGTCGACATCATCCTTGAGACGGTGCGCAAGCATTTTGACATGGAGGTCGCCTATCTTTCCGAGATCGTCGATGGCCAGTCGGTTTTCCGCGCCGTCAGCGCGCCGGGTTTCGAGGCGCTTATCAGCCCGGGATCGGTCATCCCGCTTTCCGAGGTCTATTGTCAGCACATTCTCGACGGCGTGTTGCCGAACCTGATGACCGACACCAGCCAGCACCCGGTGGCGGTGGCCATGCCGATCACGCACAACGTGCCGATCGGCGCGCATATGAGCCTGCCGGTCTACCGCGACAACGGCGAGGTATACGGCATGCTTTGCTGCCTGCGCACCACCCCGCATGAAAGCCTCGGCGAACGTGACCTTGCGGTGATGGAGACCTTTGCCGGGCTTGCCGGCAACCAGATCAATGACGGCCTGCGCCGCCGCGCCGAGATCGCCGATATCAATGCCCGCCTGGACAGCGCGCTTGCCGCGGACGGCTTCAGGATCGTGTTGCAGCCGGTGGTGGATCTTGAAACCCTGCGGCCGATCAAGTTCGAGGCGCTGTCGCGGTTTGCCGGCGGCGGGCCTCCCAATATCTGGTTCGAGGAGGCCCGGCAGGTGGGCCGCCAGGTCGAGCTCGAGATAGCGGCCATTGAAAAAGCCCTGGCACTGCTCGGCGACATCCCGCAGGAAATGGCGATCGGCTTCAACGCCTCGCCGCAGACCATTACCAGCGACGCTCTGCTTGACGCGATCGGCCATATACCGCCGGAGCGGCTTGTGGTGGAGATCACCGAGCACGACGTGGCGGAGGATTTCAACGAACTCGCAACCGCGCTCGAAGGTCTGCGTCGGCGGGGCATACGCACCGCCGCCGATGATGTCGGCGCCGGGTTCTCCGGCCTGATCGCGCTTTTGCGCATGCGGCCGGATATTCTCAAGCTCGACATCGAACTGGTGCGCGACATCAACGCCAACCTCGCCAAACAGGCGCTGGTCCTCGGCATGGTCGACTTCGCCCGCAAGACCGGCGCGCTCACCATCGCCGAAGGCGTGGAAACCGAAGAGGAATACGCAACCCTGCTCCGCCTCAAGGTCGATCTGGGCCAGGGCTACCTGTTCGGCAGACCGATGGACATCGGCGGTGCGCAGGAATGGCTGGCGGAAAGAAGCTAAAGACTATCGACACAACTGCGCCGCAACGGTTTCCCGTGGCGGCGCGTTCTGCCTGGCGTTTTCAACCTTCACCGAGGTCGTGTTCATTATGGATCAGCTCAAGCGCGCCGTAGAGGCGGACCGCCGCCGTGCTGTACCCAAGCTTCATGGCAAGATCCAAAGTGGATTCTATGGATCGCACCATCCGTATTTTCTTTGATTCCGAAATCAGCAAGCGGCCAATGCGCTCCTGATTTTCCGCACTGATATCATGCATTCCCTCACCTCATTTATTATTGTTGTTGGGGCGCGCCCGTACACAATAATTATAAGTTTTAAAAATAATATACATTATACTTCTCATATAGACAATGCTAATGATTGTCTATTTTTTAACTATTGGGGAGATTTATATTATAATATTTTATGCAACCCATGATCGAGACGAATATGACATAACAACTTCTTATTCTCAGAGAATGATTAGTTGCCCACGTGCGCGCAACTCGACAGACCCTTGAGAAAGCTGCATCCGGCTGATCGCTGGAAGCGGACTCCCCCAACCAGAAATTCGCGGGTTCGCCGATAAATGAGGCTGGTCGGTCCGCACCGAGCCGATCGATGAAGCGTGACCAAACCACGCTTTGCCCGAGCCGCGCTTTTGCTCTATCAGGATGCGGATGCAATGCAGGACCGCCAACACATGAAGGACGAAGCCAGGGCGCTGCCCGTCACCGCCGTGCTGGAGCCGCTGACGGCGGCGCTGAAGAGCCATGGCCGCGCCGTCCTTTCCGCCCCGCCCGGCGCCGGCAAGACCACGCTGGTGCCGCTGCATCTTCTCGAAACCGGCCCGCCCGGGAGAATTATCCTGCTTGAGCCGCGCCGGCTTGCCGCCCGCGCCAGCGCCTTCCGCATGGCCTCCCTTCTCGGCGAGGAGCCCGGCGGCACCGTTGGCTATCGCATGCGGCTCGACACCAAAGTCTCGGCCCGCACACGCATCGAGGTGGTGACGGAGGGCGTCTTCGCCCGCATGGCTCTCGAAGACCCCGAGCTTGCCGGCATTGCAACGGTGATCTTCGACGAATTCCACGAACGCTCGCTCGATGCCGATTTCGGGTTGGCGCTCGCCCTCGATATCCGCGCCGGCCTGCGTGAGGATCTCAATATTCTGGTGATGTCCGCGACGCTGGATGTCGCCCGCATTGCCGCCCTTCTCGGCGATGCGCCGGTGATCGAAAGCAAAGGCAGGGCCTATCCCGTCGAGCTCCGCTATCAGGCCCGGCCGCCGCAATCGCGCATAGAGGACAGCGTCGCCGATGCCGTGCGCGCCATGCTGGCCGCAGAGAAAGGCTCGATCCTCGCCTTCTTGCCGGGCCAGGCCGATATCCGCCGCACCGCCGAGCGACTTGAGGGAAGGGTGGGGGAAGACACCGACATCGCGCCGCTTTACGGCAATCTCACCCGCGCCGAGCAGGATGCGGCGATCAAGCCCGCACCGGCGGGTCGCCGCAAGGTGGTGCTCGCCACCTCGATCGCCGAAACCTCGATCACCATCGACGGCGTCACCATCGTTATCGACAGCGGATTGCAGCGCCAGCCCGCCTATGAACCGGCCACCGGCATCACAAGGCTGGAAACCGTGAAGGTATCGCGCGCCGCCGCCGACCAGCGCGCCGGCCGCGCCGGGCGAACCGCGCCGGGGATTGCCCTGCGGCTCTGGCACGAGGGCCAGACCGCGGCCCTTGCCCCCTTCAGCCCGCCGGAAATCATGAAATCCGATCTCTCCGGCCTGGTTCTCGATCTCGCCCATTGGGGCGTCACCGATCCGGCGCAGCTTGCCTTTCCCGATCAACCGCCCGCGCCGGCCCTTGCCGAAGCCAGGAAACTGCTGGCCGCCCTCGGTGCGCTGGGAGAGGATGACCGGCTGACCGAAACCGGCGAGCGCATCCGCGCGCTGTCGCTGCCGCCGCGCCTTGCCGCCATGGTGATCGCGGCCAGCCGCGAAGGCCATGCCCGAGACGCCGCGCGGCTTGCCGTGCTGATGAGCGAGCAGGGGCTTGGCGGTCCAAGCATCGATCTGTCGGAGCGGCTGCGGCGGTTTGCCGCCGACCGCTCACCCCGCGCCGAGGCCGCGCGCGGCCTTGCGGACCGGATCGCAAAGGCGGCGGGCAGCGGCCGCGCGGACGGCCCGTTCGACCCCGGCGAAGCGCTGATCCATGCCTTTCCCGACCGGATCGCGATGGCGCGCGGGGGGCGCGGGCGCTATCTGATGGCGAACGGGCGCGGGGCCGAGCTTGCCGAGGACGATCCGCTCGCCGGCGAGGATTTTCTGGTCATCGCCGATCTGACCGGCTCGGCCGCGCGCGGGCGCGTACTCGCCGCCTGCCCGCTGTCGCGCGCCGTTATCGAAACGCAGCCGGGGATCGAGACGCTGGAGGAATGCGTGTTCGACCGCGACAGCCTGTCGGTGCGCGCCCGCCATGTCCGCCGGCTCGGGGCGCTGGTGCTGTCCGAACGCGCGGTGAAGAGGCCTGCGGGTGAGCAGGCAGCCGAGGCCCTTGCCGAGGGGCTGCGCCAGCACGGACTGGCGCTCATCGATTTTCCGAAGGAGGCGGCGCATCTGAGAGAGCGCATCGGCTTCCTCCACCGCAAGCTCGGCCCGCCTTGGCCGGATGTCAGCGACGAGGGATTGCTCGAAAGCCTCGATATCTGGTTCACGCCGTTCCAGACCGGCCAGACGTCTATTGCCGCGATCACCCCAAAGAGCCTGACGGACGGGCTGAAATCGCTGCTGCCCTATCCGCTCGCCGCCGATCTCGACCGGCTGGCGCCCACCCATTTCACCGCGCCCACCGGCGACCGGCTGCCGATCCGCTATGATGGCGACGAGCCGGTGCTGTCGATCCGGGTGCAGATGCTTTACGGGCTGAAATCACACCCGACGATTGCAGGCTCCGTGCCGCTGCTTCTGGAGCTGACCTCGCCCGCCGGACGGCCGATCCAGACGACCCGCGATCTGCCCGGCTTCTGGGCCGGATCGTGGAAGGATGTGCGCGCCGACATGCGCGGGCGATATCCGAAACATCTCTGGCCGGAAAACCCGGCCGAGGCCGAAGCCACCCGCAGGGCCAAGCCGCGCGGAACGTGAGAGGAGAGCCAAAATGAGGGCGCCGCCGCCGGAAATGCTGGAGAAGGAACGCCGCCGCAGCCTGCGCCTGCAGACGCTGGTGCGGTTGCGCTGGCTGGCGGTCGCGGGCCAGACCACGACCGCGACCTTCGTGGCCTTCGGGATCGACTTCTCGATGCCGATCATTCCCGTGTTTGCGCTGATCGCCGCGCTCGCCCTCGGCAATCTGATCCTGACGTTGCGCTATCCGGCAACGCAGCGGGTGGAGCCGCGTTTCGCCTTCGCGCTGCTCGGCTTCGACCTCGCCCAGCTCACCGCCCTGCTTTATCTGACGGGCGGGCTTGCCAATCCGTTCGTGCCGCTGATTTCGGTACCGGTGATCATTTCCTTCACGGCGCTGCCGCTGCGCCACGCGATGGCGCTTCTGGTGCTGGCGGTCGCGGGCGTTTCGCTGCTGGCGATCGAGCCGTTTCCGCTGCCCTGGTATGAGGGACTTTCGCTTCAAATCGAGCCGGTGCTGAAATTCGGCATCTGGATCGGAATCGTCTCGATGCTGAGCTTCGCCGCCTTCTATGCCCATCGGATTTCGCTGGAGGCCGAGCAGATCTCGGATGCGCTGGCGGCGACAGAGCTTGTGCTGCAGCGCGAACAGCACCTCTCGCAGCTTGACGGACTGGCCGCCGCCGCCGCCCACGAGCTCGGAACGCCGCTTGCGACGATCTCGGTGGTGGCCAAGGAAATGGCGCGGGCGCTCGGCGATGATCCAGACCATGGCGAGGATGTGCAACTGCTCGTCAGCCAGAGCCAGCGCTGCCGCGACATTCTTTCCCGGCTCGCCTCGCTTTCCAAGGAGGACGAGAGCCATATGCGCCGGTTGCCGCTGTCCTCGCTGCTGGAGGAGGCGGCGGCCCCCCACCGGCCGTTCGTCGCGGAAATGGAGATTAGCATTGACGGCGACGGGCCCGAACCCGTGGGCCAGCGCAATCCGGCGGTGCTTTACGGCCTCGGCAACATCATCGAAAACGCGGTCGAGCATGCCGGCCGCGCCGTGAAAATTGAGGCGCGCCATGATGCCACCCGCGTGACCATCACCGTCAGCGACGATGGCGGCGGCTTTGCGCCGGACATTCTCGCGCGCATCGGCGATCCCTTCGTTTCGGACCGCCAACCCGATCGCGAGGAGGGCAACCGGGCCGGCGGGCTGGGACTCGGCCTGTTCATCGCCAAGACGCTGCTGGAACGCGCCGGCGCAACGCTGACCTTCGAAAACAATGGCGGCGCCCGCATCACCATCACCTGGCCGCGCTGGCGGATGGAGACGGAGTGAGGGCAGAGGCTATCGCAGCCCTAAAACCGGCCCGCGATCCATGCGGCAAGCCTTTCGGCGACCTCAGCCTTGTCCATATCGGGCCAATCCTCCGCACCATCCGTCGTCACCAGCGTAACCCGGTTGCGCTGGCCGCCCATCACGCCCTCTTCCGACACATCATTGGCGACGATCAGATCGGCGCCCTTGCGGGCGAGCTTGTCGCGCGCATAGGCGGCGACATCGTTGGTTTCGGCGGCGAAACCGACGACAAGCGAAGGGCGATCATGGTGATGGCCGACGGTTTTCAGGATATCGGGGTTTTCAATCAGTTTCAGCGGCGGCGGCGCCGCGCCGGGCTTCTTCTTCATCTTCTGCGCGGCCGCATCCTCCGCCCGCCAGTCCGATACCGCCGCGACCATGACCGCGATATCGGCGGGGAGTGCCTCCTCCACCGCGGCGAGCATCTCGCGCGCGCTTTCGACATGCACGGTGGTGACGCCTGCGGGATCGGCGATATTGACCGGGCCTGCGACCAGCGTCACCTCCGCGCCAAGCCGCGCGAGGGCAGCGGCGATCGCATGGCCCTGCCGGCCGGAGGAGCGGTTGGCGATATAGCGCACCGGATCGATCGCCTCCACCGTCGGGCCGGAGGTGACGATTGCGCGCCTTCCGGCAAGCGGTTTCGGCGCTTCTGCGAAAAACGCTTCAACGGCCGCCACGATCTCCAGCGGCTCGGCCATCCGCCCGGTGCCCGCCTCGCCGCGCTCGGCCATTTCGCCCGCCATCGGGCCGATTGTCATGACACCGTCGCCAATGAGCGTTGCGAGGTGGCGCGCCGTTGGCGCAGCCGTCCACATCTTCGGGTTCATAGCGGGCGCGATCATCACCGGGCAATCGCGCGCCAGAAGCACCGCGCCGGCGAGATCATCGGCGATCCCCACCGCCATCTTCGCCATCAGGCTGGCGGTGGCGGGGGCGACGACGATCAGGTCATGCTCGCGGGCGAGCCGGATATGGCCGACATCCTGCTCGTCCTCGCGCGAGAACAGATCGGTGAACACATGGCCGCCCGTCAGCGCGCCGACGGCAAGCGGCGTGATGAATTCCTGCGCCGCTGCGGTCATGATCGGGGTCACCGCCGCGCCGCGCTCCTTCAGCCGCCGGATCAGGTCGAGGCTTTTATAGGCCGCGATGCCGCCGGCGATGATCAGAAGGATGCGTTTTTCCTGAAGCGACATGAGCGTGCTTTCCCTACCATTCTGCCGCTATCATTAGCATGGATGCTGCGCCGAAAAACCCTCCCTTGAAGGCGGGAGCCTGGCCGGAGAAAAATTCGTCTTCCGGACCGCCGATTGAAGCCACAGAAAGAAAAAATCTTCTACAGATTTCGTTGGTCCCGAACGATTGCGGGTTTATCACGCCTTTCGAAACGGGGTTGGACGAGATGAAGATTATCGAGACGGAAGCATTCAAGGGACTGACGGCATCGCGCCGCCTTGCCATCCCTGACGTAAAGGCGGCGGCGGCGGAGCTGTCTCCGAGGATTGAAGCCGAGGCCGCGGCCTGCGGCCTCGCGGTCGCCGGTCCATGGATTTTCATGGCGCAGAACCTGCCCCATGACGGCAAGACGCTGTTTGACTGGACGATTTGCCGCCCGGTGACGGCGCCCGACGGATACCGCCATCAGTGCGAGTTCACGCTCACGGCATTCGAGGCGATCATCGTTGCGACCACCACCTATCAGGGCACGATGCGGGGTCTGTTCACGAAGGGCTACGCGCCGCTTGTGGAAGAGATCGAGCACTCCCGCCATGTCTTCTCTGGCGAGAGCCGGGAAATCTATCATGCCTGGAACGGCGCCAAGGCCGGTTATCACCGGATCGAGATCCAGTTCGGCCTTGCGCGCTGAAGCCGGCGCGGCCCGTTTCAATAAGCCGCGCCGGGTTTCAGTTTACTTCGAAAAATCGAGCGCCCGGTCGCCGTTTTCGTCCCTGATCCGCGTCGGCAGGCCGATCTGGTTCAGGATGTGCAGGAACGGCTTGGGCGGCAGTTCCTCGACATTGGCCATGGTCTTCACGTCCCATTCGCCGTTGGCGACCAGCATGGCGGCGGCAACCGGGGGAACGCCGGCGGTGTAGGAAATCCCCTGCGAGCCGACCTCGTTATAGGCTTCCTTGTGGTCCGAGACGTTGTAGATGAACACTTCCGCCGGCTTGCCGTCCTTGGTGCCCTTGACGAAGTCGCCGATGCAGGTGTTGCCGGTATAGCCGGGCGCGAGCGAAGAGGGGTCGGGCAGCACGGCCTTGACCACCTTGAGCGGCACCACTTCCTGGCCATCGGCCAATTTCACCGGCTGTTCGGAGAGCAGGCCGAGGCTTTTGAGCACGGTGAAGACGTTGATGTAGTGATCGCCGAAGCCCATCCAGAAGCGGACATTGGGCGAGCCCATGTTCTTCGCCAGCGAATGGATCTCGTCATGGCCGGACATATAGGCCTTCTGCTTGCCGACCACCGGCAGGTCGAATTCATGGCCGATCTCGAACATCTTGTTCGTGGTCCACTCATTGTTCTGCCATGCGTAAACCACGCCGGTGAATTCGCGGAAATTGATTTCCGGATCGAAATTCGTGGCGAAATACTTGCCGTGGCTGCCGGCGTTGATGTCGACGATGTCGATATCGGTGATGTCGTCGACATAGTCGTCCTTGGCAAGCCGCGCATAGGCGTTGACGACGCCCGGATCGAAGCCGGCGCCGAGGATCGCGGTCACGCCTTTCTCGGCGCAACGATCCTTCCGCTTCCACTCGTAGTTCGCATACCACGGTGGGGTTTCGCAGATTTTGTCCGGCTCTTCATGGATGGCGGTGTCGATATAGGCCGCACCCGTTTCAAGGCAGGCTTCCAGCACCGACATGTTGAGGAAGGCCGTGCCGACATTGATGACGATCTCGACGCCGGTCTCCTTGATCAGGCCGACGGTTGCCGGAATATCCAGCGCGTCGAGCTGGTGCGCCTGCAACACGCCCTCCTGCTTCAGCGCCTTCTTTTCCATGATGCTTTCGATGATCGCATCGCATTTCGCCTTGGTGCGCGAGGCGATATGGATATCGCCGAGCACATCATTGTTCTGGGCGCATTTATGAGCCACCACCTGGGCGACGCCGCCGGCGCCGATAATCAGGACATTCTTCTTCATCAGGACAACGTCTCCGGTTTCGTCCGTTGTGGCCGCTGGGCCGGTGAAAAATCAGGCGTCACGAAAGGCTCGCGACATAATCCTCATAGCCGAACTGGCGCACGGGACGGATGGTTCCATCGAGCTCCCGATGTGCGATCGCCGGCATTTTCACGCCATTGAACCAGTTCTTCTTGACCATCGTATAACCGGCGGCGTTTTCGATCGAAAGACGATCTCCGACCTTCACCGGCTGTTCGAAGGAAAACTCGCCGAAAATATCGCCCGCAAGACAGGACTTGCCGCAGATCATCACCTTGTGGGGACCGGTGTCGGGCGAGAGCTTCGCGCGTTCGCGATAGATCAATAGGTCCAGCATATGTGCCTCGATCGATGAATCGACGATGGCGAGATCCTTGCCGTTGTTGAGCGTGTCGAGCACCGTCACCTCCAGCGTCGCCGCACCGGTGATCGCGGCCTCGCCGGGTTCCAGATAGACCTGAACGCCGTATTTTTCCGCAAACGCCTTCAGCCGGTCGGCGAGCCTTTCCAGCGGATAGTTCTCGCCGGTGAAATGAATGCCGCCGCCAAGGCTCACCCAGTCGAGCCGCGACAGGAGATGGCCGAAGCGTTCCTCGATCACGCCGAGCATGTCGTCGAAACGCTCGAAATCCTCGTTTTCGCAATTATTATGAAACATGAAGCCCGAAACCTTGTCGAGCACCGGCTCGATCACCGCCGGATCATGCTCGCCGAGCCGCGAGAACGGCCGGGCGGGATCGGCAAGGTCGAAATCCGAGCTCGAGACCTGCGGGTTGACGCGAAGGCCGCGGATCCTGTCGGCCGACTGTGTTTCAAACCGGGTGAGCTGGCCCACCGAATTGAAGATGATCTTGTCGCAATTCTCCAGCACCTCGTCGATCTCGTTCTCGGCATAGGCGACCGAATAGGCATGGGTCTCGCCGCCGAATTTCTCGTAGCCGAGCTTGACCTCGTAGAGCGATGACGAGGTGGTGCCGTCCATATACTGGCTCATCAGATCGAACACCGACCATGTGGCGAAGCATTTGAGCGCGAGCAGGGCCTTCGCGCCGGAGGCCTCGCGCAGCCAGGCGATCTTTTCCATGTTCGCCGTCAGACGCTGCTTGTCGATGAGATAATAGGGCGTTTGCATCGGCGTGACCTCTTCCAGGCGGCGTCAAAGAAGCGCCCGGGCGCAACGGGCTGTCGGGGTCTACATATTCAAGCGGACGGTAAAATCAACCTCGAAGCGGAAGGGTTACGGGAAAAGGATCGCGAAGAGGGGAAGGGTGGGGCCTCCCCATCAGCCCTTCAACAGATAGCGCGCCGCGTCCTCATCGGTGATCAGCGCGTTGATCTGGCCTCCCCGGAGTGCGGCGCGGATGGCGCGATGCTTGCGCGCGCCGCGGGCGAGGCCAAACACCGTGGTATCCTCATGGACGGGAATGGGAATGCTGGCGACGCGCTGGTTGATCGGATGGTCCAGAAGTTCGCCATTATCGTCGAAGATCCAGCCGCAGATTTCGCCCGCTGCCCCCGCGGCAAGCAGTTCCTCCATTTCGCCGGCGGTCAGGAAACCATCGACCAGCAGGGGCGCGTGCTGGCCGAGCTCGCCAATGCCCACGAATGTCGCATCCGCCGTGGCGCCGAGCTCCAGCGTCGGCTTCACCAGCGGCTGGGCGTGAAACAGGATGCGCTCCTCGGGCGTCGACACCAGAACCGGCAGCGGCATCGGGAAATGGCGGGCATTGATGGCATCGGCCATCAGAAAGATGACGTTGTAATAGGCCGCCGAGCCATCCGGGCTGATATTGCCGGTGAGCGAGACGATTCGGTGCTGCGGGCAATCCATTGGCGGCAATTGTTCCACGGCGGCGCGCAGCGTGCGGCCGGTGCCCATGGCAAGCACGGTCGGCTCGGCGCGCTTCAGCCAGCGTTCGATTTCGGCAGCCCCTTCCTCGGCAATGCCGGCGACGGAACTGTCGGAGCCCGGATCGCTCGGCACCACCACCGCCTGTTTCAGCCCGAATTCCTGCTGCAGCGCGCTTGAAAGCGCCAGGCATTCGGCGATCGGATGGTCGAGGCGGACCTTGATCAGCCGTTCCGACATGGCCAGCGACACGAGGCGCTGGGCGCTCTGGCGGGAAATGCCCATGGCAGCGGCAATCTCGTCCTGGGTGCGGCCGGCGACATAATAGAGCCAGCCGGCGCGCGCCGCGTCATCGAGACGGGAGGTTTTGCCGGTTTTCTTCGCCATTGCGGGGCCGCCATCTTCCTTCGTTGAGCCTTCGTCAAGCGGCAGCTTAGTGCCTGCAAGGCTTGAAGGGAACCGGTCCCGGCGCTTGCCGTCCCGCATTCCCCGGATATCGGGCAGGCTGAAATCACCGCCCCGGCTTGTCGGTCGGGGGGCAAAGACGATAAAAGCGGGCAGCGGCCGTTTCGCGCCGCCCGAACGGATCGGGAAAAGCCGTCATTTCCGGACGGCGGACAGTGAGGAACCATGAGCAAGCGTATCGTTTTCACCGGCGGCAGCGGCAAGGCCGGCCGCAATGTCATTCCCTATCTTCTGGACAGGGGTCACAGCGTCCTCAATCTCGACCTGAAACCGCTCGACCATCCGGGCGTGAATACGCTCACCACCGATCTGACCAAGAGCGGCGAGGTTTTCAACGCGCTGTCGATGCATTTCGGCTTTGAGGGCTATGAGAGCGGCGCGCTGCCGAAGGCGCCGGACGCGGTGGTCCATTTCGCCGCCGTGCCGCGCGTGCTGCTGCAGCCCGACAATGTGACCTATGAGACCAATGTGGTCTCGACCTATAACGTCATCGAGGCGGCGATGAAGCTTGGCGTGCGGAAGGTGATCATCGCGTCGAGCGAAACCACCTATGGCGTCTGCTTCACCGAGGGCGACAAGGATTTCAAGTCGTTCCCGCTGGAAGAGGACTACGATGTCGACCCTATGGACAGCTACGGGCTTTCGAAGGTCTGCAACGAGAAAACCGCCCGCGCCTTCGCCATGCGCTTTGGCGCCGACATTTACGCCCTCAGGATCGGCAACGTGATCTCGCCGGAAGACTATGTCAATTTCCCGGGCTTCCTCGCCGACCCGCCCTCGCGCAAGCGCAATGCATGGAGCTATATCGACGCCCGCGATCTCGGCCAGATCGTCGATCTCTGCCTTGAGAAGGACGGTCTCGGCTTTCAGGTGTTCAACGCCACCAACGACACCATCACCGCCAACGAACCGACAGCAAGCTTCCTCGCCAAATACGCGCCCAACACGCCGATTACCCGCGAACTGGACGAATACGAGGCCCCGCTCTCCAACCGCAAGATCCGCGAGGTTCTGGGGTTTCGGGAGGAGCATGACTGGCGCAAATATGTGAAGTGAGGCGCGGCGAAAAGACAACGGCTGTCGCATATGGCTTGACCGCATAGCCCCCCAATCTTCTCGCCCCGGCGGGGAGAGATGTCGCGAAAGCGACAGTGAGGGGGGAGAGTTTCCCCGCGAACGCCCTCACGAGACGAAAAGCCGCACCACCCTCTCTGCCCCTTTCGGGGCATCTCTCCCGCCAGCGGGAGAGAGTATTGGGTGCAAGCCGCTACGCCTATGCGATTCGCCTGCCCTCAAGGGGGGAGATTAGGGGTGGCAAGCCGCCGCGCCCGTTATTCCACCGCCACCGAATTCCACAGCGCCTTGTCGCCGATCTTGGCGACCATCTTGGCATGCGCTTCCAGTTCTTCCGGGTGAATGCGCGGGGCAAGCGGGCGGGGACGGACGAGGGGGGGAAGCTTGCGGACATTGCCGTCGGCGTCATACTGGTCGCCGTCGCCGGCATTGACGAGGCGGAACGCCGCCTGCCGGCCGCCCGACATCTCGATATAAACCTCGGCCAGCAGCTCGGCATCGAGCAGCGCGCCGTGCTTGGTGCGGTGGGCATTGTCGATCGCATAGCGCTTGCAGAGCGCATCGAGGCTGTTGGGGCCCATCGGATGTTTGCGCCGCGCCAGCGCCAGCGTGTCGAGCACCATCTCATCGGCGATCGGTCCCTTGCCCAGCCGGCCGAGTTCGACATTAATGAAGCCCATATCGAAGGACGCATTGTGAGCGATCCAGCGCGCACCGTCGAAAAAGGCCAGAAGGTCATCGGCGATTTCCGAGAATTTCGGCTTGTCCTGCAGGAATTCATCCGTGATTCCGTGCACCTGCAGGGCTTCCGGGTGCACGGTCTTGCCATCGGCATTGATATAGACGTGGAAGGTGCGGCCGGTCGGAAAATGGTCGATCAGTTCGACGGCGCCGATCTCGATGATCCGGTCGTCATTCTTGTCCATGCCGGTGGTTTCGGTATCGAAGATGATATCGCGCTGCGCCTTCATCAGATGCTGTCCCTTGTGCTGTCTCTTGTCGCCCGCGGGCCTCGACGTGTGAGATCGGCAATGATCGCGCCAACCGCCGCGCGCGCCGCGTCCATGCCATCACCAGTGTCGACAGTATAGTCCGCACGCGCCCGTTTTTCGCTATCGGGGAGCTGTTGTTTCAGCACGGTTTCCAGTTTTTCCACTGTCATTCCCGGCCGCGAGAGCACGCGTTCGCGCTGAATTTCCGGATCGCAGGTGACGACCACGACATAATCGACATCGCGCTCGCCGCCGGTTTCGTAAAGCAGCGGCACATCGAGCACCGCGATCGGCGCACCATCGGCCTGGGCCTGTTCCAGAAAGGCCCGCCGCTCCTCGCGCACCAGCGGATGGACGATCGCCTCGAGCCGCTTGAAGTTTTCCGCCTTGCCGGCAAGCGCGGCGCTGAGCTTCTGCCGGTCGATCGCACCATTGACGACGACGCCGGGGAAAGCCGCTTCCACAGGTTCCACCGCCCGGCCGCGGTAAAGGCGGTGCACGGCCTCATCGGCGTTGAATACCGGCATGCCGGCCTCGGCAAAAAAGCCTGCCGTGGTCGACTTGCCCATGCCGATCGATCCGGTGAGGCCGAGCAATATCATACGGTTTCTCCAAGGTCAGCGAGGATTTCGGCCATCAACCCGTCATCGACTTCCGGCGTCTTGCCGAACCATTTCTCGAAACCGGGCACCGCCTGATAGAGCAGCATGCCAATGCCCTCGGCGGTCCTGAAACCCTGTTGTTTCGCCTGTTTGAGGATCGGGGTTTCCAGCGGCACATAGACGATATCGGCGACAATCGCGTTTTCATTGAGCGGCGAGAAATCGAACTCCGGAACCGCGCCGCCCTTCATGCCGAGCGAGGTGGTGTTGACGAACAGGCCCGCGCCTTCCATCACCGCTTCGAGATTGTCCATGTCGTGGGCATGCACGCGATCGCCGAGCCGGAAGGCGAGCTCTGAGGCGCGCGCCAGCGTGCGGTTGACGATATGGACATGGGAAAAGCCGCGATTCTTCAGCGCCAGCACCACGGCGCTCGCCCCGCCGCCGGCGCCCAGCACCACCGCGCGCTCGGCATAATCCCAGCCCGGATGGAGCGCGTCGAGACTGCTGGCAAAGCCGAAGCCATCGGTATTGGTGGCGTGGATGCGGCCATCCTCGACCCACAGCGTGTTAGCGACGCCGAGCGTGGTTGCAAGCTCGTCGCGCTCGTCGGCAAGCTCGAAGGCTGCGGCCTTGTAGGGCATGGTGACATTGCAGCCGACATAGCCGGCCTCGCCGGAGCGCAGCTTATCCATGAACTCCCCGATCGCGCCGGGCGCGACATCCTGACGGACATACTCTCCGTCGATACCGTATTTCTTCAGCCAGTAGCCATGCACCAGCGGCGAGCGCGACTGATCCACCGGATGGCCGATAACGCAGGCCCTTGGCTTTGCCGTTTCACGTGAATCACTCATCAATCGCTCCCAGTTTGCGCAGGCCCTTCAAAAGCGTCAGCATCGGCAGGCCCAATATCGTGAAGAAATCGCCCTCGATTTTCGTAAACAGTTGCACGCCCGGTCCTTCGAGCTGGTAAACGCCGGAGGAAAAAAGGGTGTGATCCGGCAGGAGCGCGAGATAGCGCTCGATCGCCGCCTCATCGAGCGTTCGCATGGTGAGCCGCGCCGTCTCCGCCGCCTCGAACAGGATCTCGCCGTTTCTGGCGATCGCGAATGCGCTGATCAGTGAATGGCTTTTGCCCGAAAGACGCCTCAGATGATCGCGGGCCTCCTCCCGGCTTTCCGGCTTGGAATAGGGCCGGCCTTCGAATTCCATGACCTGGTCGCCGCCGATCACAAACGCATTTTCCGCCCGCGCCGAAACATCGAGCGCCTTTTCGCGCGACAGCAGGCCCGCCAGGAAGGCCGGTGTGACACCCTCTTTCAGATAGGGGGCCTCGATGGCGCGTTCATCGACGTCGGGCTTTACGGCGGTGAAGGCGAGGCCGGCATTTTCGAGCAGGGAGCGGCGGGACCGGCTGGTGGAGGCGAGCACGATCGCGGGTTTTTCATCGGTGGCGTTCATATTTCTCCCTCAGGCTCTTCAGCCGCGCTGGTGTTTCAGGGCGAGGATCGCCGCCGCCGTCTCCTCGATCGAGCGGCGGGTGACGTCGATGATCGGCCAGTCATTGCGGGCGGCAAGCGCGCGGGCGTATTTCAGCTCCTCGGCAATGACGGCGCGGTCGGTATAATCGCTCTTGCCATGATCCCCGCCGGCGCCGAATTCGCGGAACTCGCGGACCTGCGAAATCCGTCCGGTCGAGGCGATCAGGCAGACGATCAGCGGTTTTTGCGCGCGATAGAGACTGTCCGGCAGCGCCACCCCCGGCACGATAGGGATATTGGCGACCTTGACGCCGCGATTGGCGAGATAGACGCATGTCGGCGTTTTCGATGTCCGGCTGATCCCCAATATGACGATATCGGCCTCGTCATAGGTCTCGGGCATCTGGCCGTCATCATGCTCCATGGTGAAGTTCAGCGCCTCGATGCGGGCGAAATAATCCTCGTTGAGGCTGTGCTGCGCGCCGACCCTGCGTTGCAGCGTGGTGCCGAGATAGGACTGGAACACGGCAGCCACCGGCTCCAGCACATTGACGCTCGGCACCCCCATATCGCGGCACATCTCGTGGATCAGGGCGGAAAGCTCCTCGTTGACAACCGTATAGAGCACGATGCCCGGCGCCTCATCGATCGCGCGCAGGACGGTGAGCAACTGCTTGCGGCTTCTTATCAGCGGATAGACATGTTCGATCGGCTCATGACCGCCGAACTGGGCGGATACCGCGCGGCCCGCCGAAATCAGCGTTTCGCCCGTCGAATCGGAGATCAGATGCAGGTGAAAGAAGTTTTTCCGGTTTTCCACGATGTCCTTCGCCTGCTGTTCATAACGCTGGAGAAACCGGGATGAAAAATCTCGTCCGGGTTTCGCCTGTGGGAAGCGGGAGCGTTTATCCACATATGCTCAAATACGGAAAGCGAGAAATCCAACCTGTTGAAAACGGGGACAATGGCGACCACCGCACCGCTTTTCCGGAGGTTTTACACAGGGTTTTCACCGCGCGCCAGAGTCCGGAGGGCCCGAATTCCTTGAGATTGATCACGAAATCCCCGGTCTGCCGGAATCTGAGTGGCGAAAATCGCTGCAGCGAAACTGGAAACCGTGGAAATGACTCATGACTGCGGCAAAAGCTTTAATCCTTGATCGTCACAGACTCTAAGAAATAAAAGAAACCGAATAAAACAAGATTCATTTAGAGGCGAGGCTGGGGATATGGCGAAAAGGGCACTGGAACGGGTGCTGGATGGCGAGACCGTAAACCCGCCGCCAATCTGGCTGATGCGCCAGGCAGGACGCTATCTGCCGGAATACCGCGCCGTGCGGGAAAAGGCCGGCGGTTTTCTGAACCTCTGCTACAATCCGGATTTTGCAACGGAAGTGACGTTGCAGCCGATCCGGCGATATGGCTTTGACGCGGCGATCCTGTTTTCCGACATCCTCGTGATCCCCGATGCGTTGAAGCGCAATGTCCGCTTCGAGGCAGGGGAAGGACCGAGACTCGACCCGATTGACGCAGACGGGATTATGGCTCTTGAAAAGAGCTATGACGAAAGTCGGCTCGATCCGGTCATCGAAGCGGTAAAGCGGATACGCCGGGAGCTGCCGGAGGAAACGGCGCTGCTTGGCTTCTGCGGTGCGCCCTTTACGGTGGCGACCTATATGATTGCCGGGCGCGGCACGCCCGACCAGGCGCCGGCGCGGCTGTTTGCCTATCGCCATAGACGCGAATTTTTGAGGCTGCTCGACTACCTCGCCGATCTCTCGGCCGATTACCTGATCCGCCAGCTCGCGGCCGGTGTGGGCGCGGTGCAGATCTTCGACAGCTGGGCCGGCGTGCTCGGCGAGCAGGATTTTGCCGACTTTGCCGCGGCACCCGTCGCCCGGATCGTTGCGAAGGTGCGGGCGGCGCATCCGGAGGCGAAGATCATCGCCTTTGCCAAGGGCGCTGGCCCTAATCTTTCGACCTACAGAGCCAAAACCGGCGCGGATGCCATCGGCCTCGACTGGACGGTGCCTCTTGCCATCGCCAGAGACCTGCAGAAGGATGGACCGGTGCAGGGCAATCTCGACCCGCTCTCCGTTGTCGCCGGCGGCCATGCGATGAAAAGCCGCGCCCTTGCTATTCTCGAAGCCCTTGCGGACGGGCCGCTGATCTTCAATCTGGGCCACGGGATCACGCCCGAGGCCGATCCCGAGCATGTGGCAGCACTTGTACGGCTCGTCAGAGGCGAAGAATAATCTTTTCAAAGGGGAGGATGCCTGATGGCAGATCGGAACAACGCCGGCAGCAAGGCGGCAGGACGGGCCATGACGGCGCTGCTGGTGTTTCTGGCCCTCTGTCTTGGCATCTACATCTTCGACCGCGACAATTTCTATCTCTGGGCCAAGGCAATCCACATCATGGCGGTGATCGCCTGGATGGCCGGCATGTTCTATATGCCGCGTCTGTTCGTCTATCACGCCGATACCGCGCCCGGCTCCGAAAGCTCTGAAACCTTCAAGGTCATGGAATACCGGCTGATGAAGGCGATCATGAACCCGGCCATGATTCTGACATGGATTTTCGGTCTATACCTCGCCTGGGAGGGTTTCCGGTTTTCCGGCGGCTGGCTGCATGTCAAGATTTTCGCGGTTTTCCTGCTATCGGGCGTCCATGGCTATCTCAGCAAGGCGATGAAGGATTTTGCGGCGGACAAGCGTACCAAGAGCGCGAAACACTGGCGGATCGTGAACGAGGCGCCGACCGTTTTGATGATCATTATCGTCATAATGGTGGTTTTGAAGCCGTTTTAATCATCTGATGAACGGATTCGGCCGGTTTTGGCGATAAAAATGCGGTTTTTGCTCTTGTAACGACAGCGGCAAATCAGTATCTTCCGGCCACTCATCCAAAAGGCTGTGCGAAAGTATCCCCCTTTGCCAATCCGAATTGGCACTGCTCTACCAGCGCAACCGGCCTTGCTATCATCATGACAACATCACGGTTTTCTTCATGTCTCAAATGAAGCTTCAGGAACTGAAGAGTAAAACGCCTACCGATCTCCTTGCCTTTGCCGAATCCGTCGAAGTCGAGGGCGCGAGCACGATGCGCAAACAGGAACTCATGTTTGCCATCCTGAAAATGCTTGCCGCCCAGGACGTCGAGATCATCGGCGAGGGCGTGGTCGAGGTCCTTCAGGACGGTTTCGGGTTCCTGCGTTCGGCCAATGCCAACTATCTTCCCGGCCCGGACGATATCTATATTTCGCCCTCCCAGATCCGCCGCTTCGCGCTGAAGACCGGCGACACGGTTGAAGGACCGATCCGTGGACCGAAGGAGGGCGAGCGCTATTTCGCCCTGCTCAAGGTCAACACCATCAATTCCGACGATCCGGAAAAGATCCGTCACAAGGTCCATTTCGACAACCTGACGCCGCTCTATCCCAATGAGCGCTTCAAGATGGAGCTCGACAACCCGACCTCCAAGGATCATTCCGCCCGCGTCATCGATCTGGTGGCGCCGCTCGGCAAGGGCCAGCGCGGCCTGATCGTCGCCCCGCCGCGCACCGGCAAGACCGTGCTTTTGCAGAACATCGCCCATTCGATCACCGCCAATCATCCCGAATGTTTCCTGATCGTGCTTCTGATCGACGAGCGGCCCGAGGAAGTGACCGACATGCAGCGTTCGGTCAATGGCGAGGTGGTGTCCTCGACCTTCGACGAGCCTGCCGTCCGTCACGTTCAAGTCGCTGAAATGGTTATAGAAAAGGCAAAACGCCTGGTGGAGCACGGGCGCGATGTCGTGATCCTGCTCGACTCGATTACCCGTCTCGGCCGCGCCTACAACACCGTCGTGCCGTCTTCCGGCAAGGTCTTGACCGGCGGCGTCGACGCCAATGCGCTGCAGCGTCCGAAGCGCTTCTTTGGTGCTGCCCGCAACATCGAGGAGGGCGGTTCGCTGACGATTATCGCAACCGCGCTGATCGATACCGGCAGCCGCATGGACGAGGTGATCTTCGAGGAATTCAAGGGCACCGGCAACTCGGAAATCGTGCTCGACCGCAAGGTCGCCGACAAGCGCATCTTCCCGGCCATGGATATCCTCAAATCCGGCACCCGCAAGGAAGACCTGCTGGTGCCGCGCCAGGACCTGCAGAAGATTTTCGTCCTCCGCCGCATCCTCGCCCCCATGGGCACGACGGACGGCATCGAATTCCTGATCGACAAGCTGAAGCAGACCAAGAACAACGCCGAATTCTTCGAATCGATGAATACCTAAACGGGGCGGGGGCCGGGCGAGTTTTGTCTGACCGAGGCCTATCTGCAATTGGTTGTGTACCGCATTGAAGGTGGGATGGACCCCCCGTGGCATTCGCCGCATAGCCCCCTAATCTTCTCGCCCCGGAGGGGAGAGATGTCGCGAAAGCGACAGTGAGGGGGGAAGCTATCACCGCGAACGCCCTCGCGATCTGGACCGCCGCGCCACCCTCACTGCCCCTTTCGGGGCATCTCTCCCGCCAGCGGGAGAGAGTATTGGGAGCAAGCGGTAACGCCTTGACCATGTGGCGGCGAATCGGTGGTGGCGTTGCCAAATACTGATAAGTTATTGAAATAAAATAGGTTTCTTAAATATGGCCGCTGCCGGCGACACCATCTACGCGCTATCGAGCGGCGCCCTGCCTTCCGGCGTGGCGGTGGTGCGGGTGTCGGGAAAAGACGCTTTTTCCTGTTGCCTTGCGATTGCCGGCGCCGTGCCGGAGCCACGCAAGGCGCGCCTGATGAAGCTTGTCGATGGCGCAGGGCTTCCGATCGACACGGCGCTGGTTCTGGCCTTTGCGGGGCCGGCCTCCTTCACCGGCGAGGATTGCATCGAGTTCCAGCTTCATGGCGGGCGTGCGGTGGTGCGGGCAATGCTCGACCGATTGGCAGGCCTGGGCCTGCGGCATGCAGAAGCCGGAGAGTTTACCCGCCGCGCGTTTGAAAACGGCAAGATCGATCTTGTCGAGGCCGAAGGCATTTCCGACATGATCGCCGCCGAAACCGAGATGCAGCGGCGGCTGGCGCTGGAGCAGGCAGGCGGCGGTCTTTCCGAGCTCTATGAGGGCTGGGCGCGCGAACTGACCCATGCGCGGGCAATGATCGAGGCCGAACTCGATTTTTCCGATGAGGACGATATTCCGGGTTCGGTATCGGCCACGATTTGGGGCACGGTCGAGGAAGTTGGCCGCCAGATCGAAAGCCACATTGCCGGCAGCAGGGCAGGGGAGATTATCCGCGATGGCTATCGCGTTGTGATTGCCGGTCCTCCCAATGCCGGCAAATCCAGCCTGATGAACGCGCTCGCGCGTCGGGATGTCGCGATTGTCACCGATGTGGCCGGTACGACGCGCGATATTCTGGAGGTCTATCTTGACCTCGATGGCTATGCCGTTCGACTTTGCGACACTGCTGGTCTGCGCGACAGCGATGATGTCGTCGAGGCGGAAGGGATGCGGCGGGCACGGGCCCTGCTGGAGGAGGCGGACCTGATCCTCTCCCTTAGTGATATAGGATCGGGCCACTCAGCGGAGCGCTTCGAAGGCGAGTGCCTGCGGATCGGCACCAAGGCGGACACCGGGAACGGAGCCGAGGCCGACTTTGACCTGCTGATTTCGGCTCGAACAGGCGCGGGCATGGATCGCCTGGTCGAGATGATAAAGGCGCGGCTTGAGGCCCGGCTGGCTGGCGCTTCCTTGTCACTGCCGGTGCGCGATCGCCAGGTCGGCTATCTGAAGGAAACGCTGCATCAAATTCAGACTGCGCTGGCTGCCAGGGATCACTCGCCGGAGATACCCGCCGAGGCGCTGCGGCAGTCCGCTGTCGCGCTGGGCAGGATTACCGGGCGGGTGGACGTCGAGGATCTGCTGGATGTGATCTTCTCGTCGTTCTGCGTCGGCAAGTGAGCGGATTTGTTTCACGTGAAACAATCTTGACTCGCCCGCCGGCAAACGGCACAACGCATTAAAAATACCCGGCCGCGTAAGCGGCGGAGAAAGGCTCCGGGCGACGGCCCGTCGAGCCATGGAGTCACGAATGTCCTATGATGTCATCGTCATCGGCGGCGGCCATGCCGGCTGCGAGGCCGCTAGCGCCGCGGCCCGCGCCGGCGCCAAGACCGCGCTGATCACCCATAGCCGCGAAACCATTGGCGTGATGTCGTGCAACCCCGCGATCGGCGGTCTTGGCAAGGGCCATCTGGTGCGCGAGATCGATGCGCTGGACGGGCTGATGGGCCGCGTCGCCGATGCCGCCGCGATCCAGTACCGGATGCTGAACCGCCGCAAGGGACCGGCCGTGCGCGGTCCCCGCAGCCAGGCGGATCGCAAGCTTTACCGTCAGGCCATGCAGGCGGCGCTCTCCGAGATCGAAAACCTCAACATTCTCGAAGGCGATGTCTTCGATCTGGAAACCGCCAACGGCCGGGTTTCCGCAGTCATCCTCGGCGATGGCCAGCGCTTTGCCTGCGGCGCGGCGGTGTTGACCACTGGCACGTTTCTGCGGGGTCTGATCCATATCGGAACCCGGAAAATTCCTGCCGGCCGGGTCGGCGAGGCGGCGTCCGTCGGCCTCTCGGCGACACTTGCGCGGCTTGGGCTTTCCCTCGGTCGGTTGAAGACCGGCACGCCGGCGCGGCTCGACGGTCGGACCATCGACTGGGATTCGCTGGACCGCCAGAGCGCGGATACGGACCCGACACCGTTTTCCTTCATGACGACCGAGGTGCAGAACCCGCAGATCGATTGCGGCATCACCCGGACGACGCCGAAGGTGCACGACATCATCCGGGAGAATATCGGTCTTTCGGCGATGTATTCCGGCCAGATCGAAGGCGTCGGGCCGCGCTATTGCCCGTCTGTCGAAGACAAGATCATGCGCTTCGGCGATCGCGACGGGCACCAGATTTTTCTCGAGCCGGAGGGTCTGGACGACCCGACGGTCTATCCCAACGGTATCTCGACATCGTTGCCGGAAGAGGTTCAGGATGCTTTCGTTCACGCGATCCCCGGCCTGGAGAAGGTGACGATCCTGCAGCCGGGCTATGCCATCGAATATGATCATGTCGATCCGCGCGAACTTTCGGGCTCGCTTGAATTGAAAAAGCTCGGCGGGCTGTTTCTGGCAGGCCAGATCAACGGCACGACCGGTTACGAGGAGGCGGGCGCGCAGGGGCTGGTTGCCGGTTTGAATGCGGCGATGCTTGCGTCCGGCTCCGAGCGGGTGACCTTCTCGCGCACGGACTCCTATATCGGCGTGATGATCGATGACCTCACCACGCGTGGCGTGGCGGAGCCTTACCGCATGTTCACCTCGCGCGCCGAGTATCGCTTAACGCTGCGTGCCGATAATGCTGACCAGCGGCTAACGCCGATGGCGGTAGCGCTGGGGATTGCGACCAGTGAACGGCGGGAAAAATTCACGGACTATATGGCGGCGATCGATGAGGGGAGGGCGGCGCTGAAGAGTCGTTCGCTGACGCCCAATGAGGCGGCGCGCCACGGGTTGAAGCTCAATCAGGATGGCCAGCGCCGCAGCGCCTATGATCTTCTTGCTTATCCGGAGCAGGACTTTGCCGGGATTGCCGCGATCTGGCCCGAGCTTGGCTCTATCCCTTCGGCGGTGCAGAGCGCGCTGGAGATCGAAGCCTGTTACGCCGTCTATCTCGACCGGCAAGCCGCTGATATCGCGGAAGTGCAGCGTGACGAGGGCAGGGCGATCCCGTTGGAGTTCGACTATAGTAGCCTGTCGGGTCTTTCCAACGAGCTGAAAGGCAAGCTCTCGGCGGCGCGACCCGCGACCATCGCGCAGGCAAGCCGGATTGACGGCATGACTCCAGCGGCGCTTTCGCTGCTGCTGGTGCGGTTGAAGCTGCGGGCGGCCTGAGCGATGAAGCTGAATGGCATCGATGTTTCACGTGAAACAGAGGCGCGGCTGGACGGCTTCGTCCGCCATTTTGAGAAATGGGCGAAGGCGATCAATCTGGTTGCGCCGTCCACCCGCCAGCAGATCTGGGATCGGCACATTGCCGACAGCGCGCAATTGTTCCAGCTCGCGCCCGAGCCCAGGACATGGATCGATCTCGGCAGCGGCGGCGGCTTTCCCGGCATTGTGACGGCAGTCTTTCTGGCCGAGGCCGGAAAGGGCTGGGTGCACCTTGTCGAGAGCAACAACAAGAAGGCCTCGTTCCTGCGCACCGCGATCCGCGAGACCGGCGCGCGCGCCAGCGTCCATCCTATCCGAGCCGAGACGGCGCCGGCGGAGATCGAAGCGCCGCAGCTGATGTCGGCGCGGGCGCTGGCGTCGCTCGATCAATTGCTGAATTATGCGGCACCCTGGTTCGCGGCAGACCCTTCCTTCCGCGCTTTTTTCCACAAGGGGCGGGATTATCAGCGCGAGATCGACAAAGCGCGTGACCGATGGTCGTTCGATCTGGTAAAACATGAAAGCAAGGTCGAGCCCGGCTCCGTAATCCTCGAAATCGCGCGCCTTGCACCGGTTCTTTGAAGACAGGCGGGACGATCATGAACCAGAAAACCAGGATCATCACCGTCGCCAACCAGAAGGGCGGCGTCGGCAAGACGACGACGGCGATCAACCTGGCAACCGCGCTCGCGGCGATCGGTGAGAAGGTCCTGATCGTCGACCTCGATCCGCAGGGGAATGCCTCCACCGGGCTGGGCATCGAGCGCAACCAGCGGGAAATTTCGGCCTATGACGTGCTGATCGGCGAAAAGACCGTCGCCGAGGCCGCGGTGCATACCGCCGTTCCCAATCTCGATATCGTTCCCTCGACGCTCGATCTGCTCGGCTTCGAGCTTGAGATCGCCAGCGATCCCCGCCGGGTGTTCAAGCTGCGCGATGCGCTTTCGCACAGCGATATCACCAATTACCGCTACGTGTTCTGCGATTGCCCGCCTTCCTTCAATCTTCTGACGATGAACGCCATGGGTGCGGCCAACGCCATTCTCGTACCGTTGCAATGCGAATTTTTCGCGCTGGAGGGGCTCAGCCAGCTGCTCGACACCGTTTCGGAAGTGCGCAGCACCATCAATCCGAAACTGGAAATCCAGGGCGTGGTGCTGACCATGTATGACAGCCGCAACAATCTCGCCCAGCAGGTGGTCAGCGATGTGCGGGACTATATGGGCGACAAGGTCTACAAGACGCTGATTCCGCGCAACGTCCGGGTCTCCGAGGCTCCGTCCTTCGGCAAGCCGGTGATCCTTTACGATCTCAAATGCCAGGGCAGCCAGGCCTATATCCAGCTTGCCTCGGAAATTATCCAGCGCGAGCGTGCGCTGGCAGCGGCGTGATGCGATTAACATGGTGAACGCGATGAGTGATGACAATTCCAAACGGCGACTCGGCCGCGGTCTCGCCGCCCTGATCGGCGATATCGAGAAGCCCGAAGAAGCCAGTGCTCCGGTGACGGCCGACCGCCGGATCCCGATCGAGTTCATCACCCGCAACCCGCGCAATCCGCGTCGCCATTTCGAGGAAGCGGATCTGCGCGATCTGGCCGCCTCCGTGCGCCAGCACGGCATCGTCCAGCCGGTCGTGGTGCGCACAATTGGCGCACAACGCTACGAGATCATCGCCGGCGAACGCCGCTGGCGCGCGGCCCAGCTTGCGGGCCTTGCCGATGTACCGGCGCTGATCCGCGATGTCGATGACCGCACGGCGCTGGAAATCGCCATCGTCGAGAATGTCCAGCGCGCCGATCTCAACCCGCTGGAAGAGGCCAATGGTTACGAGCTGCTAATCGCAGAACATGGCTATACCCAGAACGATCTCGGTGACATTATCGGCAAGAGCCGTAGCCATGTCGCGAACAGTTTGCGGCTGCTGAAACTGCCCGAAGGGGTGCAGACAATGCTGGCCGAAGGCGCTTTGTCTGCCGGCCATGCGCGCGCCCTGATCTCCACGCCCGACCCGGCAAGCCTTGCCCGCACCATCGTCGAGCGCGGCCTTTCCGTGCGCGATGCCGAAAAGCTGGCGCAGAAGGCTATCGAGGGCGGTGGCCAGAGCAACCGGGCGCCGCGTCAGAAGGACGCCGATACGCTGGCGCTGGAGCAGACGCTCTCTGATCGGCTCGGACTGTCGGTCGTGATCGATCATAAAACCAATGGCGGGCAGATCCGGATCAGCTACAAGACGCTGGATCAGCTCGACGATCTGTGTCGCCGTCTGGATCGCACGCCGAATTGATATGACACAATTTTTCTATTTAAATTCAAAGGCCTGAAAGAAGGTATGCCCAGTATGAGATCTTCGCGCAAGAAGGTCTCGTTTCAACAGTATAGGGCTATCGCATATGACTTTTCCGCATAGCCCCCAATATTCTCGCCCCGGAGGGGAGAGATGTCGCGAAAGCGACAGTGAGGGGGGAGTCTTTCCTCTCGGACGCCCTCACGATTGGATACGCTGCTTCACCCTCACTGCCCCTTTCGGGACATCTCTCCCGCAAGCGGGAGAGAGTAATGGGAGCAAGCTGCTACGCCGTATGCGATAACCCTGCCTTCAACAGAAGGCAAACTCCGTTCCCCGGCCTTCCAAACGTCAGGCCCGCGTCGCCGCCCGGTTTGATCGCAGCGAGAGCGAAAGCAGGGTCTGCATCGCAATGCTTTCCTCAAGCTCGGGATATTGGCGTGTCTTCAGCACGGTATCGGCCAAAAGCCTGAGCGCCCGGGCCGTAGCCGCGCTGTTCCAGGCGCCAAGCGCGCGTTCGAAGATCGGCTTGCGCTTGAAGAAGATGTGCCGCCCGTGGGTCTGCATCACCTGGCTTGCGGGCAGGCGCTTGCTTTCCATTTCGGCGCGCATCTGGTCGAGCAGATGAAACTGGCGGATACAGCCATTGAGGATCAGAAAAATCGGCGTTTTCGACTGCGCCGTCTTGGCCATGGCGTGGCGCAGCGCCGCCATATCGCCGGAAAGTACGGCGTCTACCGCATCATCTGCGGAGATCGCGCTGGCATCGCCGATCACGGCGGCGACGTGCTCCTCGGTGATGACGTCAAGGCCCCGGCCATAAAGCACGAGCTTGTCGATTTCGTTGCGAGTCGCCAGCCTGTCGCCTCCGATCAGCGACAACAGCAATTGCCGCGCGGGCGGGGTCATGCGCAGCGAAGCATCGGATAAAGCCTGATCGATCAATGCGTTAAGCGCGCGCGCGTCGTCGGCATAGCAGGGTATGGCCGCGATGGAGCGGGCACTTTCCGCCGCCTTGCGCATGGCCGTGCCCTTGCGCAGCTCGCCGGCCTCGATGATCAGCGAGGCGCTTTCGGGCGGGCTCTCGCCCAGCATTTTCAGCACATCCGCGAGCGCCTTGTCATTGCCGCCTGCGCGCACCCAGACGAGCCGCTCCCCGCCGAACAGGCCGATCGCGCCCATCTCGTCCATGATCCGCCCGGCATCGACATCGCCGCTGTCGAGTTTCATCACCGCGAAGGCATCATCCAGCGGTACGCCCGTGCCCTTGGCGATCAGCGCGGCGCGTTCGCTGACGAGGCCGCGATCTGGGCCATAGACCAGAAATACCCGATATTTGCGGGCATCCTGGCGCAGGAAGCCGTCAAACTGGTGGGACTTTATCTCGGTCATCGGGGCCCTTGTCTATTGCGGGGCAGGGGCGGGCGGCAGAACCTCCGGAGGCTCCTTGTTGAGCGCGATGGCGAGATCGGCATTGATGATCTCGGCCACTTCGTTCGAGGCCCGCTGCTCGGCATCGCGAATGGCGCGCAGGCGGGCGAATTCCTGAGAGGGGAAGTCGACAAGCGCAATCGCCTTGCGGCGACCGGAGGCCAGAAGCTTGCTGTCGGAGCGGCGGCGAAGCGAATAATCCGCCGTCACGATGGTGCGGCCCGCGCTTGCGGTATCGGAGGAATCGTCAACCAGAACCTCGGAGGTAATCGCAAAGGCCGAGACATTGACGTCGTATTTCGGGTCGGTGCTTTCGCCGAGCCCGCCGGCGGTCATGAAGATCAGGTCGTTCAGCACATATTGCGCCACCGGGGTGGTGGGCGTGTTGAAGGCGAGCTGATGCATCTTGGCATTCAGCGCCGTGCCCTCCGCGCCCCCATAGAGCGGGCGAACCTGGCAGGCGGAAAGCGCCATCAGAGCGGCAAGGGCCGCAGCCGGCAGGGCGGTGCGGAAGAGACGGTCAGACAACAACATTCACGATCCTTTGCGGCACGACGATCACTTTCTTCGGCGTTTTGCCTTCCAGCGCGCGCGCCACCGCTTCCAGTTCCATCACCGCCGCCTTGATGCTGTCCTGATCGGCGTCGCGGGCGACGGTCAGTTCGCCGCGCTTCTTGCCGTTCACCTGCACCGGCAGGGTGATCTCATTGTCGGCCGTCAGCCCGGCATCGAATTCCGGCCATGCGGCCATGGCGATCATACCCTCACCGCCGAGCGCCTTCCAGCATTCTTCGGCGAGATGCGGCATCATCGGCGCAAAACAATGGGTCAGGAACAGGCTCGCCTCCTTCAGCGCAGCCAGCATCTGCGCATCCGCCTTGCCCTCGGCCGCTTCCGTCAGCGGGGCTGCCAGCAGGTTGACCAGTTCGTAGATCCGCGCGATTGCCTTATTGAAGGCCAGCGCCTCGATATCTGCAGCCACGGCCTTCAGCGTCTTGTGGGCGGCGCGGGAAACCTCCAGCGCCTTGCCGTCCGTCCCGGCTTTCGCCTCGACGCTGGAGAGGGCAGGGGCGGCCTCGGAAATCAGCCGCCAGATGCGCTGCACGAAGCGGAACGTGCCCTGCACGCCGGCCTCGGTCCAGACCACGTCGCGGTCGGGCGGGCTGTCTGACAGCACGAAGAACCGGGCGGTATCGGCGCCATAGGTTGCCAGAATATCGTCGGGATCGATGACGTTCTTCTTCGACTTCGACATTTTTTCGATCGAGCCGATCGTCACTTCCGCGCCGGTGTCCACCATGAACGCCTTGCGAATGCCGTCGGTCTCCTCGATCCGCACATCGGTCGGCGAAACCCAGCTTCCCGACGTGCCGCTGCCGCCGAGGCGATAGGTCTCGTGCACCACCATGCCTTGCGTGAACAACCCCTTGAACGGTTCGTCATGGTTCACGTGGCCGGTCGCCTTCATGGCGCGGGTGAAGAAGCGCGAATAGAGCAGGTGCAGGATCGCGTGCTCGATGCCGCCGATATACTGGTCGACCGGCAGCCAGCGGTCGGCAACGGCCGGATCCGTCGGCGCATCCTCGCGCGGCGCGGTGAAGCGGGTGTAATACCAGCTCGAATCCACGAATGTGTCCATCGTATCGGTCTCGCGCCGCGCGGACTTGCCGCAGCACGGGCAGGCGACATTGCGCCAGGTCGGGTGGCGGTCGAGCGGGTTGCCGGGCTTTTCAAAGTCGATGTCGTCCGGCAGCTTCACCGGCAGGTCGGCCTTCGGTACGGGCACCACGCCGCAATCCTTGCAATGGATCACGGGGATCGGGCAGCCCCAATAGCGCTGGCGGGAAATGCCCCAGTCGCGCAGGCGGAAATTGACCTTGCGTTCGCCCCGGGGCGCGCCACGCACGGTCTCGGCCTCCAGCTTTTGTGCAATCGCTTCAAAAGCTTCCGTCGTGTCCATGCCGTCAAGGAAGCGCGAATTGATCATCACGCCGTCATCGGTATAGGCCTCGTCGCCGATCGCGAATGTCGCCGCATCGCCATCCTTCGGCATCACGATCGGGGTGACGGGCAGGTCATATTTACGGGCGAAGTCCAGGTCGCGCTGGTCGCCGGCCGGGCAGCCGAAGATCGCGCCCGTGCCGTAATCCATCAGCACGAAGTTGGCGACATAGACCGGCAATTCCCAGTTCGCGTCGAAGGGATGGCGCACGGTTATGCCGGTGTCGATGCCCTTCTTCTCGGCGGTCTCGAGTGCGGCCACCGATGTGCCGGCGCGGCGGGTTTCCTCGCAGAAGGCGGCGACCTTCTCGTCGCGCTTCGCGGCTTCCTTCGCCAGCGGATGGTCGGCGGAAATCGCCAGGAAGGAGGCGCCGAAGATCGTGTCGGGCCGCGTGGTGTAGACGGTGATGTCTTCCATGCCGCCGGCATCGCCGCTGGCGATATCCCAGCGCACCATCATGCCCTCGGAGCGGCCGATCCAGTTCTTCTGCATCAGCCGGACCTTTTCCGGCCAGTGGTCGAGCGTGTCGAGCGCGTCCAGCAGCTCCTGGGCAAAGTCGGTGATCTTGAAGAACCACTGCGTCAACTCGCGCTGTTCGACAAGCGCGCCCGAACGCCAGCCGCGCCCCTCGATCACCTGCTCATTGGCGAGCACGGTCATGTCGACCGGGTCCCAGTTGACCTTGGATTCGCGGCGGTAGACCAGCCCCTTTTCCAGCATGTCCAGGAACAGATGCTGCTGGCGCTGGTAATATTCGACATCGCAGGTCGCGAATTCACGGGTCCAGTCGAGCGACAGGCCCATGGATTTCAGTTGATTGCGCATGGTCGCGATATTGTCGTAGGTCCAGTCCTTGGGGTGGACCTTGTTCTGCATCGCCGCGTTTTCGGCCGGCATGCCGAAGGCGTCCCAGCCCATCGGATGCAGCACGTTGAAGCCGCGCGCCCGTTTGTAGCGGGCCACGACATCGCCCATGGCATAGTTGCGGACATGGCCGATATGAATGCGTCCCGAGGGATAGGGAAACATTTCGAGCACGTAATAGGTCTCGCGCGGGTCGGCATTATCGGTGACGAAGACGTGTCCGTCATTCCACCGGCTCTGCCACTCGGGTTCGACTTTACGCGGATTGTAACGTTCGGATGCCATGTCGGATTTGCTCGGTTCTTTTTCTTGGGGATTTTGGCGGTGAGCTTCACCATGAAAGCGCTTCAGCGTCAAGCAAAACGGCCCCGAAACGCGCCCTGCGGCGTTGCCTCGCCGGATGCCTTTGCCATATGGTGACGCCGCAATGACAATGTGAGGTGTGACGATATGGGCGTGCGCGAAAATCTGGAAGAGGTGCTGGGCCGGATAAAGGCCGCCGAACACGAGGCCGAGCGCGCGGGCGTCACCCTCGTCGCCGTCTCCAAGACCCATGACGCCGACGCCATTCGCCCGGCGATCGAGGCAGGCCAGCGGGTCTTCGGCGAAAATCGGGTGCAGGAAGCGCAGAAGAAATGGCCGGCGCTGAAAGAAGAGACGCCGGATATCGAACTGCACCTCATCGGGCCCTTGCAATCCAACAAGGCCGAGGACGCGGTCAAGCTGTTTGACGTGATCGAGACCGTCGATCGCGAGAAGATCGCTCGCGCGCTGGCGAAGGAGATCGCAAAGCAGGGGAGGGCGCCGCGTCTCTATGTCCAGGTCAACACCGGCAACGAGCCGCAAAAGGCCGGCATCGATCCGCGCGAAACCGAAGCCTTCCTCGCGCTCTGCCGCGATGAGCTCGGGCTCGCGATCGAGGGCCTGATGTGCATCCCGCCCGCCGGTGAAAACCCCGGTCCGCATTTCGCGCTGCTGCACGATCTTGCGACCGAAAACAGCGTGCCGAAACTCTCCATGGGCATGTCCGGCGATTACGAGATTGCGATTGCCTTCGGCGCCACCAGCGTGCGCGTGGGCTCCGCAATCTTCGGCGAGCGCGACTATTCCGACTGAGAGCCCTCAGCCGCGCTTGAGATAGACACGGCCGCCGCCCTTCTTGCGGCCGGTATCCTCCACGCCGGGGAATTTGCCCTTGCGCACGGCATTCAGGAATTCCCGCCCGATCTTCACCTTGTCGCCGATATAAAGCCGGTCCCAGCTCTCGCCATAAAGCGCGGGAAAGTGAAACTTGCCGGGCTCGAGCCCCAGCAGCCGGCTTCTGATGTCTTCTTCGTCAAGCATGGTTCTTTGCTGTTGCGTTGGAAGCGCCCGGAAAATCAGCTGGCGGTTTTCCGGGCGGATGCATGAACGGACTGGCTCAGACCAGCGCGCCCAATGTTTCACGTGAAAACGTGGAGAGCGTTTCGGTCTCGCCGCCCTCGATCTTCTTGACCCATTCCGGATCGGCGATCAGGGCGCGGCCGACGGCGATCAGGTCGAACTCGTCGCGTTCCATGCGGCGGGTAAGCCGGTCGAGATCGGGCGTCTGGGCATTGGCCTCCGCGCCGCCGAACCAGCCCAGGAAATCGGCGCCGTTGAGGCCGACCGAGCCGACGGAAATTGTCGGAACGCCGGTGAGTTTCTTGGCCCAGCCCGCGAAATTCAGGCCGTCCTCGCCGTCGATCTCCGGAAATTCCGGTTCCCAGAAACGGCGCTGCGAGCAATGCAGCATATCCGCGCCGGCATCCACCAGCGGCTGCAGCCATTCGGCCATCTCGTCGGGCGTGGTGGCGATGCGGGCATTGTAGTCCTGCTGCTTCCACTGGCTGAGCCGGATGATCACCGGCATGTCGTCGGAAACCGCCGCGCGCACGGCCTTGACCACTTCCGCGCCGAACCGTGCGCGCTCGGTGATGGTCTCGCCGCCCCAGCGATCATCGCGCAGGTTCAGGCCCTGCCAGAAGAACTGGTCGATCAGATAGCCGTGCGCGCCGTGAATCTCGACGACATCGAAGCCGAGCCGCTCGGCGTCCGCAGCTGCCTTGCCGAAGGCGGCGATCGTATCGGCGATGTCCTCCTCGCTCATGGCGTGGCCGCGCTTTTCACCCGGCTTGACGAAGCCGGACGGGCTTTCGGTCTCGTCCGGGTTCGGCGGATAATCGGCGGAGGCAATGGTGTTGGCCACGTGCCAGATCTGGGGCCCCATCTTGCCGCCGGCGGCATGGACGGTGTCGATCACGTTCTTCCAGCCCGCAAGCGATTTCTCGCCGTGGAAATCCGGAATGCCGGGCAGGTTCTTGGAGTAGGGGCGGTCGATGACCGTGCCTTCGGAGAGGATCAGGCCGACATCGCCCTCGGCGCGGCGGCGGTAGTAATCGGCGACGTTCTGGCCGGGTACGCCGTCGGGCGAAAAGCCGCGCGTCATCGGCGCCATCACGATCCGGTTCTTCAATTCGAGCGATTTGAGTTTGAAGGGCCGGAACAGGGCCTCATTGGCGGAATTTGACATTTCGGGTTTCCTTTGCAGCCTTGGGAGGACTTGTGGCGACATAGGTATAAATTATGGACTTAGTGTCAATAAGGCATTATCATTAGCCTAGGTATAGATGAGGTGACCCCGTGACGCATGATCCGTCCCACTGCCCGAAATTCCAGGTGGATTGCATCAACCGGAAGATACTCGACCAGATTTCTGGCAAATGGTCGATCATGGTTCTGACCATGCTTGGCTACGGCCCCCACCGGTTCAACGCGATCAAGAAGCAGCTCGAGGGCATCAGCCAAAAGGCGCTGACCGACACGCTGCGCAAGCTCGAGCGCAATGGCGTCGTCAATCGCAAGGTGCTGCCGACCTCGCCCGTCGGCGTGGAGTATGAATTGACGGCGCTCGGTCAATCGCTGCGCGCCCATGTCATCGCGCTCTACACCTGGACCGAGGAAAACGGCGACGAAATCACCCGCGCCCAGGCCGCATTCGATGGACGCGCGGCCTGAACGACCAGTCTCCGACAACCGCCCAAAAGCAAAAGGGGGCTTTCGCCCCCTCGATCGTTCCGCGGTGATGCGGCCGCAGCCGGAAACGCCTTACCGGTCGTCGTCGTCGTTCTCGTCGTCATCCTTGACCGAATTGCCGAGCGAGGCGAAGCGGGAGAACACTTCGTCGGCGGACATGCCCTTGTCGTCGTCCGAACCGAGGTTCTCGGTGTCCTGAGCGGAGGCGAGGGTCGCATTGTCCATCTCGTCGGCAGAGGGCAGGGGCCGGTCCTTGGCGGACTTGCTGACTTCGAGGTCGAGATCGATCTGGCTGCAAAGGCCAAGCGTCACCGGGTCCATCGGCACGAGATTGGCCGCGTTCCAGTGGGTGCGGTTGCGGATCTGCTCGATCGTCGACTTGGTGGTGCCGACCAGGCGGGAGATCTGCGCATCCTTCAGTTCCGGATGGTTTCGCACCAGCCAGAGGATCGCGTTCGGGCGGTCCTGACGCTTGGAGACCGGCGTGTAGCGCGGGCCCTTGCGCTTGGATTCCGGTACCCGCACCTTCGGTTCGGAAAGCTTCAGCTTGTGGCTCGGGTTCTTTTCCGCGCGCTCGATCTCGTCGCGGGAAAGCTGGCCGGTGGAGATCGGGTCGAGGCCCTTGATGCCCTGCGCGGATTCGCCGTCGGCGATCGCCTTTACTTCCAGAGGATGCAGAGCGCACAATTCGGCGATCTGGTCGAACGACAAGGCCGTGTTGTCCACGAGCCATACGGCAGTCGCCTTGGGCATGAGCAGCTTTTGCGCCATTGGATATAGTCCTTCTATCGTCCGCGCCGGTGTCGCGGTCCGTGGGTCTTTGCCACTATTTCCGGGAAAACATGGGCGTTCATATAACGGCAAAATGTCGCAATTGCAATTGATCCGGCGGCAATTGACCAATGTCTTATTGAACTCGCCAAATCAGGCTGTATGAATGGGAATCAATGGAGGAGCCCCGGTTTTCAGTGCCTTTCCGCCTTTCTTTGAAACGCGAAAACGCTCCATCTGTTGATTGTGTCGCAATTCCGCCCGGTTAAGCGGTTCTCGTGGAATTGCCGTTAGGAGGAAACGATGTCGTCAAAAACCTATCCCGTGCCGAAATCGGCGAGTACGCGCGCAAAGATCGACGCTGCGAAATATGACAAGTGGTACAAAGAAAGCGTGGAGGAGCCGGAGATTTTCTGGGACCGCCATGGCCGCCGGATCGACTGGTTCAAGCCCTATACCAAGGTCAAGAACACATCCTTCAAGGGCAGGGTCTCGATCAAGTGGTTCGAGGATGGCCAGACCAACGTCTCCTACAACTGTATCGATCGCCACCTGAAGACCCGCGGCGAGGAAACCGCGATCATCTGGGAAGGCGACAACCCCTATATCGACAAGAAGATCACCTATAACCAGCTTTACGATCAGGTCTGCCGCATGGCGAACGTGATGAAGAAGCACGGCGTCAAGAAGGGCGACCGGGTGACGATCTACATGCCGATGGTGCCGGAAGCCGCTTACGCGATGCTCGCCTGTGCGCGCATCGGCGCGATCCACTCCGTGGTGTTCGCCGGCTTCTCGCCGGAGGCGCTGGCAGGCCGCATCGTCGATTGCGAGAGCACCTTCGTGATCACCTGCGACCAGGGCGTGCGCGGCGGCAAGCCGATCCAGCTCAAGGAGAATGTCGACCTCGCCATCGATATCGCCGCCAAGCAGTATGTCATGGTCAACCATGTGCTGTGCATCCGCCGCACCGGCGGCAAGGTCGGCTGGGCGCGCGGCCGCGACCTCTGGCATCACGAGGAGATCAAGACCGTCAAGGGCGACTGCCCGCCGGTGAAGATGAAGGCGGAGGATCCGCTGTTCATCCTCTATACCTCGGGCTCCACCGGCAAGCCCAAGGGCGTGCTGCACACCACCGGCGGCTATCTCGTCTGGACCTCGATGACGCACGAATATGTGTTCGACTATCGCGAGGGCGAGATCTTCTGGTGCGCGGCCGATGTCGGCTGGGTCACCGGCCATTCCTACATCGTCTACGGCCCACTCGCCAACGGCGCGACCACGCTGATGTTCGAGGGCGTGCCGACCTTCCCGGATGCCGGCCGCTTCTGGGAGGTGGTGGACAAGCACCAGGTCAACATCCTCTACACCGCGCCGACCGCGATCCGCGCGCTGATGGGCGCCGGCGACGATCTCGTCAAGAAATCCTCGCGCGAGAGCCTGCGCCTGCTCGGCTCGGTTGGCGAACCGATCAACCCGGAGGCCTGGGAATGGTATTATCGCGTCGTTGGCGAGGAGCGCTGCCCGATCGTCGATACCTGGTGGCAGACCGAGACCGGCGGCATGATGATCACGCCGTTCCCGGGCGCGACCGCCTTGAAGCCGGGTTCGGCTACCACGCCGTTCTTCGGCGTCCAGCCCCAGCTTGTCGACAATGAGGGCAATGTGCTGGAAGGAACGGCCGACGGTAATCTCTGCATCATCGACAGCTGGCCGGGGCAGGCGCGTTCGGTCTATGGCGACCACAACCGCTTCATCCAGACCTATTTCTCCACCTATAAGGGCAAGTATTTCACCGGCGACGGCTGCCGGCGCGACGAGGACGGCTATTACTGGATCACCGGCCGCGTCGACGACGTGCTCAATGTGTCCGGCCACCGTCTCGGCACGGCGGAAATCGAAAGCGCGCTGGTCTCGCATCACTATGTTTCCGAGGCCGCGGTTGTCGGCTATCCGCATCCGGTCAAAGGGCAGGGAATCTACTGCTATGTCAGCCTGATGAGCGACCACGAGGGCGACGAGGCGCTGCGCCAGGAGCTGATCAAGTGGGTGCGTGCGGAAATCGGCCCGATCGCCACCCCCGACAAGATCCAGTTCGCCCCCGGCCTGCCCAAGACCCGCTCCGGCAAGATCATGCGCCGCATCCTGCGCAAGATCGCCGAGGACGATTTCGGCGCGCTCGGCGACACTTCCACCCTCGCCGATCCCGGCGTCGTCGACGACCTGATCGAAAACCGCCAGAACAAGTCGAAGGCGGCGTGAGGTCGCAACTGCCCCTGATCACGGGGTTGCGTTAAAAAGACTGGCCGCCGGCATCATCCGGCGGCCTTTCTTTTTCTTCCCCGGCGTTTCCAAACCGACGCGCGCTTTCTATGCTGCGAACCAAACAGCAAAGGAGACCGCCATGACGATCGGGTTTATCGGAACCGGCGAAATCACCCGGGCCGTGGTCACCGGCCTTTCCACGGTCGAGGGTGAGAAGCCCGCGATCCTCGTTTCGCCGCGCAATGAGGCGATCGCGCGCGATCTTGCCGAAAGGTTCGACAATGTCGCGGTCACGAGCAGCAATCAGGATGTCATCGACGGGGCGGAGATGGTCTGCCTGGCGCTGCGCCCGCAGGATGCCGTCGATATTCTTCAAGGCCTGAAATTCGGCCCCGCCCATCATGTCGTCTCGTTCATGGCAACCTATGGCGTTGAGCAGATCGAAAAGCTGACGGCGCCGGCCCAAAAGGTCACGCTGGTCACCCCGCTTCCCGCCGTCGCCTTCCATGGCGGTCCGACGCCGATCCATCCGGTGCATCAGGAGGTGGTGGACCTGTTCGAGCCGCTCGGCACGCCGGTCGCGGTGGAAACCGCAGAGGAATATCAGGCGCTCTGCGTCGCCACCGCGACCCTTGCCGGCGCGTTCGCCTATTACGAGACGATCGCCGACTGGCTGGCGGCGAAGAACGTGCCGGCCGACAAGGCGCGGGAATTTTCCGGCGCGGTGTTTTATGCGCTTGCCGCCACCGCGAAAAACGCGCCGCAACACTCTTTTGGCGAGCTCACCAGGGAATCCGCCACCCGCGGCGGCACCAATGAACAGGTTCTGGCGCATCTGAAGGAGGACGGGGCGTACCGCGCGCTTTCGAAGGCGATGGATGGCATCTGGCAGCGGTTCGAGGACGCAAAGTCCTGAAGAACAGCGCAGAACCCTCTACCCTCACGCCTGCCGGCCGGTGCGCCGCGCCATGGCGCGTTCGACCATGACAAGGCCGTCATGGATCAGAAGCGCCAGCACGCCGACCACGAGACCGCCCTGCAGCACGAAGGCAGTATTGTTGGACAACAGCCCGGCGATGATGACCTCGCCCAGCGTCTTGGCCGCCACCGTCGAGCCGATCGTGGCCGTCGCCAGCGAAATCACCACCGAAAGCCTTATGCCGGCGAGAATGACGGGGAAGGCGAGGGGGAATTCCACCTGCACCAGCCGCTGAACGCCCGTCATGCCCGCGCCGCGGGCTGCCTCGGAGACATTGCCCGGCAGGTTGGTCAGCCCCGTCAGCGCGTTTTCGAAGATCGGCAGCAACCCGTAGAGAAACAGCGCGATCAGCGTCGGGATCGGCCCGAAGCCGAAGATCGGCACGGCCAGCGCCAGCACGGCGACCGGCGGAAAGGTCTGGCCGATATTGGCGATCGAGCGCGACAGCGGCAGGAATTCGACGCCGAAGGGCCGGGTGACGATGATGGCGAGGCTCACGGAAAACAGCGTCGCGGCGAGCGTCGCCAGCCCCACCAGCGCCAGATGGCTGAGCGTGAGCGACAATATGCTGGACTGGGTGTAGATCGCCGGCGCGTTGTTCTGCGTGAACGGCGCGAACACCGGCGCGAAGGTCTCGGGCGTGACGATGAAGGTCACGAGCAGCGCCAGAAGCGCCAGCCTTGTGAGCATGGCAAGCTTCATGAAGCCGGACCTTCCGCCCGCTGCAACAGTTTCTCGCGGGTGATGCGGCCGATGACGACGCCGTCGCGTTCCACCGGCACGGCGTCGCGTCCGGACCAGAGAATCTGCGCCAGCGCATCCCTTAGGCTCGCGGTATCGGCGATGGGGGGACCTTCGGCCGGGCCTGCCTCCACCATTTTCGACGCCGCCGTCAGCGACAGCATGCGGAAGGCCTTGTCGCCGGTGCCGAGCAGTTCGTTGACGAAGTCGGAGGCCGGATGGGCGATGATTTCTGCGGGCGGCGCATATTGCAAAAGCTTGCCCTCATGCATCACGCCGATCCGGTGGCCGAGCAGGATCGCCTCGTCCATGTCGTGGGTGACGAGCACCACGGTGGTCGAGAACTGTCGCTGGATCTTGAGCAGGTCCTCCTGCGCCTTGGCGCGGATGATCGGGTCGAGCGCGCCGAAGGGCTCGTCCATTAACAGCAGCGCCGGCTCGGCGGCAAGCGCCCGGGCCACGCCGATGCGCTGCTTCTGGCCGCCGGAAAGCTCCTGCGGCATGCGGTCGCGATAAAGCTCGGGCTCGAGGTTGAAGAGCGACAGCAGCTCGTCGACTCGGGCATCGCGCTTCTTGCGGTCCCAGCCGAGCAGTTTCGGCACGGTCGCGATGTTTTCGGCCACCGAGCGGTGCGGAAACAGGCCGTGGCCCTGGATCGCATAGCCGATACCGCGTCTCAGCTCATAGGCCGGCAGATCGCGGTTGTCGCGCCCGTCAATGCGGATCGTGCCGGATGTGGGCTCCACGAGCCGGTTGATCATCCGCATCAGCGTGGTCTTGCCGGAGCCGGACGTGCCGACAATGGCCGCGAGTTCGCCGCGCTCGACGGTGAGCGAGACATTGTCCACGGCCCGCGCCTCGCCATAGACCTTGGTGACGGCATCGATCTCAATCATGGGCGGCGGACCCTTTTCTTCTGGCTGACTTCAACGAGGGCGTCGAGGATGATGGCTGCGGCAAAGGCCATGCCGACCACCGGCAGCGCGCCGAGCAGAACGAGGTCGGTCGCGGTCTGGCCGATGCCCTGGAACACGAAGGTGCCGAAACCGCCGCCGCCGATCAGGCCGGCGATCACGGCGAGCCCGATATTCTGCACCAGCACGATGCGGATGCCGGTGAGGATCACCGGAAAGGCGAGCGGCAGCTCGATCTGGAACAGCAGTTGCGGGCCGGTCATGCCCATGCCGCGCGCGGCGTCGCGAGCATCGCGCGGCACGCTGTCGAGGCCGGCGACCGTGTTGGAGACCACGGGCAGCAGCGAATAGGCAAACAGCGCCACGATCGCCGGCGCAAAGCCGATACCGGCAATGCCAAGTGCTGCCGCCCCCGGCACGGTGCGGCCGATCCAGGCCAGCGGCGCGATCAGAAGGCCGAACAGCGCAATCGAGGGAATGGTCTGTAAGACGTTCAGGGCGTTCAGAATGCTGGCGCGCACCGGCGGCGTTCGAAAGCACAATATGCCGATGGGAATGCCGATAACCGTGGCAGCCGCGAGCGATCCGAAGGCGAGCGCCACGTGAATGCGGCCCTCGCGCCAAAAGGCGTCGGCGCGGTTTTCATATTCCTTGATGATCGAAAGCTCGTTCCACGCCCCCGACCACAGCAGCGCCCCGATCGCGGCAATGGCGGCGAGCAGAAAGATGATTCTGGCGAGCGGCGAGAGCTGTTTGCGCACGATCGCATCGGCCATCGCGATCGAAAACGCAAACAGCATGATCCAGAACCCGCCGCCCGGCGAAACGCGGGCATAGGGATTGTCGTCCGGCATCAGGTAGTAGCCGGCGCGACCGACCATCAGCGCCAGCACCGCAATCGCGGCCACCGCTGCGGCCAGCCTGAGGTTCACCGGGGTTTTCAGCAGAATGACGGCAATCACGGCCATCAGAAAGGCGATCAGCGCGATCGCCTGCGCCATCGGCATCGCCGCCCAGAGCATGACGCCCTCGGCGGAAACGATGCGGTTTGCCCGCGACAGCGCGAAGGGCTGCAGAAACAGACCGGCAAGCGCGATCGCCGCAACGATGACGCCAAGCTTGTCGAGCCTTCCGGTCGCGCTGGTCTCTGTCTCGGTGATGGCTGACATGTTCTGCCTTCGGTCGTTGTTCCGTTGAGGCGGGGCGATGCTGCTCCAAACAATCTCCCCCTTGAGGGCAGGGCTATGGCATATGACATCGCCGCATTGCCCCCCAATCTTCTCGCCCCGGAGGGGAGAGATGTCGCGAAAGCGACAGTGAGGGGGGAGTCTTTCACCGCGAACGCCCTCACAATTTGAAATGCTGCTTCACCCTCACTGCCCCTTTCGGGGCATCTCTCCCGCAAGCGGGAGAGAGTATTGGGAGCAAGCTGCGATACCCCTGCCCGTGAGGGGAAACTATTGGGGGCTTTGCGGTTAGGTCCAAAAAACCTGGCCTTACTTCACGAACCCGTTCAGCGTCAGGAACTCCTTGGCAACCGCATCGGCCGGTTCGCCGCCGACCTGGACGCGGCCGTTGAGGTCCTGCAGGGTTTCAAGGTCGAGCGCCTCGAAGACCGGTTTCAGGATCTCGGCGATCTGCGGATATTCCTCAAGACGCGCCTCGCGGATGATTGGAGTCGGCAGATAGACCGGCTGCACGCCCTTGTCGTCGTCCATCACCTTCAGGCCGGAGGGCGCGATGCCGCCATCGGTGCCATAGACCATGGCGGCATTGGCGCCGGAGGTCTGCTTGGCGGCGGCCGCGATCGTTGCCGCCGTATCGCCGCCCGAAAGGGTGATCAGCTGGTCGGACTCCAGGTGGAAGTTGTAGGCCTTCTCGAAGGCCGGCAGCGCCGAAGGCGAGGTCACGAATTCGGAGGAAGCCGCGAGCTTGATGTCGCCGCCATCGGCGATGTATTTGCCGAGTTCGGAAAGGTCGGTCAGATTGTTGTCCTCGGCGATTTCCTGACGGATCGCGATTGCCCAGGTGTTGTTGGCGTTGGCCGGCGTCAGCCACACGATCTTCTCGGCGTCATAATCGAGCTTCTTGGCCTCTTCATAGCCTTCCTCGGCATTCTTCCATACCGGCAGATCGGCCTTGTTGTAGAAGAAGGCGGCATTGCCGGTATATTCGGGATAGATGTCGATCTGGCCTTCGGTAATCGCCTGACGCACGATCGGGGTGCCGCCGAGCTGGATCTTGTTTTCCGTCGGGATGTCGTTGGCCTGCAGCGCCTGAAGGATGATGTTGCCGAGAACGCCGCCCTCGGTGTCGATCTTGGAGGAGACCACCACGGGCGCGGCGGCGGCGGTCTGGACGGCGGCGAGCGCGGCGATCGCCAGTGCGCCGGTCAGGGTGAGAAGTCGGTTCATATCGGTTCCCTCTCTCTAGGAACGGCCCGTCCCGGGCCGGTTGCCGCGCCTTGGGGTCTCACCCCCGCAAACGGCGCAGCCGCGAAAATTCGTCCGGCCGCATCTTTGGCGACCGGCAAGGAAGCTGCCGCTTCGCCACCGCCCGGCATTGTCCGGGGGCGATGGTGAATGGCGACCCCACTTTCAGATAGTGCGCCGCCGGTTCATAACGATAGCATACACAAGAATTATCTGGCCGCGCCCCCGGTTCGCCGGAAATTTCCCGTTTCGGGATCGGCGATTTTTGCATCCCGCCCCACTTGCGCGCGCCCGCCATTGAAACGGGCTGGGCTTATCCCCAATTTGACTGTAAAAGAGGCCCCATCGATTTGAGTGAAAAGGGCTTTTCCCCTAGGATCGGTGCCTGAAAACGGCAGTGATTCGGCGCCAATGTTTTGCGCCCACACTCCAACACGTTTGGAAAGACCTGTTTATGAGCGAAACCCCAGAAATTGCCGTCGGCGTTCCCGCCGAATACGGCGCTGATTCGATCAAGGTTCTCAAGGGGCTGGATGCCGTGCGCAAGCGGCCGGGCATGTATATCGGCGATACCGATGACGGCTCCGGGCTGCACCACATGGTCTATGAGGTGGTCGATAACGCGATCGACGAGGCGCTGGCCGGTCATGCCGATCTGGTGACCGTGACGCTCAATCCCGACGGTTCGGTCTCGGTGACCGACAATGGCCGCGGGATTCCGACCGACATTCACACCGGCGAGGGCATCTCGGCGGCCGAAGTGATCATGACCCAGCTCCATGCCGGCGGCAAGTTCGACCAGAATTCCTACAAGGTCTCCGGCGGGCTGCATGGCGTCGGCGTTTCGGTGGTCAATGCGCTGTCCGTCTGGCTGAAGCTGAAGATCAAGCGCAATGGCAAGCTGCACGAGATTTCGTTTACCCACGGCGTGGCCGACAAACCGCTGGAAGTGATCGGCGATGCCGGCGATGAGACGGGCACCGAGCTCACCTTCATGCCGAGCTCCGAAACCTTCACCATGGTGGAGTTCGACTATGACACGCTGGAAAAGCGCCTGCACGAGCTCGCCTTCCTGAATTCCGGCGTGCGCATTCTTCTGACCGACAACCGCCATGCCGAGCCGGTCTCCAAGGAAATGCATTACGATGGCGGGCTGGCCGCCTTCGTCGCCTATCTCGACCGCGCCAAGAAGCCGCTGGTGAGCGAACCGATCGCGATTTCCACCGAGAAGGACGGGATCACCGTCGAGGTCGCGATGTGGTGGAACGACAGCTACCACGAAAACGTGCTCTGCTTCACCAACAACATCCCCCAGCGCGACGGCGGCACCCATATGGCCGGTTTCCGCGGCGCGCTGACCCGGCAGATGGTGTCCTATGCCGACACGTCCGGCATCCTGAAGCGCGAGAAGGTGACGCTTTCGGGCGAAGACTGCCGCGAGGGGCTGACGGCGGTACTCTCGGTGAAGGTGCCGGATCCGAAATTCTCGTCGCAGACCAAGGACAAGCTGGTTTCCTCCGAGGTTCGCCCGGTTGTCGAAAGCTGCGTGAATGACGCGCTCGGCCAGTGGCTGGAGGAGCATCCGAACGAGGCGCGCATTCTCGTCACCAAGATCGCCGAGGCCGCGACCGCCCGCGAGGCCGCACGCCGCGCGCGCGAACTGACGCGGCGCAAGGGCGCGCTCGATATCGCCTCGCTGCCCGGCAAGCTTGCCGACTGTTCCAACCGCGATCCGGCCAAGTCCGAGCTGGTGCTGGTGGAGGGTGATTCCGCTGGCGGTTCCGCCAAGCAGGGCCGTTCGCGCGAGACCCAGGCGATCCTGCCGCTACGCGGCAAGATCCTGAATGTCGAGCGCGCGCGCTTCGACAAGATGCTGTCGAGCCAGGAAATCGGCACGCTGATTACAGCACTTGGCACCGGCATCGGCAAGGACGAATACAATCCGGACAAGCTGCGCTATCACAAGATCATCATCATGACCGATGCTGACGTCGACGGCGCGCATATCCGCACCCTGCTGCTCACCTTCTTCTTCCGGCAGATGCCGGAGCTGATCGAGCGCGGCCATCTCTACATCGCCCAGCCGCCGCTCTACAAGGTCACGCGCGGCAAGTCGGTGCAGTATCTGAAGAACGAGCAGGCGCTCGAGGATTACCTGATCGACCAGGGCCTCGAGGATGCGTCGCTGGAGCTCGGCTCCGGCGAGGTGCGCGCCGGGCCCGACCTCAGACAGGCGATCGTCGACGCGATCCGGATGCGCAACCTGATGGAAGGCATCCATTCGCGCTATGACCGCGCGGTGGTGGAGCAGGCGGCGATTGCCGGCGCGCTGAATGCCGAGCGGGTTACCGATCCGGCCGAGGCCACAAGGCTTGCCGCCGATATCGCCGCCCGGCTCGACATGATCGCGGAAGAAACCGAACGCGGCTGGGAAGGCTTCGTGCGCGAGGACGGCGGTCTGCGCTTCGAGCGCACGGTGCGCGGCGTCAAAGAAGTCGCCAATATCGACATGGGCCTGATCGGCTCGGCCGACGCCCGCTATATCGACCAGCTCCAGAAGCGCCTGTTCGAGGTCTACGAAAAGCCGCCGCTCCTGAAGCGCAAGAATGGCGATCTCACGATCTATGGCCCGCGCGCCATGCTGGAAGCCGTGTTCGAGGCCGGCCGCAAGGGGCTGACCATGCAGCGCTACAAGGGCCTTGGCGAGATGAATGCCGAGCAGCTCTGGGAAACCACGATGGACCCCAATGTCCGCTCGCTGCTGCAGGTCAAGGTCAACGACGCCACCAGCGCCGACGGCCTGTTCTCCCGCCTCATGGGCGACGAAGTGGAACCCCGCCGCGACTTCATCCAGGACAACGCGCTCTCGGTGGCCAATCTGGATATCTGAGGACGGGGCGGCGCGTGCGCCGCCTCAATTTGCTGACAAACATTTCCTGCATTCCGGGTCATCTTCGGACTTGATCCGAGGATTCAGGTCGCCCGGCGAGGACTCGTCATAAGTTCTTGCAATTTCAGTGGCTTAAGCTGTCCGGATGCTCGGATAAAGCCCGCTCATGATACAAGAACGAAGGGTGATGACACATGATGGTCAAAGCTTGGTGCTTTGTCAGCAGTCTGATCCGGCTTTCCGTTAGCCCGCCTTGGCAAAGATAGAAGATCAGGAATATCCGGCGACGCCGGTTAAACGTCAATCCTCCCGGTCGTTCATCCGCCAACGACCGCGCCGCAGGGCGTCCCTTCCACGCCAAAAAATTACCCTTTCGAAACAAGCGTATTGCGGCATTCGCCCAAAGTATGAGCATTCGCCCACTTGACAGAGCGCGTCATTCTGGTGAGTAATTGCCCACATCGTAAGCTATTGCTCAATTCTGAGGGAGGAACGAGTATGAAACTTCATTCGATGCTGCTCGCCGCTTGCTCGCTGGTCGCCCTGACCGGCGTTGCTTCTGCTGAGACGCTGACCATCGCCACCGTCAACAACGGCGACATGATCCGCATGCAGAAGCTCACCGACGATTTCACCAAGGATCATCCGGATATCGACCTCGAATGGGTCACGCTTGAAGAAAACGTGCTGCGCCAGAAGGTCACCACCGATATCGCCACCAAGGGCGGTCAGTATGACGTCTTGACCATCGGCAATTACGAAGTGCCGATCTGGGCCAAGCAGGACTGGCTTCTGCCGCTCACCGATCTGCCCGGCGATTACGACGCCGCCGATCTTCTGCCGGCCATCGCCGGCGGCCTTTCCGTCGACGGCACGCTCTATGCCGCGCCGTTCTACGGCGAAAGCGCCATGGTGATGTACCGCACGGATCTGGCCGAAAAGGCCGGCGTGACCATTCCGGCCGAGCCGACCTGGGAAGAGATCAAGGCCGCGGCCAAGGCGATGACCGACAAGGACAACGGCATTTACGGCATCTGCCTGCGCGGCAAGGCCGGCTGGGGCGAGAACATGGCCTTCCTCGGCGCCATGTCCAACTCCTACGGCGCGCGCTGGTTCGACATGGAATGGAAGCCGCAATTCGACACCGAAGAGTGGAAGGCGACGCTCACCGACTATCTGGACATGATGAACAATTATGGTCCGCCCGGCGCGTCCTCCAACGGCTTCAACGAGAACCTGGCGCTGTTCCAGCAGGGCAAGTGCGGCATGTGGATCGACGCCACCGTCGCCGCCTCGTTCGTGACCGATCCGGATGAATCCAAGGTCGCCGATTCTGTCGGCTTTGCCCTGTTCCCGGAAAAGGGCGATCTCGGCAATCGCGGCAACTGGCTGTGGTCGTGGAACCTCGCCATTCCGGCATCCACGCAGAAGGCTGATGCGGCCAAGGCATTCGTCGCCTGGGCGACGTCCAAGCACTACACCGATCTGGTGGCGGAGCAGGACGGCTGGCGCGCGACGCCTCCCGGCACCCGCACCTCGCTCTACGAGAACGCGGACTACCAAGAGGCGGCGCCCTTCGCCGAAATGACACTGGAATCGATCAACGCGGTCGACACCAACAAGCCTTCGGTTCAGGAGATTCCCTATACCGGCGCGCAGTTCGTCTCGATCCCGGAATTCCAGGGTATCGGCACCGCCGTCGGCCAGCAGTTCTCGGCAGCCCTTGCCGGCAACGTCTCCGCCGAACAGGCCCTCAACAACGCGCAGCAGCTCACCCAGCGCGAAATGATGAAGGCCGGCTACATCAAGTAACCTTCCTCCGCGGGGCGGCCGGGCTCAAGGGTCCGGTCGCCTTCGGAGTTCAAGCCGACATGATGACGGCCGCCGCGCATGAAGTGACGGCGGCCAATCCGGTTTTGGCGCACCGATGAACGGCCTTTCCCGGCCGGACAGGGAAGGATGCGCAACGTACGGGCTTACGGCGCCTGAGGGCGGCCTGACGATCCACTTTGCGGGGAAACACCGAAATGGCGACGACCCATACCAAAAATGCAGCGCGGCTGATGATGGCGCCCTCGGTCATTCTGCTCTTGTTGTGGATGATCATACCGCTGTCGATGACGATCTACTTCTCGTTCCTGCGCTACAATCTTCTGATGCCGGGGACGGAAAGCTTCGCCGGCTTCATGAATTACCGCTTCTTCCTGACGGACCCGGCCTTCTTCCAGGCCATCGGCAATACGCTGATGCTGGTGGGCGGCGTTCTGATTGCCACCGTTGTCGGCGGCATCGCGCTGGCGCTGCTGCTCGATCAGCCGATCTTCGGCCAGGGCATCGTGCGTATCCTCGTGATCGCGCCGTTCTTCGTCATGCCCACCGTTTCGGCGCTGGTGTGGAAGAACATGCTGATGAATCCGGTGAACGGGCTGTTCGCCTCGCTGGCGCGGTTCCTGGGCATCCAGCCGGTCGACTTTCTATCGTCGATCCCGCTGATGTCGATCGGGCTGATCGTCACATGGCAATGGCTGCCTTTCGCAACCCTCATTCTGCTGACGGCGCTGCAGTCGCTGTCGGAGGAGCAGAAGGAAGCCTCCGAGATGGACGGGGCCAATGCCTGGAACCGTCTGATCTACATCATCCTGCCGCATATGGCGCGCGCCATCACCGTGGTCGTGCTGATCGAGACGATCTTCCTGCTTTCGATCTTCGCCGAAATCCTGGTCACCACCAATGGCGGCCCCGGCACGGAAAGCACCAACCTCACCTACCTCGTCTACATGCAGGCACTGCTGCAGTTCGACGTCGGGGGAGCGTCCGCCGGCGGTATCATCGCCGTCATTCTCGCCAATATCGTTGCGATCTTCCTGGTTCGCATGATCGGCAAAAATCTGGAGGACTGACGATGGCACGCCAGGTAACAACGCAGAAGAAGGTCGCTTTCACCGCATTGGCATGGCTGATCGCGCTGCTGATCTTCTTCCCGATCCTGTGGACCTTTCTGACAAGCTTCAAGACCGAGGGCGAGGCCGTCGCCTCCCCGCCCTCCTTCCTGTTCTTCCAGTGGACGCTGGAAAACTATGTCGAGGTGCAGGCGCGTTCGAACTATTTCCACCATTTCTGGAATTCGGTGGCGATCTCGCTGGGTTCCACGGTGATCGGCCTTCTGATCTCCGTGCCGGCCGCCTGGGCGATGGCGTTTTCGCCGACGCCGCGCACCAAGGACGTGCTGCTCTGGATGCTCTCCACCAAGATGCTTCCGGCGGTCGGCGTGCTGGTGCCGATCTACATCATCTTCCGCGATCTCGGCCTGCTCGACACCCGCACCGGCCTGATCGTGGTGATGATGCTGATCAACCTGCCGATCATGGTGTGGATGCTCTACACCTACTTCAAGGAAATCCCGGGCGAGATTCTCGAAGCCGCCCGGATGGACGGGGCAACGCTCGGCAAGGAGCTCATCTATGTGCTGACGCCGATGGCGATCCCGGGCATTGCCTCCACCCTTCTTCTCAACATCATCCTTGCCTGGAACGAAGCGTTCTGGACGCTGAACCTGACGGCCTCGAAAGCAGCGCCGCTCACAGCCTTCATCGCTTCCTATTCGAGCCCGGAAGGCCTGTTCTACGCCAAGCTTTCCGCGGCCTCGACCATGGCGATTGCGCCGATCATCATTCTCGGCTGGTTTTCGCAGAAGCAGCTCGTGCGCGGGCTCACCTTCGGCGCGGTTAAATAAGGACAGGACCAATGGGCAGCATCAGACTTGAAAAAGTTTCCAAGCACTTCGGCGAGCACGCGGTCATCCCTTCGATCGACCTCGAAATCAACGAGGGTGAATTCGTCGTCTTCGTCGGCCCCTCGGGCTGCGGCAAATCCACGCTTCTGCGCCTGATCGCGGGACTGGAGGACGTCACCGGCGGGCGCATTCTGATCGACGGCGAGGACGCCACCGACAAGCCGCCGGCAAAGCGCGGTCTCGCCATGGTGTTCCAGTCCTACGCGCTCTATCCGCATATGAGCGTTCGCAACAATATCGGCTTCCCGCTGAAGATGGCGAATGTCGACAAGGCCGAGATCGACCGCAAGGTCGAGGACGCGGCGAAGATCCTGAACCTCACCGATTATCTGGAGCGCAAGCCGCGCGCGCTTTCCGGCGGCCAGCGCCAGCGCGTGGCGATCGGCCGGGCGATCGTGCGCAATCCGGAATGCTTCCTGTTCGACGAGCCGCTGTCGAACCTCGACGCCGCGCTCCGGGTCAACATGCGCCTCGAGATCACCGAACTGCACCAGCAGCTCGATGCCACCTCGATCTACGTGACCCATGACCAGGTGGAGGCCATGACCATGGCCGACAAGATCGTGGTGCTGCGCGCCGGCAATATCGAACAGGTCGGCTCGCCGCTGGAGCTCTACCGCAAGCCCGCCAACCTGTTCGTCGCCGGCTTCATCGGCTCGCCGAAGATGAACTTCGTCACCGGCAAGGATGCGGAAGGCTACAAGGCCCACACGATCGGCGTCCGGCCGGAACATCTGACGCTGTCGACCGAGAGCGGCACCTGGCAGGGCAAGGTCGTGGTCGCCGAGCATCTGGGCTCCGACACCTTCCTGCATATCGATGTCGACGGCATCGGCCAGCTCACCGCCCGCGCCAATGGCGACTTCCCGGTGCGCCATGGCGACGTCGTCTATGTCACCCCCGATCCGGAGCGCATCTACCGCTTCGACGACAAGGGCCTGGCGCTCTAGACGGCGGGGACGCGCAGAGAAAACGGCGGGCGCCACCGGCTGCGCCCGCCCCGGAATGCGAAAATCGGACAGGACAATGACCAAGGCACTTTCACTCAGCACACTCAAGGACCACGCCGACAAGGCGGCGGTGCCGACCTATGCGCGCGACGATCTTTCGCCGGGCATTGTCCATTTCGGCGTCGGCAATTTTCACCGCGCCCATCAGGCGGTCTATCTGCACGAGCTCTTCAACAAGGGCCGCGATCACGACTGGGCGATCATCGGCGCCGGCGTGATGCCGGGCGATGCCAGGATGCGCGACGTGCTGAAGGACCAGGATTTCCTGACCACGGTGGTCGATCAGGAAGCCCATGCCAGCAGCGCCACAATTACCGGCGCGATGATCGACATGATCGCGCCGCCGGATTTTGACGCGATGATCGCAAAGCTCGCCGATCCGGCGATCCGGATCGTCTCGCTGACGGTGACCGAAGGCGGCTATTTCATCGATCCGGCAACAGGGAAGTTCGACCCCAAACATCCGGCAATCGTCGCAGATGGCAACAACCCGGATCAGCCGAAGACCGCGTTCGGCCTGATCATCACCGGCCTGAAGAAGCGCTGCGCGGCGGGCCTTCCGGCGTTTACGGTCATGTGCTGCGACAACATTCCCCATAATGGCGCGGTCACCAAGGCCACGGTGTCCGGCCTTGCAGAACTTTCCGACCCGGATTTCGCCGTCTGGATCCGCGAAAACGTCGCCTTCCCCAATGCCATGGTCGACCGCATCACGCCGGCCACCGGCGAGCGCGAGCGAAAGATCGCCGCGGAAGAATACGGCATTGCCGACAACTGGCCGGTGTTCTGCGAGGAGTTCCGGCAGTGGGTGCTGGAGGATGACTTTCCGCTCGGCCGGCCCGCGCTGGAAGAGGTGGGCGTCACTTTCGTGGACGATGTCAGCCCCTACGAGATCATGAAGCTCAGGATCCTGAACGGCGGCCACGCCGCGATCGCCTATCCGGGCGAACTGCTCGACATCCATTTCGTCCACGAGGCGATGGAGAACGAGCTGATCGCCGCCTTCCTGGAAAAGCTCGAAAAGGACGAGATCATCCCGATCGTGCCGCCTGTGCCCGATACCGATCTCACTGAATATTACGAGCTGATCGCGCGGCGCTTCGCCAACCCCAAGATCGGCGACACGATCGAGCGTCTGGCGCTCGACGGCTCCAACCGCCAGCCGAAATTCGTGCTGCCGTCGACAGCCGTTCGGCTGGAGAAGGGCCTCGATGTCACCGGCCTGGCGCTAGTCTCGGCGCTGTGGTGCCGCTATTTCGAGGGCACGTCCGATAGCGGCCGCAAAATCAAGTTCAACGACGAGGCTGCCGACCGGCTCCATGCCGCCGCACTTGCCTCGCGGGAAAAGCCGACCCGCTTCCTCGAAGAGCGTGACATTTTCGGCGCCGTCGCCGATAATCCGCAATTCGTGAAGCGGTTCACCGGTGCGCTTGAAAGCCTGCGTGCCAACGGCACGGCCGCGACGCTGAAACGCTATATCGAGGGCGATCTGGAGTAACGCCACCATCAGGAGCCATATGCCCGTAAAGCCGCTCATCATTTTCGATTGCGACGGGGTGCTGGTCGACAGCGAACCGATTTCGCTCGCGGTCTTGAGGGAGGCGCTCGCCACCGAGGGCATCAGCATCTGTGACGAGGATGCGCGGCGGCTGTTTCTCGGCCGCTCGCTTGCCACCATGCTCGCGATCGTCAAGCAGGATTACGGCGCGACGCTCGGCGACGGGTTCCTGGAAGGGCTGAGGCGCGACCTCTATGCCCGGTTCCGCGCCGAACTGAAACCGACAAATGGCATTGCGGCGGCCTGGGCCGAGCTGGAGGCGACAAGTTACGATTTTTGCGTCGCCTCCAGCTCCCAGCCCGAGCGAATCCGGCTTTCGCTTGAGATCGCCGGCCTTCTGCCCCGGTTCGAACCGCCGATCTTCTCCGCCTCGATGGTGGAGAACGGCAAGCCCGCGCCCGATCTCTTCCTCTTTGCCGCAGGCCGGATGGACCGGCCGCCGCAGGAATGCCTGGTGATCGAGGACAGCCCGGCAGGCATTGCCGCGGCAAAGGCGGCAGGCATGCGGGTCTTCGCCTATCTCGGCGCCACCCATGCCCGTTCGCCCGGCTACCGCGAGCAGATTGCGGCGCTTCACCCCGACCTAATGTTTGACGCCATGGACAATCTCGTCCAACGTGCGGCAAAAGTCTGACAGGAAATCAAGGGTGGGAGCGACCGGATGCGCGATCATGTGATTGCGGTCGATGTCGGCACGGCAAGCGTCAGGGCCGCCGTTTTCGACGCTGCCGGCGCGATGCTTGCCCGCGCGGCAGCACCACTGCGCCTGAAACGCCCGGCGCCCCGGCGCGGCGAATATTCCTCGCAAGACATATGGCAGGCGACAGCGGAGGCCGTGAAGGCGGCTCGCGCGGCAGCCGATATCGCGCCGGAGCGAATCGCGGGCCTTGCCTTCGGCGCCACCTGCTCGCTGGTGCTTCTGGGCCGCGATGGCCGGCCGCTTGTGCTTTCCGAGGACGAGACCGGCGCATTCGACACCATCGCCTGGTTCGATCACCGCGCCGCTGCCGAGGCGGCAGAACTCAGCGGGTTCGACCATGAGGCCGTGCTCCATTCCGGCGGTTCGGTCTCACCGGAAATGCAGGTGCCGAAACTCGCATGGCTGAAGCGCAACCGGCCGGACCTCTGGGAACGGGCCGGCGGCATCTTCGATCTCGCCGACTACCTCACCTTCCGCGCCACCGGCAACAACCGCCGCTCGCTCACCACGCTTTCGGCCAAATGGTTCTATCGCGGCGACCACGTCCTTCCCTGGCCGCTCGGTCTTCTGGAAAAGGCCGATCTCACCGATCTGCGTGAAAAGGCGGGAATCCCGGAATTCATTCTGGTGCCCGGCGATGCCGCGGGCCGGCTGACGACAGCGGCGGCGCGCGACCTTGGCCTTGATGGCGAGGCGGTGGTCGCGGCCGGCCTGATCGACGCTTATGCCGGCGCGCTCGGCGCGCTGCCGCCGCCGGACATGAAAGGCGATGGCGAACTGGCGCTCATCGGCGGCACATCAAGCTGCATCGTCGGCTATGAAAGCCGGCCCGTCTTCGCGCCAAGCCTCTGGGGGCCCTATTTTTCCGCGCTTTATCCTGCGCGTTGGCTGTTCGAGGCGGGGCAATCGGCAACCGGCGGCCTGCTCAACCATCTGCTGGAGGTCCACAGCGCCGGCGGCATTGCCACCGAGGAGCAGCATGGCAGGGTGATTGCCCGGATCGGGGACATGATTGCCGAGCGCGGCCCGGGCTTTGCCGATGGTCTCGATATCCTTCCCGATTTTCACGGCAGCCGTTCCCCCTTCGCCGATGCCTCGATGACCGGCATGGTCGCCGGGCTGACGCTCGACGGCAGTTTCGACGGGCTCTGCCGGCTCTACTGGCGCGCCTCGGTGGCGATCGCCCTGTCGCTGAAGCAGATTCTTGCCCTGCTTTCCGAAAACAGCATCGCCGCAACGCGTCTGCATCTGGCCGGCGGCCACAGGCGCAACCCGCTGCTGACCCGGCTTTACGCCGATGCCACCGGCCTGCCGGTGCTGGTCTCGCCGACCGAGGACGTCGTCCTGCTCGGCTCCGCCATCCACGCCGCAACCGCCGCCGGCCTCGCCCCCGATCTCGGTGCGGCCGCGCGAACCATGCAGGCGACGCCGGTCGAGATCGCGCCCGATCCCGCACTCGCGGATTACTATGCCCGTCAGTATCGCCGGCTGGAAATCCTGCAGGCCTGCCGCGACCAACTCAAGGCCCTCGCATAAGCGTCGACAGAAAGACATAAACAAACCTTTATGTCTTTCTTGCCAGTTTTCGCCAAGGCTGATAGGTACGGAACAGATGAACAGGCAAATTGCGGGTGCCGGTTGCGCTCGTCCTGCCGAAATGTTTCCGGAGTTTCAGATGAGCACCACCAACGACTATCTCGTCGCCGATATCGCGCTGGCCGATTATGGCCGCAAGGAAATCGACATTGCCGAAACCGAAATGCCGGGCCTGATGGCCGCGCGCGCGGAGTTCGGTGACAGCCAGCCGCTAAAGGGCGCGCGCATTTCCGGCTCGCTGCACATGACGATCCAGACCGCGGTGCTGATCGAGACGCTGACGGCGCTCGGCGCCGATGTGCGCTGGGCCTCCTGCAACATCTTCTCCACCCAGGACCATGCCGCCGCCGCGATCGCCGCCGCCGGCATTCCGGTCTATGCCGTCAAGGGCGAGACGCTTGCCGAATACTGGTCCTATACCGACCAGATCTTCCAGTGGGCCGATGGCGGCCAGTCCAACATGATCCTCGATGATGGCGGCGACGCCACCATGTATATCCTGATCGGCGCGCGCGCCGAGGCTGGCGAGGATGTGCTGTCCAAACCCGGCTCGGAAGAAGAGGAAGTGCTGTTCGCGCAGATCAAGAAGCGCATGGAAGCCTCGCCCGGCTTCTTCACCAAACAGCGCGAGGCGCTTCTCGGCGTTACCGAGGAAACTACCACCGGAGTCAACCGGCTCTATCAGCTCGCCAAGAAGGGCCAGCTCCCCTTCCCGGCGATCAACGTCAACGACTCGGTCACCAAGTCGAAATTCGACAACAAATATGGCTGCAAGGAATCGCTGGTTGATGGCATCCGCCGCGCCACCGACGTGATGATGGCCGGCAAGGTCGCCGTCGTCTGCGGTTACGGCGATGTCGGCAAGGGCTCCGCCGCCTCGCTTTCGGGCGCCGGCGCGCGCGTGAAGGTAACCGAAGCCGATCCGATCTGCGCGCTGCAGGCCGCCATGGACGGCTATGAGGTCGTGCTTCTGGAAGACGTCGTCGCGACCGCCGATATCTTCGTCACCACCACCGGCAACAAGGACATCATCCGCATCGAGCATATGCGCGAGATGAAGGATATGGCGATCGTCGGCAATATCGGCCATTTCGACAACGAGATCCAGATTTCCTCGCTGCGCAACTACACCTGGACCAATGTGAAGCCGCAGGTCGACATGATCTCGTTTCCCGACGGCAAGCGCATCCTGCTGCTTTCGGAAGGTCGTCTCCTGAACCTCGGCAACGCCACCGGCCACCCCTCCTTCGTGATGTCGGCGTCGTTCACCAACCAGGTGCTGGCCCAGATGGAAATCTTCCAGAACCACGCCAAGTACGAGAACACGGTTCACGTCCTGCCGAAGCATCTCGACGAAAAGGTCGCGCGCCTGCATCTCGACAAGCTCGGCGCTAAGCTGACCGTTCTCTCGGAAGAACAGGCCGCCTATATCGGCGTGACGCCGGAAGGCCCGTTCAAGCCGGAACATTATCGTTACTGAGGCCATTTGCGAGGCCGCCGTCAGACAGCGGCCTGCGAACGTCACAAAAAATAAAAGGCGGCCCCGTATTGGAGCCGCCTTTTTAATCGGAATCTCGATTTTCTCGGGTCACCCTCGGGCTCGACCCGAGGGTCCAGGCGACGCCCACCGTGCGGCCTGGATGCTCGGATCAAGTCCGAGCATGACTCATGAGAGCGTGGCGTAGCGCGAAGGACACGAGGGCGTCGGGAATGTGGCCCCGAGCGTGTTTGCCGTCAGCGCCCTTCCAGTTCCACTCAGCCTTCGAGCACAACCACCTTTGTGCGCTTGTCGGGGTCGACGCGGGCGTAGAGGTCGATGATGTCCTGGTTGATCATGCGGATGCAGCCGGAGGAAACGGCCTGGCCAATCGAGGTCCAGTCCGGATTGCCGTGGATGCGGAACAGGGTGTCATTGCCGTTCTTGTAGAGATAGAGCGCACGGGCGCCGAGCGGGTTCATGATGCCCGCATCCATGCCACCGGCATATTCCTTCAGCTCCGGCTGGCGCTTGATCATTGCCTGCGGCGGATACCAGGTCGGCCATTCGGCGCGGCGGCCGATATAGGCCTCGCCCGACCAGCGGAAACCGTCCCGGCCGACACCGATGCCGTAGCGCACGGCCTTGCCGTCTTCCAGCACCAGATAGAGCAGCCGCTGTTTGGTATCGACGATGATCGTGCCGGGTGCTTCATCCGTCTCGTAATTGATGATCTGGCGGCGATACTTGTCGTCGACCTGGGTGATCGGCACGCGCGGCAGGTCCACGCCATTGTCATTCGTGGCCGCATAGGCGGAGATCGGGGCCATCGTCGTCGACGAACTGTTGGTGGTGGTGCAGCCGGCGGCGGCGAGCAGGCTCGTCAGCGAGATTGCCAGAAAAAGGGATCGAATGTGCATGGACGGTCTCACGGCGTGGAACAAAAGGTGATAATGGTCAATTGATAGAAGCTTATGGTTAAGAATTGGTTGCAACACAAGCTCTGACATGGATCGGAGGTTTAGATCGCGCCCCGAGGGCGCGGGGCTGTTGTGAAAATGCATCGCATGAAAGGAAGTTCCATGGCGATTGTCGATCTGCATGGAAAAAACCCGACGGCGGATGGTCGCCAGTCGGACCGCGCCATCATGGTCCGTCGCGGCGTCCAGCATCTGCTGAAGCACATGCGCGTTTCCGCGATCGCCGAGATGACGCTTCGAAGCGGAAGGCGGGCCGACCTGATCTGCCTTTCGGAAAAGGGCGAGATCTGGATCATCGAGATCAAGACCTCGATCGAGGATTTCCGCGTCGACCGGAAATGGCCGGAATACCGCGATTTCTGCGACCGGCTGTTCTTCGCCACCCATGCCGATGTGCCGCTCGAAATCTTCCCCGAGGATTGCGGCCTTCTCCTGGCGGATCGCTATGGCGCGGAGATGATCCGCCCCGCCCCCGAACACAAGCTTGCAGCGGCGCGCCGCAAGGTGCTGACGCTTGCCTTCGCCCGAAACGCCGCCGACCGGCTGACCTTCGCCGAACTGGTATTGGAGAAGCTGGAAGCGGAGGGCGTGGACGTCCGGATTTAAAGCGGCGGCGTGCCGTTTTCGGCCAGCGCATTGCCGGCGAAATAGAGCGAGCCGCCGATCAGGATGCGCGGCGGCGGCTGATCGGCGCGCGCGCGCATGCAGATCGCGGCAAGCGCCTCGCCGATCGAGGAGACCGGCTCGGCCGAAAGCCCGGCATCGGCCGCGGATGAAGCCAGCGCAACCGGATCGATCGAGGCCTCGGTTCCCTTGATTGGCGCGCAGTAGACATAGGTCGCAAGGCCCGCGAAATGTTCGAAGAAGCCGAACGGATCCTTGGTGTTGATCATGCCGATTACCAGATAGAGCGGGCGCGGGTCGCGCTCCTCGAAGCCCGCCAGCGCCTCGGCGATCACCTCGCCGGCGCCGGGGTTGTGGCCGCCGTCGAGCCAGATTTCGGAGCCCGCGGGCGCCGCCGTCACCAGATCGCCCGTCGTCAGCCGCTGCAGCCGCGCCGGCCAGAACACCGCGCCCATAGCGGTTTCGACGGCCTTTTCGTCCAGCGCGAAACCGGCCGCCTTGACCGCCGAGATCGCGGCGGCGGCATTGGCATATTGATGCCGGCCCGGCAGCGCCGGCAGCGGCAGGTCCATCAGCCCGTCGCCATCCTGATAGACCAGCCGGCCATGCTCCTCATGGGCGGAGAAATCCTGGCCATAGACATGCAGCGGACAGCCGAGCCGGTCGGCGCTGGCGATCAGTACTTCTTCCGCCGCCTCATATTCCTGCTGGCCGATCACCACCGGCACGCCCGGCTTCATGATCCCCGCCTTTTCCGCCGCGATCAGTTCCACCCGGTCGCCGAGATAGGCCTGATGATCGAGCGAAATCGGCATCACCACGGAAACGGCCGGCTTGTCGATGATATTGGTGGCGTCGTAGCGCCCGCCCAGCCCAACCTCCAGGATCACCACATCGGCCGGAATTTCGGCAAACAGCACGAAGGCCGCCGCCGTCAGCATTTCGAACACGGTCGCCTTGGCGCCCTCATTCGCCGCTTCGACCCGCCTCAGCGCCTCCGCCAACAGCGTGTCGTCGACATAGCCGCTCGCCCCGCCCGGCCCGCCGATGCGGAACCGCTCGTGCCAGCGCACCAGATGCGGCGAGGAATGGACATGAACGGAAAGGCCCGAAGCCTCCAGCAACGCGCGGCAGAAGGCGGTGGTCGAGCCCTTGCCGTTGGTGCCGGCGATATGGATCACCGGCGGCAGGGAAAGATGCGGATTGCCGAGCTTTTCGAGAAGCACCCGGATGCGATCCAGCGACAGATCGAAGCCCTTGGGATGCAGCTGCATCAGGTGCTCGATCACGCGCTCGGCGGCGCCGAATGAGGGGTTATCCATGATTGATCCGATTCTGCGGGCCTATCCCGCCCGTGGCGTTCGCGCGCCCTTATCATCCGCCGGAGATGGCCGACCGTGAAGACCGCCGCCGCCTTGGGGCGCGGGGTCTTCTCCGTCTTTCTCAGCCCTGCTGCGCCGGTGCTTCCTCTGCCGGCACCGCCGGTTCGGCTTCCGCCTGCGACGCATGCGGGCCTTCCAGAAGCCCGTGCGGCGGCGTTGCCGGCGCGCCGGTCATGATCTTCAAAAGCCGCGCCAGTGTTTCCGGCAGGTCATGGCGCTTGACCACCATGTCGACCATGCCGTGCTCCAGCAGGTATTCGGCGGTCTGGAACCCGTCAGGCAACTGCTCGCGGATGGTCTGCTCGATCACGCGGCGGCCGGCAAAGCCGATTTCCGCCCCGGGTTCTGCGATATGCAGATCGCCGAGCATGGCGTAGGAGGCCGAAACGCCGCCGGTGGTCGGGTTGGTCAGCACCACCACGTAAGGCAGGCCGGCATCGCGCATCATCTCGATCATCACGGTAACGCGCGGCATCTGCATCAAGGAGAGAATGCCCTCCTGCATGCGCGCGCCGCCGGAGGCCGGGAAGATCACCAGCGGGCATTTTTCATCGAGCGCGCGCTGAAAGGCCTGGATGATCGCCTCGCCGGCGGCCATGCCGAGCGAGCCGCCCATGAACTTGAACTCCTGCACCACGGCAACGAGCTTCAGACCCTCGAGCGTGCCGACGCCGGCGAGGATCGTGTCCTCCTGCTCGGTCTTCGCCCGGTTTTCCTTCAGCCGGTCGAGATATTTCTTGGAGTCGCGAAACTTCAGCGGATCCTGCGCGACCTTGGGCTGCGGCAGGTCTTCATAGGCGCCGTTGTCGAACAGATCGGCGAGGCGCGCGCGCGCGGGCATCTTCATGTGATAGCCGGAAGACGGGATCACCCACTTGTTTTCTTCCAGATCGGTATGAAACACCATGGCCCCGGTTTCGGGGCATTTGATCCACAGATTCTCGGGCACCTCGCGGCGGCCAAACATGGAGTTGATCCGCGGCCGCACGTAATTGGTAATCCAGTTCACCACATGAACCTCCTGAATTTCTTTGCCTGCCGTGTGCCAGATTTACTCGGCGGCTGCAAGGCGCGCGTCCCGCACGCCGCTTGAAAGGCCCTTCACGAAGGTCGAAACCGCGTCGACCGTGTCCTTGCCGGCCTTGCCGTCCGCCGTCAGGCTGCCGGCGATCTGGTTCACCAGCGCCGTGCCGACCACTACGCCATCGGCAGCAGCTCCGATCAGGCGGGCATGTTCGGCGGTCTTGACGCCGAAGCCGACGCAGACCGGCAGATCGGTATGCGCCTTGATGCGCGAAACGGCCTCGCCGACCTTGGAAGGGTCCGGCAGCGCCGAGCCGGTGATCCCATTCATCGAGACATAATAGACGAAGCCGGACGTGTTTTTCAAAACCGCCGGCAGACGCTTGCCATCGGTGGTGGGCGTCGCCAGCCGGATGAAATTCAGTCCGGCATCGAGCGCCGGAATGCAGAGCTCGTTATCCATTTCCGGCGGCAGGTCGACGATGATCAGCCCGTCAATGCCGGAGGCCAGTGCATCGGCGATGAATTTGTCGACGCCATAGATATAGATCGGATTGTAATAGCCCATCATCACGATCGGCGTATCGGCATCGCTCTTGCGGAATTCCCGCGCCAGCTCAAGGGTCTTCGCCAGCGTCTGGCCGCCCTTCAGCGCGCGCAAGCCTGCCATCTGGATCGACGGGCCATCGGCCATCGGATCGGAAAACGGCATGCCGAGCTCGATCACGTCCGCGCCCGCCTTCGGCAGCGCCTTCATGATCTCAAGCGATGTATCGAAATCCGGATCGCCGCCCATGAAATAGGTGATCAGCGCCGGCCGGCCCGCGGCCTTCAGCGCGGCAAAGCGTTTTTCCATACGTTCGGTCATACTCTACTCCGTGGCATCGTCGATGCGAAATAATCGGCAAGCGGTGCGCCGGCCATGGCGGTTGCCATGAATGCGCGCCGTTCGAAATCAATCACGCCCAGTTCCCAGACGCAGGCCATCGGGCCGGGCGGGACGGGCGAAAAATCGGGCGGCGACCTGCCGAGATCGGCGCGCCAGAGCCCGTGAGAGAGGATTCCGCCTGGAAGCCACCAGTGCAACAGCAGCCACCAGGCCTCCTCGCCGCGATGAAGCACCGCAAACCCGGCGCCGAAATTCGGCTTGGGCGCGGCGGCGCTTCTCAGAACGGAAATGGCGGCTTCCAGCACGTCATCTGCGAATTCCGGCGCGCCCTCGGCCGAAACGCCGCTGAGCTTGATCCTGCCGTCATCCGTCTCGACCGTCGTCAGATAACCGGCCTCGCGCGGGCGATAAAGCTCCGCCTCTGCCAGTCTATCCGCCATGACCTTCCTTCCTACTCCGTTTCTCCGTCCGACCACGCGCTGATCGCGGTGACCAGCGACTTGTGGACGGACTTCATGTTCATCACGAGACTGTCGATTTCGGCGGCGGCATCATCGCCGGAGGCGAGCGCGTTCAGCGCCGAGACCAGTTCGATGTTGAACAGGTTCTGGTGCGCCAGCGCCTTGATCACCGCGGCACGCACCTCGTTGTCGCCGCCGTCCTCTTCCTCGATGATCTCGAACAGCGCTTCCGCCAGTTCCGACATTTCCTCGATCACGTCCCCCCGGCTCATTTATCTCACATCTCCATGCCGAGAATCTTGCCCACCGTGTGGACATCCTTGTCCCCGCGGCCGGAAAGATTGGCGAGGATGATCTCGTCCTTGCCCATTTTCGGCGCGCGCTTCATGATTTCGGCAATCGCGTGGCTCGCCTCAAGCGCGGGGATGATGCCCTCGAGCCTTGTCATGAGCTGGAAAGCTTCCAGCGCCTCGTCATCCATGATCGGCACATAGTTCACGCGGCCGATATCGTTGAGCCAGGAATGTTCCGGCCCGATGCCGGGATAATCGAGGCCGGCGGAGACCGAATGGCCTTCCTTGATCTGGCCGTCGCCATCCTGCAGCAGATAGGTGCGGTTGCCGTGGAGCACGCCCGGCGCGCCGGCGGTGATCGAGGCGCAGTGCTCCTCGCCCGAAAGCCCCTTGCCGCCCGCCTCTACGCCGACGATTTTCACGCTCGGGTCATCGAGGAAAGGATGGAAAATGCCGATCGCGTTCGAGCCGCCGCCGACCGCGGCGATGACGAGATCCGGCAGCCGGCCCTCGGCCTCCATGATCTGCTCGCGCGCTTCCGTGCCGATCACGGCCTGGAAATCGCGCACCATTTCCGGATAGGGGTGCGGACCCGCGGCCGTGCCGATCAGGTAATAGGTGTCCTCGACATTGGTGACCCAGTCGCGCAGCGCTTCGTTCATCGCGTCCTTCAGCGTGCCGTGGCCGGCCGTCACCGGCTTCACCTCGGCGCCCAGAAGCTGCATGCGGAACACGTTCGGCGCCTGACGCTCGACATCGGTCGCGCCCATATAGACCACGCAGGGCAGGCCGAAGCGGGCGGCGACGGTGGCGGACGCCACGCCGTGCTGGCCGGCGCCGGTCTCGGCGATGATCCGCGTCTTGCCCATGCGCTTGGCGAGCAGGATCTGGCCGATGCAATTGTTGATCTTGTGCGAGCCGGTGTGGTTCAGCTCCTCGCGCTTGAAATAGATCTTCGCGCCGCCGAGATGCTCGGTCAGCCGCTCGGCGTAATAGATCGGGCTCGGCCGGCCGATATAATGCTTGCCGAGCGATTTCAGCTCCGCCTGGAATTCCGGATCGGTCTTCGCCTTCTCCCACTCGGCCTCAAGGTCGAGGATCAGCGGCATCAGCGTCTCGGCGACGAAACGGCCGCCGAAAATGCCGAACAGACCGGTCTCGTCGGGTCCGGATTTGAAGGAATTCAGCTTCGGGGTCTCGTTCACGGTCATTCTCCATCAGGCCGTTGCATAGGCAGCGTCAACGGCATCAAAAAAGGCATCGATCCGGGCGGCATCCTTCACGCCGGGCGCGCTTTCCACGCCCGAGGAAACGTCGAGCCCCGGCGCGCCGGTTTCATGAAGCGCGGCGGCGACATTTTCCGCCGAAAGACCGCCCGACAGGAAATAAGGGATAGTCGGGCGCCAGCCGGCAAGCAAGCGCCAATCGAAAGTCACGCCATTTCCGCCGGGAAGCGTGGCGTTGGCCGGCGGCTTTGCGTCAAAAAGCAGGTGATCTGCGACACCCATATATTCATCGACACGGGCAAGGTCCTCCGGCGCGCGCAGCGAAAACGCCTTGATCACCGGCAGGCCGAACAGCGCCTTGATGGTCACCACCCGGTCGGGCGTCTCGTGGCCATGAAGCTGCAGCATGTCCGGGCGCGCGGCGTAGACGATCTCTTCCAGCAGTTCGTTGTCGGCATCCACCGATACGGCGACCGTCTTCGCCCTTCCGCGCACATGATTGACCAGGCCGGCAGCGATATCGGGCTCGACATAACGCGGGCTCTTTTCGAAGAAGATGAAACCGACATGGCTCGCGCCGCGACGGATGACGTGATCAATCGTGTCTTCGCTGCTGAGACCGCAGATCTTGATGGCCGGACGTTTCATGGTCTGTCCTTAACATATCGCGAAAAACTTCGCGAGTTCTATACGGCGGGAGGATCGAAGCGGATCGCATGGAGGAACGATCCTTCGGTCTTGAGCCATTTGCGCGCTTCGGGGGTTTTCGGGCAAAGCTTTTCACACAGAGCCCAGAAGCGCGGGCCGTGGTTCATTTCGGACAAATGCGCCACCTCGTGCGCGGCGAGGTAATCCACGACAAACAGCGGCGCCATCGCGATCCGCCAGGAAAAATTGAGATTGCCGGCCGAAGAACACGAACCCCAGCGCGATTTCGTGTCCTTGAAGCTGATCGCAGCGAAACGCTTGCCGCTTGCCTCCGCGTGGTATCGCACCCGCTCCGTGATCTCGCGCTTCGCTTCCTTTTTCAGATAGTCGCTGGCTCGCCGGCCAATGCTTGCGGCGGGGCCGGAGACCAGAAGCACGGGCCCGCCGTCTTCCATGCGGGCCTCGGTCAGGCCGCGCAGATTGCCGCTGTGGCGTATGGTGTGGGCGACGCCGAACACCGGCAGCGACGCCCCGTCGCCGATTGTCGTGTCGCGGCCCTCAAACCGTCCGATCCTGTCGATCAGCCAGTCATGATGGCGGCGCAGGAAGCCGTCGACCTGATGGCGCGCCAGCCCCGGCGGCACGGTGAGGCTCACCGCATGCCCGCCCGGCTCGATCTTCAGCGTCATCCGACGCGCGCGCGCATTGGTTTTGACATTGAGCGGCAGCATCCTTCCGCCGATGTCGATTGTCCTGGCGTTCATTCCGTGTCTCTTCGGCCCCTTCGGCCTTTCTATACCGGTTTCCGGGCCCCGCAGGCCACAAAAAAAGGCACCGCCCGGGGGATATGGGCGATGCCGAAAGGGTGGCTGCCGCGCCGGAAGGCGCGGTGCATTGCGTCAGTCCTGCGATGTGCCGCCGAAATTGCCGTTATTGTTATTGCGCTCGCGCATGAAACGGTCGAATTCCTCGCGGTCGCGGGCCTTTCTCAACTCGTCGGTGTAGCGGTCGAATTCGGCGCGCATTTCATCAAGCTTGCGGCGCTCGGCCTCAATCCGCTCCATCTCGCTGCGGCGCCATTCATCGAAGGCGGCATTGCCGGTGGAGGCCATCGGCTCGGCGGCCTGGCGCATGTTGCGCTTGCAGGAACCGAACGCCCGTTCGGCGGAACGCTTCCACTCGCCGCGCGACATGTTCAGACGATCGCCCCAGATAATATAGGCAAGCATCACCAGTCCAAGCGGCCAGAACACGACAAAACCGATCACCATCAGGGCGATCGTAAGTGGCGTCCACGCCGGACGCAGTAACGCAGTCTCGTTCATCTCGGTTTTTCCTCGTTTCGTCTCGGCGATCGACCGCCGATATTTCCGATATGGAAATGGCGGCATGCCGCTTCAAGATATACTCGACAGGAATCGAACGATTTTGCGGAAAACGGTACGGCTTCGGGAAGGTTTTGCCAGATGCCGGAAGCGGCCCGAAAGCCGATCCGATCGCCGGTTAGCGTGGCGCGCGTTTGGCGAGGATGCGCTGCAGGGTGCGGCGGTGCATGTTGAGGCGGCGGGCGGTTTCGGAGACATTCCGGTCGCACATCTCGTAAACCCGCTGGATATGCTCCCAGCGCACCCGGTCCGCCGACATCGGATTTTCCGGAAGGTCGGTCTTCTCGCCGGGCTGTTGGGTCAGCGCGTGGACGATATCGTCGGCATCGGCGGGCTTGGCGAGGTAATCGAGCGCGCCGAGCTTCACCGCCGTCACGGCGGTGGCGAGATTGCCATAACCCGTCAGCATCACGATCCGGGTATCGGCCCGCGCCTCGCGAATGGCGGCGACCACGTCGAGCCCGCTGCCGTCCTCAAGCCTCAGATCCACGACCGCGAACGCCGGCGGACGCGCCTTGGCAAGCGCGATCCCCTCGGCAACAGAGCCCGCCGTTTCGATGTCGAAGCCGCGCGTTTCCATGGCGCGCGCCAGCCGGCGCAGGAAGGGTGCGTCGTCATCGACAAGCAGCAGGGTGCGGTCGTCGCCGAGGCCGGCGAGGTCGTCATTGGTATCGGGGGTCTGCAATGCGTTCATTTCATTGGGCCTGAAAGTAATGCCTGACCCCTTATGCCTGCGGGGGCGACGGGGGTAAACCCCTTGCGCGTCACAAAACCGTCACCCGAACGGTGGGTTTGCGCGCTTTCATTCCGGTGCGAACCATTCTAGACCATGGCCTCAAACTTGCGGAACGGGAGCATAATGAACGAACATGACATCGAAAAACCGGGCGTACTTCCCGAGGCCATCATCGTCATGGGCGTCAGCGGCTCGGGCAAATCCTCGATCGCGCGCCGTCTTGCCGAGCGCGCCGGTCATGCGTTTATCGAGGGGGATGACCTCCACCCCGCCGCCAATGTCGACAAGATGGCCCGCGGCATCCCGCTTCAGGACGAGGACCGCTGGCCGTGGCTGGCGCTGATTGGCGAAGCGATAGCAACTCACCGGCAAAGGGGCGTGGTCATCACCTGCTCGGCGCTGAAGAAGGCCTATCGCGACCGGCTGCGCCAGACCGCCGGCGGCCCGCTGGCCTTCGTGTTTCTGGACGGCAGCGAGGCCTTGCTGAGCGCCCGCATGGGCCATCGCACCGGCCATTTCATGCCGGTCTCGCTGCTCCAGAGCCAGCTTGCCACGCTGGAACGGCCCGACGGCGAGCCCGGCGTGGTCGTCGTCGATATCGATCAATCGCTGGAGGCGATCGTCGAGACGGCGCTTGCGGGCCTTGCGGCCATATTCGACTGAGGCCCCACGTTTTCCGCCTTGCCTTTCCCGCGGTCATCGGCGAACGTCAGGCAGGTGTAAGCGCGGAGGAACGGGATGACGGTGACGGCCAGCGAGCGCAGGCGCGCTCTCTTTCTGGGGAGCATGGGCGGCGGGCTCGAATTCTATGACTTCGTGATCTATGCCTCCTTCGCCTCGCAGATCGGCAAGACCTTCTTTCCGGACGAGGCGCCGGCCGCGCGGCTACTGGCAGCCTTCGCGATCTTCGCCGTCGGCTATCTCGTGCGCCCGCTCGGCGGCATCCTGTTTTCCCATTTCGGCGACAGGCACGGCCGCAAGGCCATGCTCCGGGTCTCGATCGCCGGCATGGCGGGCGCGACATTCCTGATCGCCTTCATGCCCGGCTATGCCAGCTGGGGCATTGCCGCCACCGTGCTGCTCGTGGTGCTGCGCATGGTGCAGGGGCTTTGCCTTGGCGGCGAGATCCCCGGCGCGATGACGCTGATCACCGAAACCATGCCGAAGCGACGGGGACTTGCCTGCGGCTTCCTGTTCATGATCATCAATGTCGGCATGCTGGCCGCCCAGGCCGTGCAATGGGCGATCACCCATCTGATGTCGGAGACCGCGGTGCTGTCCTATGGCTGGCGCATCGGCTTCTTCGTCGGCGGGCTGGTGGCGATCGCGGGCTTCTTCCTGCGCGCGCGGCTTTCCGAAAGCCCGGCCTTCGCCGAAATGGAAGCCCATGCCCACAAGGTACCGCTCGCCGCTTTGTTCCGCGACAATGCCCGCGCCGTCTGGCTCGGGCTATTCATCACCGGGCTCGGGGCGGCGACCGTGCCGCTGCTTTATCTCTACATGAATTCCTATCTGACCGATTTCCTGAAATACGATCCCGATCAGGTGGCGACCGCCGTTCTCATCGGCATCGTCCTGTTCTCGCTGCCGATGCCGGTGGCTGGTCTGATCTCGGATTTCGTCGGCATTAAGGTTCCCGCCTTCATCGCCGCGCTGCTTCTGGCGGTGGCGGCGATCCCGGCCTATGTCTGGATGCAGCAGGACGTTTCGCAACTGCTGCCGGCCATGATCGTGATCTCGCTGATTGCGGCCTTTGCCTGGGGCGTCGGGCCGGTGCTGCTGACGGCGATTTTCCCGACGGATGTGCGCTATACCGGCGTTGCCTTCGTCTACAATATCGGTTTTGCGATCGTCGGCGGGCTGACGCCGCTGACGGCGACCTTCATCATCCAGGAGACCGGGTTCATGCTGGCGCCCGGTTTCCTGCTGGCGCTGTTCGCGGGTCTTGCGACGGTGGCGATCTTCCTTTCCAACGTGCTGCCTTCCGGCAGAACCGGCCGCGTCTGAACGGTTTGCGGATCAGGCGCCGGGCGCTCGCAGCGGTTGCTCGCGTGCGGCGGTTCGATGCCGGGGTTGGTGGTTTTCCAACGCTAATCAGTTGATTATAAGCTGGAGCCGGTCTGCTTCTCGAAACCGCGCGCGTCGCAAGCAGATCGCCGAACAGAAGCCGCCAGCGCGGGAGGCATGTCGTGTATGGCACGCGCCACATGGCGCGCGCCTGCCCAGGGAAGTCGCATGAGAAAAATAAACCTGGTGCTGGAAAATCTCGTGCTGGTTCACGAGATGGACAGGGTGGAAGAGATCGGCCGCGTCGTGTCCAATGCCGCGCAAGGTTACGGGTTCTCCTATATCGGCCTGTTCCGCCGCTACTGGCCAGCCGGCGGCGACCGCCCGCGCTGGCAGCCGATAACCCACTGGCTCCACCGCCGTCCGATCCTCGAATTCAGCGAGAAATGCGCGCAGGGCGCCGATGTCGGGTGGTCGAGGCTTTCGGCCGTGGACACGCCGTTTACCTGGGACAGGCTCCTGGAGATGGCGCAGCGCGAAAACAAGGTCGTCTATCGCAAGCTGAAAAGGCAGACGGATTGGGCGGCCGAGGCGGGCATTCCCCACGGGATCACCTTTCCGGTGTTTTCCCGCGACGGCCTTTTGGGCAAACTGGTTCTCGGCAGCAGCACGCCTGTCGATCTGTCTCCGGTGGAGGTCAGTCTGTTTACCACGCTTGCGGACCAGAGCCTTCGGCAGTGCACCGCAATTCTGCATCGCGGTGCAAACGGCCCCGCGGAGATGGCATCAGTGCCGCAGCTTTCCGACCGGGAAATCCTGATTCTAAAATGCATCGCCGGCGGCATGACGTCGGTGGAGACCGGCAGGGCGGCCAACATTTCCCACTACACGGTTGACTGGTACGTCAACAATCTTCAGGGCAAGCTCGGCGCGCGCAACCGCCAGAACCTTGTGGCGCTGGCGTTCCGGCACGGCCTTGTCCGGTAGTCGATTTTCCGCCCGGGAGGCGCGCTGGCCGGGTTTGCGCTCGGGCCGGAGTTTGGGTATGAATTTGGAATTGCGATTTTTCAGCAGTTCCCCTTTGGAGGCCCTCCCTTGCCGATCTCAAAAATTCTTGTCGCCAATCGTTCCGAAATCGCTATTCGCGTTTTTCGCGCTGCAAACGAACTGGATATCAAGACCGTTGCAATATGGGCGGAAGAAGACAAGCTGGCGCTCCACCGCTTCAAGGCGGATGAGAGCTATCAGGTCGGCCGCGGCCCCCATCTCGACCACGACATGGGCCCGATCGAAAGCTATCTGTCGATCGAGGAGGTAATCCGCGTCGCCAAGCTCTCCGGCGCCGATGCGATCCATCCGGGCTACGGCCTGCTCTCCGAAAGCCCCGAATTCGTCGATGCCTGCGAGGCCGCGGGCCTCACCTTCATCGGTCCCAAGGCCGAGACCATGCGCCGGCTCGGCAACAAGGTCGCCGCCCGTAACCTTGCGATCGAGGTCGGCGTGCCGGTGGTGCCCGCCACCGATCCGCTGCCCGACGACATGGACGAGGTCGCGCGCATGGCCGAGGAGGTCGGCTATCCGGTGATGCTCAAGGCGTCCTGGGGCGGCGGCGGCCGCGGCATGCGCGTCATCCGCGCCAAGGAAGACCTTGCCCGCGAGGTGACGGAGGCCAAGCGCGAGGCCAAGGCCGCCTTCGGCAAGGACGAGGTCTATCTCGAAAAGCTGGTGGAGCGCGCCCGCCACGTTGAAAGCCAGATTCTCGGCGACACCCATGGCAATGTCGTGCACCTGTTCGAACGCGACTGCTCGATCCAGCGCCGCAACCAGAAGGTCGTCGAGCGCGCGCCGGCGCCGTATCTCACCGAAGCGCAGCGCAAGGAACTCGCCGAATATTCGCTGAAGATCGGCCGGGCCACCAATTACATCGGCGCCGGCACGATCGAATATCTGATGGATGCCGATACCGGCAAATTCTACTTCATCGAGGTCAATCCGCGCATCCAGGTCGAGCATACCGTGACCGAGGTCGTCACCGGCATCGACATCGTCAAGGCGCAGATCCACATTCTCGATGGCCACCCGATCGGCGACGAGGCCGCGTCCGGCGTTCCGCCGCAGGAGGAGATCAAGCTGCGCGGCCATGCGCTGCAGTGCCGGATCACCACCGAGGACCCGGAGCATAATTTCATTCCCGATTACGGCCGCATCACCGCCTATCGCGGCGCGACCGGCTTCGGCATCCGGCTTGATGGCGGCACCGCCTATTCCGGCGCGGTGATCACCCGCTATTACGATCCGCTTCTGGAAAAGGTCACCGCCTGGGCGCCGACGCCCGAGGAGGCCGCGCGCCGGATGGACCGCGCGCTCCGGGAATTCCGCATTCGCGGGGTGGCGACCAACCTCACCTTCCTCGAGGCGATCATCACCCATCCGAAGTTCATGGATTACAGCTACACCACGCGTTTCATCGACGAAACGCCGGAACTGTTCGACCAGGTCAAGCGCGCCGACCGCGCCACCAAGCTGCTGACCTATCTCGCCGACGTCACCGTCAACGGTCATCCGGAAGCCAAGGGCCGGCCGAAGCCCGCCGAGGACATCGCCAAGCCGGTCGTGCCCTATATCGAGGGCGATCCGAAGCCCGGCACCAAGCAGCTTCTCGACGAGATGGGGCCGGAGAAATTCGCCAAGTGGATGCGCCACGAAAAGCGCGTGCTGATGACCGACACCACCATGCGCGATGGCCACCAGTCACTGCTCGCCACCCGCATGCGCACCCACGACATTGCCGCGATCGCCGGCACCTATGCCCGCGCGCTGCCGGAACTGCTGTCGCTGGAATGCTGGGGCGGCGCGACTTTCGATGTGTCGATGCGCTTCCTGACCGAGGACCCGTGGGAGCGTCTGGCGCTGGTGCGCGAGGCCGCGCCCAATCTGCTGCTGCAGATGCTGCTGCGCGGGGCCAACGGCGTCGGCTACACCAATTATCCCGACAATGTGGTGAAATATTTCGTCCGTCAGGCGGCCAAGGGCGGCATCGACCTGTTCCGCGTGTTCGACTGCCTGAACTGGGTAGAAAACATGCGCGTTTCGATGGATGCAGTCGCCGAGGAAGGCAAGCTCTGCGAGGCGGCGATCTGCTACACCGGCGACATCATGAACGCCAAGCGGCCGCAATATGACCTGAAATACTACACCAACCTGGCAAAGGAACTGGAAGCGGCGGGCGCCCATATCATCGCCGTCAAGGACATGGCCGGGCTCCTGAAGCCGGCGGCGGCAAAGCAGCTTTTCACCGCCCTGCGCGATGCCACCGAACTGCCGATCCACTTCCACACCCACGACACCTCCGGCATTTCGGCCGCCACCGTGCTGTCGGCGATCGATGCCGGCGTCGATGCCGTCGATGCGGCCATGGACGCGTTTTCCGGCAATACCTCGCAGCCCTGCCTCGGGTCGATCGTCGAGGCGCTGAAGGGTCACGAGCGCGATCCGGGGCTCGATACCGGCTATATCCGCCGCATCTCGTTCTACTGGGAGGCCGTGCGTCACCAGTACGCCGCGTTTGAAAGCGACCTCAAGGGGCCGGCATCGGAAGTCTATCTGCATGAAATGCCGGGCGGCCAGTTCACCAATCTCAAGGAGCAGGCGCGTTCGCTCGGCCTCGAATCCCGCTGGCACGAAGTGGCGCAGGCCTATGCCGACGCCAACCAGATGTTCGGCGATATCGTCAAGGTGACGCCGTCTTCCAAGGTGGTCGGCGATATGGCGCTGATGATGGTGAGCCAGGACCTTTCCGTTCCCGATGTCGAGAACCCGGCGAAGGACATTTCCTTCCCGGAATCGGTTATCTCCATGCTGAAGGGCGACCTCGGCCAGCCGCCGGCCGGCTGGCCGGAAGGGCTGCAGAAGAAGGCTCTGAAGAACGAAAAGCCCTATACCGTGCGCCCCGGCTCGCTGCTGGAGGACGCCGATCTCGACGCCCTGCGCAAGGAAGCGGAGGAAAAGATCGGCCGCGAGATCGATGATTTCGAACTGGCCTCCTACCTGATGTACCCGAAAGTGTTCGTCGACTACGCCATGGCGAGCGAGACTTATGGCCCCGTCTCGGTTCTGCCCACGCCCGCCTATTTCTACGGGCTTGACGAGGGCGACGAGCTGTTCGCCGATCTGGAGCGCGGCAAGACGCTGGTGATCCAGAACCAGGCGATCACCAGCGCCGACGAAAAGGGCATGGTCACCGTGTTCTTCGAGCTGAACGGCGCGCCGCGTTCGATCAAGGTGCCCGACCGGGCGCATGGCGCGGGCGCGGGCGTCAACCAGAAGGTGGACCCCACCAATGCCAACCAGGTCGGCGCGCCGATGCCGGGCGTCATCTCCACCGTCGGCGTCTCCGCCGGCCAGCAGGTCTCCGTCGGCGACGTTCTGGTCTCGATCGAGGCGATGAAGATGGAAACCGCGCTCCACGCCGATCGCGACGGCGTGATCAAGGAAGTCCACGTCAAGGCCGGCGACCAGATCGACGCCAAGGATCTGTTGGTGGTCTACGAGGGGTGAGGAACTCCCAAGCAGGTCAAAGGGCCGGAAATACCGTTCATCTGCCTGGAATCTCAGCGCGTTGGCAACCCCGTCTGCCTATCCTGTGTCATCCTCGGGCTTGACCCGAGGATCCAGGCCGGACTGCACAGTCTCGAAGATTACCATTCTGATCAATGGCTTGTGCTGCATGGATGCTCGGGTCAAGCCCGAGCATGACCCCTCTGGGCGGGAGCATCCGGGATCAGAAACACTGAAATTCGCGGCTTGATCAGCAGCCCGAGATCCCGGTCATTCGGCCGGGATCTTTTTGTTTGCGGAGGCGGCGGCGCGGCTCGCCGAGCGGCCGATCCAGAGGCTGGCGAGGACCAGAACGGCGCCGGCGACCTGCAGTGGGGACAGCGCCTGTCCGAGGATTATCCAGCCGAGCAGAACGGCGCTGAGCGGGCTCAGGAAACCGAGCAGGGCCGCCGGTCCCGGTCCAATGCGGGCGATGCCGCGAAACCAGAAGAAATAGGTGAGCGCCGCGCCGATCAGGCCCAGCCAGACGAGACCTGCAAAGGCCCTGCCGTCCGGTATCGGAAAGCCGGGCTCGATGGCAAGCGCCAGCGGCAGCAGCAGAAGGCCGCCCGTGGTCAATTGCCAGGCGGTCAGTGTCAGCGGCGCGACCGGGAACTGCCACCGGCGGGTGAGCACGGTGCCGAGCGCCATCGACAGCGCGCCCCCGAAAGCGGCGGCAACGCCGAGCGGATCGAGCGTGATCGTCGATGACAAAAGCAGCAGGGCCACGCCGACAAGCCCGCCGAGCGCGGCGACGACGGCGCGCGGCCGGATCGGCGCGCCGATCAGGCCCCGTGCCAGAAACAGCACGATCAACGGCTGCGTCGCGCCAAGCGTCGCGGCCACCCCGCCCGGAAGCCGGTAGGCGGCCACGAACAGCAGGCCCCAGAACAGGGTGAAATTCAGAAAACCGAGTACGAAGAGCTTCGGCAGCCATGCGGGCTTCGGCCATTGCCGGACAAGGACGAGCAGGATAAGGCCCGCCGGCAGCGCGCGTAGCAGGCTGACGGTCAGCGGGTAGCCATCCGGCAGCAGCTGGGTGGTCACGATATAGGTCGTGCCCCAGATGGCCGGCGCCAGAGCGGTCAACAGGAAATCGTATGGTTTCGGCATAATCGCCTCCATTTAGCTTGACGTCAAGCTATATCGAATTAGTTTGACGTCAAGTTATTTTTCCGACAAGCTTCGGCCATGGATCATGTCGACAGTATTCTGGCCGAGTGGCAGGCGGAGCGCCCGGACCTCGACGCCATGCCCATGGGCGTCATGGGCCGGCTGAAGCGGCTGCAGGTGCATCTCGCGCGCAATCTGGAAACGGTTTTCGCCCGCTACGGGCTGAATGCCGCCAGCTTCGACGTGCTGGCGACGCTGAGGCGTTCCGGTCCGCCCTATGCGCTTTCGCCATCGGCGCTGATGGACCGGACCATGGTGACCTCGGGCACCATGACCAACCGCCTCGACCGGCTGGAGGCGGCCGGCTTCATCGCCCGCCGCCGCAACCCGGAAGACGGTCGCGGCTTCTCCGTGGCGCTCACCGACAAGGGCTTCTCGCTGATCGACGAGGCCGTAACTGCCCATGTTGAAAATCAGCACAAGCTGATCGCAGCCCTCGACCCGGCCGAGCGCGCGGCGCTCGACGCCCTGCTGGCGCGGTGGCTGGCCGCGTTCGAGTAAGTCACTCTGATTTCAAGGGAAAGCAGCACGCATTCTCAGTTTGCGGACAAACGTCTCCCACATCCCGGGTCATCCTCGGGCTTGACCCGAGGATCCAGACCGCCTGGCAAGGGCTCGCCAGAAATCTTCGCAAATTCAGCGGTTTAAGCCGCCTGGATGCTCGGATCAAGTCCGAGCATGACTCAAGAACGACGGGCCAATGTCCCATGATGAACAAAGCCCATTGCTTTGCCAGCAGTTTGCCTTTCCATTTCTTCTTGCGCGCACATTTAATCCATATTATGCACGTTTATGCACGATTTGGGTGATGCATGAACGACTATCTCATTCGCGAGCGGCAGGACATCATCCTCGGACGCCTCAAGGCCTCGGGGCGGGTGCTGGCTGCCGATCTGGCGGCGGAATTCAAGGTTTCGGAAGACACGATCCGGCGCGATCTGCGCGATCTCGCCGCCCGCGGCCTGTGCGAGCGGGTCTATGGCGGAGCGCTGCCGATTGCGCCGGCGCGCGGAACGCTCGGCCACCGCAAGAGCCGCGATGCGGGCGAGAAGGAGATGCTCGGACGGATGCTGGCCGCCCAGATCGATGACGGCATGACGGTGTTTTTCGACGCCTCCAGCACCAATATCGCCGCCGCCCGCGCGCTCGCCGAAGACCGTGCGGTGACGGTCGTCACCAATGCGCCGGCGATCGCGACCGTCTTCGATGGGCGCGAAAGCCAGACGGTGATCATGATCGGCGGCATGATCCATCCCGAGGTCGGCGGCGCGATCGGCGCCAAGGCGATCGCCGAGCTGGAGCGCTTCCACTTCGATCTCTGCCTGATCGGCGCCTGCGGCCTCGATATCGACGCGGGGCTGACCTGCTTTCATTATGACGACGCGCTGTTCAAGCGCGAGGTCGCGCTCCATGCGCGCCGGGTAATCACCGCGGTGACAGCCGACAAGCTTGAAACCCGCGCGCCCTGCAGCGTGCTCGCGCTGGAAGCGCTGGACGGACTTGTGCTTGGGCCTGGCATCGCGCCCGAAAGCCGCGCCGCGCTGCTGCAGGCCGGCGTGAACCTGATTGAAACGACAGACGGAACAGCCGCCAGATGACCATTTCCACCATCGCGCCGCGCCCGCGCTACATGTCGAAGCCGCGGCTTGCGACCTCGCTGCTGTTCCTGATGAACGGCTTCGTGATGGGCTCCTGGGCGCCGAAAATTCCGGTCTTCGCCGAAAGGCTCGGCCTCTCCGAAAGCGGTCTCGGCCTGATGATCCTGACCTTCGGCGTCGGGTCGATGCTGGCGATGCCGTTCACCGGCGTGATGATCGCGAAATTCGGCTCCGCCCAGGTCGTCAAGGCCGTTGCCGCGATCTTCACCCCGATGCTGCTGCTCGTCAGCCTGGCCGGCACGATCCCGCTGGCCGTGCTGGCGCTGTTCGTGTTCGGCGGCCTGATGGCGGCGATGGATGTGGCGATGAACGGCAATGCCGTGGCTGTCGAAAAGGCCGAGGGACGGGCGATCATGTCGTCCTGCCATGCGTTCTGGAGCCTCGGCGGACTGATCGGCGCGGGCCTTGGCGGTCTGTTGATCTCCGCTATCGGCCCGCTCGGACACGCGCTGGCCGTTACCGTCATCGGGGCCGGGATGCTTGCCTTTGCCTTCCCGAAGATTTTTGGCGATGCGCCGGAGGAAAGCGTGCGACGGCAGAAGGTGCGTCTGCCGATGACGCCGCTGCCCTGGCTGATCGGCATCATGGCGCTGTTTTCGATGATCCCGGAAGGCGCGGTGCTGGACTGGAGCGCGGTCTATCTGCGTGACGAGCTCGGCATCACCCTGTTCGCCTCCGGTTTCGGTTACGCCGCCTTCCAACTCGCCATGACGATCATGCGCTTTGCCGGCGACCATGTGCGCGACCGCTTCGGCCCGGTCAACACGGTGCGCTTCTGCTCCGCCGCCTCGGTCGCCGGTCTTCTGTGCGTCGGGCTTGCGCCCAACCTGGCCGTGGTCATTATCGGTTTTGCGATCACGGGCGCGGGGATTTCCAATCTGGTGCCGGTGGCATTCTCGGCGGCGGGCAACCTGCCGGGTCTGCAGCCCGGGATCGGCCTTTCGGTCACCACAATGCTCGGCTATTCCGGCATTCTGGCAGCGCCCTCGCTGATCGGCTTCATCGCCGAGCATATCGGCTTCGCGCCGATCTTCACCGGCCTGTCATTGCTGCATGTCATCGTGTTCTTCATGGCGCCGATGGCGCGCTATGCCGAGCGCGAGCGCGAGAGTTGACAAGCGCGCGGCATTGTACCACCTGAAGGGCAATGGAATATCCGGAGAAGACCATGTCGCTCGCCCGCCCGAATTACGACCCGCTGCCGCGCCGCGCTTCCGTGGCCGTCGATGTCGGCGGTGTGATCGTCGGCGGCGGCGCGCCGGTGGTGGTGCAGTCGATGACCAACACCGACACCGCCGATATCGACGCGACCGTGGCCCAGGTCGCCGCCCTCTCCAAGGCCGGCTCCGAACTGGTGCGCATCACCGTGGACCGCGATGAGGCGGCCGCCGCCGTGCCGAAAATCCGCGACCGGCTGGAGCATCTCGGCCTCGACGTGCCGCTCGTCGGCGATTTCCACTATATCGGCCACAAGCTTCTGGCCGATCACCCGGCCTGCGCCGAGGCGCTTGCCAAATACCGCATCAATCCCGGCAATGTCGGTTTCAGGGACAAACGCGACAAGCAGTTCGCCGATATCATCGAGATGGCGATCCGCTACGACAAGCCGGTCCGGATCGGCGTCAACTGGGGCTCGCTCGACCAGGAACTGCTGACCCGGCTGATGGATGAGAACGCGGAAGCCGGCTCCCCGCTTTCGGCGCGCGACGTCACCCGCGAGGCGATCGTGCAATCGGCGCTGCTTTCCGCCGAGCTTGCCGAGGAGATCGGCCTGCCGAGGAACCGCATCATCCTCTCGGCCAAGGTCTCCCAGGTGCAGGATCTGATCGCGGTCTATTCAATGATCGCCGAACGCTCCGACCACGCCCTTCATCTCGGCCTCACCGAGGCCGGCATGGGCACCAAGGGCATCGTCGCGTCTTCCGCCTCCATGGGCTATGTGCTGCAGCACGGCATCGGCGACACCATCCGCGTGTCCCTGACGCCCGAACCCGGCGGCGACCGCACCCGCGAGGTGCAGGTGGCGCAGGAGCTGCTGCAGGTCATGGGTTTCCGCCAGTTCGTGCCGGTGGTCGCGGCCTGTCCCGGATGCGGGCGCACCACCTCGACGGTGTTCCAGGAGCTGGCCTCGAAGATCCAGTCCGACATCCGCAAGAACATGCCGGTCTGGCGCGAGAAATATCCGGGCGTCGAGGCGCTCAACGTCGCGGTGATGGGCTGCATCGTCAACGGTCCGGGCGAAAGCAAGCACGCCGATATCGGCATTTCGCTGCCCGGCACGGGCGAAACCCCCGCCGCCCCGGTCTTCGTGGACGGCAAGAAGGCCAAGACGCTGCGCGGCCCCAACATCGCCGCCGATTTCGAGGCGATGGTGGCGGATTATATCGAGCAGCGTTTCGGCGCGGGCAGGCAGGCGGCTGAATAGGGGAAGCGGCTCCGCTGTTTGGACGCTGGTACGTCCGGCATCAGGCCCATATCGGGTGCGCATTCCTGTCCTGTAACGGAAAACCTCGCAGCCACAATCTCTCCCCTTGAGGGAGAGATGCCCCGACAGGGGCAGAGAGGGGTGAACCCTATCCGAGAGCACGAAGTTTGCGGCTTATGCTCATACCCCTCTCTGTCGCTTTCGCGACATCTTCCCCTCAAGGGGGAAGATTATTGGAGCCTGACCGCTCCCTCAACTTTACCTTCCCCCACTCGTCTCCCGCACCACCAGCGTGACCGGCGACAGGTGCCGTTCCGGCGGGCGGTCGCCGGTTTCCAGCCAGGCAAGCATGGTCGCCGCCGCGTCGCGGCCGAAGGCGCCGATATCGCAGTGGACGGAGGAGAGTTTGGGGAAGGCCAGCGCGCATTCCTCGATATCGTCGAAGCCGATCAGCGCGATATCGCGGCCGACCGCGATCCCGGCCTCGGCAAAGCCGGCCATCATGCCAAGCGCCACCAGATCGTTGAAACAGAGCACGGCATCGATGCCCTGTCGGTCGGCCGCCAGTTTCAGCGCGGCCTCGCGGCCGAAGGCGCGGGTCGGGCGGCCGAGCAGCGTCACCGGTTCGCGATCGCCGAGAACCGCGCGGTAGCCCGCCATACGCTCCTGGGTCACCGCCCGGTCCGGCAGGCCGCCGACGAAGGCGATCTTCTGCGCGCCGCTTGAGACGAGATGGCGTGCTGCTTCAAGGCTTCCGGCCTCGTAATCGAGCGAGGCGAAGGGAAAACGGGCGGTATCGGGAGACGCCATGCGCAGCACCTGCAGCGCCGGCAGCCCGGCGCGGCCTATGCGTTCGAACACCGCGCCCTCATCGCCATAGGCCGGCGAGATGATCAGCGCCGAGACGCCGTGCTCCACCATGGAGGCGATCACCTGCGCCTGGATGCCGATATCCTCGTCAGTATTGGCGATCACGGTGGCGAAGCCGTGTTCGGCGAAGGTCATCTGGGCGCTCGCCGCGAATTCGGCAAAGAAGGGGTTGCGCAGGTCGTTGATGACGAGGCCGATCAGGCCGGCCTCCGCCCCGCGCAGGTTGGCGGCGGTGCGGTTATAGACATAGTTCAGCGCCTGCATCGATTGTTCGACGCGCGTTCGGGTGGCCTTCTTCACCAGCGGCGAGTTTTGCAGCACGAGCGAGACCGTCGATTTGGACACGCCCGCATGGCGGGCCACATCGATGATCGTCGGTCGTTTCGCCACTTCCTGTTCCCTTTGTCGCGCACCGCGTTTGTTGGCACGGGTGAGGCTATTTTTCTTTGATCGTCGCCTTCTTCTTGCGTCATGCTCGGGCTTGACCCGAGCATCCAGGCGACACGGAAAACGCTGCCTGGATCCTCGGGTCAAGCCCGAGGATGACTCGAAAGAAAGGGAGAACCCGCTAAAGCCGAAGCTTGCTTCATGCCCCCTTCCGGCACACTCCGCAAGCCCTCACAACCCATGCTCACGCGCAATCATGTCGGCGGCCTTTTCGCCGATCATGATGGCGGCGGCGTTGGTGTTGGAGGAAATCAGCGTCGGCATGATCGAGGCGTCGACGACGCGCAGGCCGCTGATGCCGTTGAATTTCAGCTCGGGATCGACCACGGCGCGGTCATCCGCGCCCATGCGGCAGGTGCCGGCGGGGTGGTGGTCGGTCTTGGCGTGACGGCAGGCATAGGCGAAATAATCGTCATCCGTCTTCACCGCCGGTCCCGGCAGCATTTCGCGCTTGATGAAGGGTTTGAGCGCATCCTGATGCATGATCTCCTGCGCCAGCTTCAGGCCGCGGATCGACATGTCCCGGTCATGGGGGTCGGCCCAGTAATTCGGGTCGATCAGCGGCGCATCGGCGGGATTTGCCGATTTCAGCCGCACCGAGCCGCGCGAACGCGGTCGCAGATAGGCGGAGTTCAGCGTGACACCGGGATTGACCATCTTCTCCACGCCCGCCTCGATGCCGGAGCCGAGGCCCAGATGAAACTGGATATCCGGCGAGCGCGCGTCCTGTTCCGCATACCAGAAGCCGCCGGTCTCGAACAGGCTGGAGGCAACGGGCCCCTTGCGGGTCAGCAGATATTGCAGGCCGGCCACCGCCGACCAGAACGGTTGGGCATATTTGTCATAGGTGAAATCGCCGGCGCATTCGAGAATGGTGAAGAGGTCGAGGTGATCCTGCAGGTTTTCGCCGACTTCCGGATGGTTGAAGACCGTCTCGATGCCGGCCGCGCGCAGATGGTCGGCCGGGCCGATGCCGGAGAGCATCAACAGCCGGGGAGAACCGATCGCGCCTGATGACAAGAGCACATCGCGGGAGGCGGTCAGCACCTCGCCGGAAGCGGTTTCGACACCGATCGCCTTGCCGCCTTCGACGCGGATACGGCGGGTCTCGACTCCGGTGCGGATGGTGAGGTTTTCGCGGCCGCGCGCCGCGCCGAGATAGGCCTTTGAGGCGGAGGAGCGTCGCGCATGTTTCTGCGTAAGCTGGTAGTAGCCGACGCCGTCCTGCGTCTCGCCGGTCATGTCGGCATTGAAGGGAATGCCGAGTTCGCCTGCGGCTTTGAAATAGGCCTCGCAGATCGGCAGCGGCGCCGAAGGCTTCGAAACGCCAAGCGGGCCGCCCTTGCCGTGATAGTCGTTGTCGAAGGTGTCGTTGTCCTCGGCCTTCTTGAAGAACGGCAACACATCGTCATAGCCCCAGCCGGTGCAGCCCATCTGCCGCCATTCATCGTAATCGAGCCGGTTGCCGCGGGTATAAATCTGGGCGTTGATGGTCGAGCCGCCGCCGATCACCTTGGCCTGCGTGAAGCGGATCGACATGTCGTTCATGTGCCGCTGCGGCACGGTGTGCCAGCCCCAGCTGCCGATGCCCTTGGTCATCTTGGCGAATCCAGCCGGCAGCGTATAGAACGGATGCCGATCCCCGCCGCCTGCTTCCAGCAGCAGCACTTTCACTTCCGGATTCTCGGAAAGCCGCGCCGCCAGCACGCAACCGGCCGAACCGCCGCCGACAACGATGAAATCATAGACCATGCAATGATCCTCCCGAGGGCGATTTAGCACAGGTTTAGGAACGTTCCAAATGAATTCCGCGCCCAGGGCCGGGATGATTGGTAATCGATGGCCTCGGTACTGCCCTGGCTAAAGTTGCCCCCCTGCGCGATTGGGGCGGATATTGCAAAATCACATTAAAAGATAACATATTCTCTTCACAATGATTGATTATGAGAGATCGCGATGTTAGTCATCGTTTATGAGATGCGAGGGACCTTCCGTTGAAACTCGATGATCGCCGCCGGGATATTGTCGACCTGCTGGTCGAGGAAGGCACGGTTTCGCTTGACGATCTGGCGACGCGCTTCGCCGTTTCGAAGATGACGATCCACCGCGATCTGGACGATCTCGAAGCCGAAGGCCTGTTGCGCAAGGTGCGCGGCGGGGCGACGATCGAGGCGAGCGGCCAGTTCGAAAGCGATTATCGCTACCGCGCGAAGATGGCGCCTGCGCTGAAAAGCGCGATCGCGCGCCGCGCCGCCGATTTCATCGAGCCGGGCATGAGCGTGATGGTGGATGACGGCTCGACGTCGGAAGCGGTCATCCCCTTTCTGATCGAGAAGCGGCCGTTGACGGTGATCACCAACAATCTTTCAATCATCAACGGGCTTTCGGGGCAGGGCGGCATCAGCCTGATCGCGCTCGGCGGTGATTTCTCGAAAAAATTCAACGGCTTCTTCGGGGTCATCACCACGGCCACGCTTGCCGACCTGCGCGCCGATATCGCGCTGATCACCAGTTCCTCGATCCATGGCCGCATCGCCTGCCATCAGGACCAGGAGGTGCTGCAGGTCAAGCGGGCGATGATGGCGGTCGCGCAGAAATCCTATCTGATGGCCGACCACAACAAGTTCGGCCGCACCGCCCTGCACCGGCTGGCGGACCTCGATGCCTTCGCCGGCGTGGTGACCAGCCGGGCGCTGCCGGAAGACCAGGCTGCGGAGCTCGCTAGCCAGGGCATAGAATTGTATTTCGCAGAGGAAGAATAAGCGATGGCACGGTTTGACCGGTTCTTTGTCGGAACCAGCTGGAAGATGAACAAGACGCTGTCCGAGGCCGTCGCCTATGCCGATGCACTCGCCGCGGCCGAAGGCGATGACCGCATCCAGCGCTTCGTCATCCCGCCCTTTACCGCGATCCGCGAGGTTAAGGCGCGGCTTTCGGGTGCCGATGTTCTGGTTGGCGCGCAGAACATGCACTGGGACGATCACGGCGCGTGGACCGGAGAGATTTCGCCGGTGATGCTTGCCGATTGCGGCATGGATATCGTTGAGCTCGGCCATTCGGAGCGGCGCGCCAATTTTGGCGAGACCGACGAGACCGTCGGGCTGAAGACCGAGGCCGCCGTGCGCCACGGCATGATCCCGCTGATCTGCATCGGCGAGACCGAGGCGGAAAAGGATGCCGGCCGCGCCGACGATGTGCTGCATACCCAGGTCGAGGCCGCGTTGTCGCGTCTCAGCGACGAGCAGAAACAGGCCGAAATCATCTTCGCCTACGAGCCGGTCTGGGCGATCGGCGAGCGCGGCCATCCGGCCACGCCCGATTATGCCGAAGCGCGCCAGGCCAAGATCATCGACACGACGCGGCTTGTGACCGGGCGTGAATTGCCCTGCCTCTATGGCGGCAGCGTCAACCCCGGAAACGCGGCCGAAATGATCGCCTGCGACCATGTCGACGGGCTGTTCATCGGCCGCTCCGCCTGGCATGTCGAGGGCTATCTCGACATTCTGGACCGGGTCGCGAAAGTCATCTGAACCACTTTTTATCGAGAGGAAAACACCATGAAGATTGCAGTTGCAGGAGACAGTGCGGGCGCGCCGCTCGCCAAGGTCATCGCCGAGCATTTGAGCGGCCGCGAAGGGTTCACCGTTTCCGAACTCAGCACCCCGCCCAATAATGGCACGGAATATTACGCCAACCTGGCCGACCGCGTCACCACCGGCATTCTGGACGGCACCTATGACCGGGCGATCCTGTGCTGCGGCACGGGCATCGGCGTCGCGATCTCGGCCAACAAGGTCCCCGGCATCCGCGCCGCCCAGACCCACGACACCTATTCGGCCGAACGCGCGGCACTCTCCAACAATGCCCAGGTCATCACCATGGGCGCGCGCGTGATCGGAACCGAACTCGCCAAATCGATCGCCGATGCTTATCTCGCCTCGGAATTCGACCCCAATGGCCGCTCCGCCGGCAATGTCCAGGCGATCAACGATCTGGACGCGAAGTATAACGCCAAGGGCTGATCTTTGGCGGGCACCGCTTTGTCGTGATCTCCTCCTCGTTGACGAGAGGAGATTGCTCAGGCTTTGCGACTTGCTCCAGCTATTCTCTCCCGCATGCGGGAGAGATACCCCCGAAAAGGGGAGTGAGGGTGAAGCAACGTATCCAATCGCGAGGGCGTTCGAGAGGAAAGGCTCCCCCTCACTGTCGCTTTCGCGACATCTCTCCCCTCCGGGGCGAGAAGATTGGGGGGCTATGCGATAGCTTCTGTATCAGCGGGGCGGCTGCACGCTGCGCCATCTTCGGTCTGAGTGATGCACTTAAAGCCTCACCCGGTTGACCGACCGCAGGTGTTCCTCCACCGTCGCGATTTCGGCCGCGCGGGCCTCCGCGCTCCAGCCGAGCACATCCCCAGCCACCCCTGCAATTCGTTCGATATCGCTCCTGTGCAGCCTGCCGGTGATGGCAAGCGTGGTGCGGCGCATGACGATGTCGGCGAGGTGGGTGACGAATTCGTTGCGGACGATCCAGTCTATCTCGGCCACGGAATATTCGCTGGCCTGCGGCAGGCGCTCCTGATTGCCGAAGCTCGCCTCATAGGCGGCGATGGCGCGGGCGGTGGTGCCGTAGCGGGTCAGCAGTTCATCGATCCGTTCTTCCGAAAGGCCGGTTGCGCGGGTCGCATCGGCAATCCATGCCCGCCGTGCCGCCGCGTCGGTCGGAAAATCCCTGCCGCCGCCGATCGGGCTTTTCTCGGTGGAAACCCGCCGCTCACGGCCGAGGCGTTCGAGAATGGCATCGGCGACCTCCTCGGCAAAACCCCGGAACGTGGTCCATTTTCCGCCAATCAGGGGGATGATCGCGAAATGCCGCGTCTCATCGGCCTCCAGAACCGGGGCGGAATGATCGCGGCTGATCAGGCCCGGAATATCGGCGTCGGAGGCCGGGAGCGGACGGATGCCGCTATAGGCGTAGACGATCTGGTCCTCGCCGATTTCGATCCCTGGAAGCAACGCCTTGAGGCTGTTGATGAAATAGGCGATCTCGTCATCCTCGCAGCGCACGTCATCGGGATTGTCGGCGGGGATATCGGTGGAGCCGGCCAGCGCAAGGCCGAGATATTCGTAGACCAGACAGATGCGCCCGTCATCGGCCTCGAAATAGATCATCCGCCCGGCAAGCCGCTTCACCAGTTCGTCATTGCGCAGCAGCACATGGGAGCCTTTGGTGCCGCCGATCAGCTTCGTCTCAAGGCCGAGCATGGCATTGACGTGGTCGATCCAGGGGCCGGCGGCGTTGACCACAAGGCCCGGCTTGACTGTCTGGGTCTCGCCCGCTTCGGTTTCAAAGACGATCCGGTCGGCGTCCGCAGCGCGGATGGTGGTGGCGTTGAGGGCTGCCGAGCCGGGGTTGGCCGCAAGCCCGTCGCGGATCATTTCCATGACGAGGCGTTCGGGCTGGGTGATGCGGGCATCGTAATAGGTGCCGGCGGCGACGATCGTATCCGTCAGCCCCGGCATGTCGGAGAGCGCCTTTCGTTTGCCGACAAGCTTGTGACGCGGCATCACCCGGTGGCGCGCGCCGTAGAAATCGTAGAGCCAGAGCCCGATCTTGACGAGGATTGCCCCACGGCTGCGCGGCGCACTGGTGGAGCCGAACAGCGTGCGGATCGCCGCCCAGATACCCTTGGTCCAGGAAAAGATCGGGATCATGGTCGGCAGCGGCTCGACGCAATGGGGCGCGTTGCGCAGCAGCAGGTTGCGCTCCAGCGTCGACTGAGCGACGAGGCCGAATTCGCCGGTCTCGAGATATTTCAGCCCGCCATGAATCAGCCGCGAGGGGGCGGCGCTGGTGCCGGCGCCGAAATCGGCCTTCTCGGTGATCAGGCAGTTCACGCCCTGCAGCGAGAGGTCGCGGAACAGGCCGGCGCCGTTGACGCCCGCACCGATGATGACCACGTCGAAGGCGGTGTCGTCGCTCATTTGGAAGCGCCCTTCACGATCTGGAGATTGACCCCTGCCTTTCGCAGCCGCTCGATTTCGCCCGGATCAAGGCTGTCGGTCACGATCACGGTGTCGAAGGCGGTGAGATCGCCGAACACGTTGAGGGCGACCTTGCCGAACTTGGTATGGTCGGCAAGCAGGATGGATTTGCTGGCGGAGGCGACCATCGTCTGCTTCACGCGCGCGACCTGCTGGTCCTGGATGAAGGCGGTGGTGCCCTCGATCGCGGAGGCCGAGCAGATCAGAAGATCGGCCCTGAGCGCCTCGATCGCGCGCAGGCAGATATGGTCGATATAGGCATTGTAGGTGTGGTGATACTGGCCGCCGAGGCAGATGAAATCGACCACGTCGGCATCGACAAGCGCGTTCGCCACCGCGACGCTGTTGGAGATCACGGTCAGCGGATCGATCTCGTTGAGGAACGGCGCGATCGCGCCGGCGGTGGTGGAATCATCCAGAAAGATCACCTGGCCGGGCTCGATATGGGCGAGCGCCGCTTTTGCCAGCGCCTGCTTTTCGGCGGTGGCCACTGTGGCGCGGTAGCGGTGCAGGCTTTCGTAGATGCCCGAGGGCTGGGCGCTGACCGCGCCGTGCAGCTTGCGCAGCACGCCCTTGGCGGCGAGCTGGTCGATATGGCGGTGGATCGTCATGCGCGACACGCCGAAATGCTCGACCAGCTTGTCGATGCGCACCTGGCCGTGGGCGATGACGTAATCCGCGATTTCCTCGCGTCGGCTGTCTGCCGTGGTCATTGTCCGTTCTCCCTGTCGCCAAGCGCTTCCAGTGCATGCCAATGCGGTTTCAGCGCCTCCGAGATATCCCGGTAGACCGCAAAGCGGCGGTCATAGGCCGCAGCCCTTTCGGCATCCGGTCGGAATGTCCGGCCGAGGGCGTCGAGATCGCGCGGATCGTCGGTTGGGCTTTTGTAAAGCCCGACGCTCGCGCCGGCGCACAGCGCCGCGCCCCAGGCGGCGGCCTCCTCGGTCGCTGTCACGGTGACCGGGTGGTTGAGAATATCGGCGAACATCTGGGCAAAGGTGGCGTTGCGCGAGATGCCGCCGGTGAGCCGCACCTCCTCATACGGAAAGCCGTCCTCCAGCGCGTCGACATGTTCGCGGTGGTTGAAGGCAATGCCTTCCAGCACCGCCTTCAGCATGTCGCCGCGATTGTGCCAGCCGTGCAGACCGACGAAGGAGCCGCTACTGGGAGCTCCATGGGGCGAGCCGAAGAGATAGGGATGAAACAGCAGGCTGGAGGGACGCGCGATCGCGGCCTCGATCTCGCCGGCAAGCGCCTCATGGATCGGCGGCCCTCCGGAGGCGGCCTTGTCATGGTCCCCCTGGCAGAGCGTGTCGAGGAACCAGTCGTAATTGGCAGCGGATGCCGGCGAAATCGACATCGCGTTCCACTGGCCTGGTTCGATGGCGTTGCGGCAGAACCAGCGCGGATCGGTGAGCGGCCTGTCCGATACAATCTCGTTGATCGAATAGGTCCCGGCGACGACGCCCATGACGCCGCTTTTCTGCGCGCCGATCCCGAGCGCCGATGCCGTCACGTCATGAAGCCCGGCGGCCACCGGCGTTCCGGCGGCAAGGCCGGTGGCGCGGGCCGCCTCCGCGGTGACATGGCCGATGATTGCGGCGGAATACGCGCTCGGGGCAAGCTGCTCAAAAATCTCCTCAAGATCGTAGAGTTCGGCGGCGGCGCGGGAATAGTCCTGGGTGTTCACATCGGTGAACGAGGTGCTGGCCTCGGTGCGGTCGGTGCCGACATGGCCGGTCAGACAGAAGGTCAGCCAGTCCTTGCAGCCGAGCACCGCGCCGATGCGGGCGTAGCGTTCAGGCTGACGGCGCCTGATCCAGGCAAGCAGCGCCGAGGGGGCGGAGAGATGCGGACGCTGCCCGGTCAGCGCCAGCGCCTTGTCGGCCGTGCCGTCCTTCTCCCATGCAGCGATGATGTCGCCGGCGCGGCTGTCGAGCGAGAGGATGCCGGGGCCGAGCGGCCTGTTGTCGTCATCGAGCAGATAGAGCCCATCGCCATGGGCAGTTGCGGCAATGGCGGCGATATCGGAGCCGGGGCGGCCGCTGAGCGAAATGGCTTCGGCAATCGCCTCGGCAGTGGCGCGCCACAACCCGTCCATGTCGCGCTCGACAAAGCGCGGCTCGGGCATCGATTGCGGAACGCGGCGGCGGGCGACGGAAAGCACCGTCCCGTCCGTGTCGAACAATACGGCCTTGGTGACCGTGAGGCCGTTATCAATTCCAAGAAGACTCGGCATGGGACGCTCCGATGACCGTATCGGTCAAAATTAACGGAATAATTTGATAAATTAATACCAAGGAGCGTTACATAGAGTCAATTATATCATTTCGACTGCTTATCGGTCTTGCGCGGCGCGACGACCACATTGATGCCCTTGGCATGCATTCGCTTGATATGGGCGGGTGGCGTGCCGTCATCGACGATGACGGTGTCGAAATCCGTCAGCGCGGCGAGGCTGTGCAGCGCGCGGCGCTCGAACTTGGTGTGGTCCGCGAGCAGTATGCGCTTCGAGGCGGCGTCCAGCATGGCGCGCTTGGCGTCGATCATTTCGGAGGACTGGTGAAACACCATGTCGTCGGTGATCGCGGCCATCGACAGAAACACGGTATCGGCGCGCAGATTGGCAATCTCGTTGGTGGTCATGCGGCCAAGAAAGGCGTTGCACCAGTTGCGGAACTCGCCGCCGAGCGCCAGCAGCGTGATATCGCGCAGACCGCGCAGCTCGTTCATCATCGTCAGCGAATTGGTGATCACCGTCAGCGGCGCATGGTCCTGCAGATGCGGCACCATGTGGAGAACCGTGGTGGAATCATCCACGAAGATCGCCTGACCCGGTTCGATGAAGCTTGCCGCGGCGGCGGCGATCGCGGCCTTTTCCGGCGACTGGCGGCTGGAGCGGTAGACGTCGCTCGCCTCGATCAGGCTTGTCGGCGCGGCCGACACCGTGCCGCGCGTCTTGCGCAACAGGCCACGGCTTACCAGATCGTCGAGGTCGCGATGGGCCGTCATCAGGCTGATGCCGAAACGCTCGGTCAGATCCTCGATCCGCATCGGCCCTTCCAGCATCACGGTTTCGGTGATCAGCTGGCGGCGGGCGAGTTGGCGGGCCTGTCTGGAATCGGAGGGCATCTCCTCCGACATCAGATGATCCATGGCGTCGTTGCTCTGACTCGTCATTCCCGTTCCCGTCGGCGGCATTGGTCTCGCGGCTGAAGGATGTTGTTATAGGCGGCCCGGTCGCTGAGGTGAATGCCTTTCGCAGGCGGCAAGCGCGGAACCGTCGCTGGCTGAAGGGCGGTTTACAAACGCCCCTCAGAGTATTGAAAAAGCCTGCCCCACACGCTTCCGTCACCCTCGGGCTTGTCCCGAGGGTCTAAGCACGTGTCACCACGACAGGCGTCTCGGGCGAAACACGTTTGGACATCAATCAATGACCAGCCGCCAACTCCGCTCGTATTGCGCGGTGATTAGATCCTCGGGACAAGCCCGAGGATGGCGTCCGACGGGGGGGGCGGCTTTGTTGCCAAAGTGGGGGGACGCCTCGAGAGCGCCCCTCCCATAGCTACACTTTACTGGGCCAGAACGAACGGGCCGGTATAGTCGTCGACATTGTCCTTGGTGATCAGCAGGCAATCGAAGAGCTGCTTTTCGGCGTCGACGCCGGTGCTGCCGGTCCGAATGAAGGAGTCCGCCTGCTTGACGGCTTCCTTGGAGAAGATCGCGACAGGCTGCAGCACGGTGTATTCCAGTTCGCCGGCCTTGATCGCGTCCACGGCATCCGGAGAACCGTCAAAGCCGCCGACCTTTACGTCTTCCAGACGGCCGGCTTCCTTCAGCGCGGCGATCGCGCCAAGCGCCATCTCGTCATTGCCGCTGATCACGCCGATGATGTCGGGATGGGCCTGAAGCAGGCTCTGCATCTTGTTGTAGCCCTGGGTGCGGTCCCAGTTGGCGACATCCTGACCGACCTTGACCAGATCCGGGTACTGGCTCAGCACGGTTTCGTAACCGTTCGAGCGGGTCTGGGCGTTGTTGTCGGAAGGCGCGCCGAACAGTTCGACGTAATTGCCGCTGTCGCCGACATCTTCCACCCACTGCATCGCGCCAAGCGCTGCGCCCTGGGCGTTGTTGGAGACGAGCTGCGACTTGGCAAGGCCTTCCTGGTTGATTTCGGCGTTGACCAGGAACACCGGAATACCGGCATTGACGGCCTTGCGCACAGCGCCCACCGAGCCGTCGGCATTGGCCGGGTCGAGAATGATCGCGACGGCCTTGTTGGTGATGGCGGTGTCGATCAGGTTGCTTTCGGTGTTGGTGTCACCCTTGTGGGCGGCAACCGTTGCCGAATAGCCGAGGTTTTCGGCTTCCGCCTTGGCCACTTCGCCTTCCGTGTACCAGTAGGGGTTGGACGGATCGTTGACGATGATCGAGATCAGGCCGTCGGCCATTGCCGCGCCCGCGCCAAGCGGAACCGCGATGATGGCGGCTGCCATGGACATCAGAAACTGTCTCTTATTGAACATGGTATTCTCTCTCCCTTGGTTGAACAGTTCAATGCTTCTCATATGCCGGTTGCCCGGCGGGTTTTCCGCGCTCTATCAAGCCGTTTTGGTCTTGGCCCCCGCGGCGGAAGGGGTATTGGTCGAAGCGTCGCCATCGGCCGGCTTAGCGGCCCTGCGGCGTCCGTACTGGATGCTGTTGAGCAGCACCGCGAGAATGATGACCGCACCGGTAAAGACGGTCTGCCAGTAGGACGACACGCCGATGATCACGAGACCGTCGGACAGGAAGCCGATGACGAAGGCGCCAAGCAGCGTGCCGCGGACATTGCCGCGTCCGCCCGTCAGCGCCGCGCCGCCGATCACCACGGCGGCGATCGCGGTCAGCTCATAGGTGGTGCCGGCGGTCGGGCCGGCCGAGGTCAGCTGCGAGGACAGGACGAGGCCGGCGATCGCGGCGCAGATGCCGGAGAGCACATAGACCGAAACCGTCACCCGCTTGACCGGAACGCCCGAAAGCTCTGCCGCGCGGGCGTTGCCGCCGGTGGAATAGACCCAGCGGCCGAAGGCGGTGCGGGTCAGAAGAATGCTGCAGATGATCGCGACAACCGCCAGCACCAGCACGCCGATCGGGACGTTGAACAGGCGATTGAAGCCGAGCCAGTCGAAACCGGTATTGCCGAGCTCCGGCTTGCCGCCGAGATTGTTGTAGGTCAGCCCGTTGGTCATCAACAGTGCCGCGCCGCGCGCCACATAGAGCAGGCCAAGCGTCGCAACGAAGGCGGGCACCTTGAAGAAGGCGATCAGCACGCCGTTGATCGCGCCGATGAAAGCGCCGACAAGGCAGGTCAGGATTACCACCACCCAGACCGGCGGAAACAGCACCACGCCGAACATGTCGAGCTGGACGCCCTGCATCAGAAAGCCGGCGATACAGCCCGCAAGCCCGAGCGTGGAACCGACCGAAAGGTCGATGCCGCCCGTCAGGATCACCAGCAGCATGCCGATCGCGAGCAGGCCGAAGATCGCCACATGCGACGACATGATCAGGAAGTTGTTGGTCGACAGGTAAACCGGCGACAGCAGCGAAAACACCACGATGATCGCGATCAGCGCGAAGAACGCCCGGCCTTCCAGCAGAATGCGCCCGAGGCTGAAGCCGCCGCGCCGGCCGGAGCTGGAGGATTTTTGAACTTGACGTGTGTCGGTCATTATTATGCTCCGAAAGTTTACGCTGAAATCACGCGGCCACGGCTTCGCCGGATGCGGCCATGATTTCCTCTTTTGATACCGACGGGTCGAACTCGGCGACGATCTGCCCGCGCGCCATGACGATGATGCGGTGGGCGACGCTGAAGCATTCGCCGACTTCCGAGGTGGAATAGATCACCGCGAGGCCGCGCTCGGCGCGTTCCCCAAGCAGCTTGAACACTTCCGCCTTGGCGCCGATGTCGATGCCGCGCGAAGGCTCGTCCAGCAGCATCACGCCCGGATGGGTGGCGAGCATCTTGCCAATCACGACCTTCTGCTGGTTGCCGCCCGAAAGCGAACCGATCGGCGCGCCGCCGCCATCGGTCTTGATGTGAACATCGCCGATTGCGCCCTCGACGATGCCGCACTCGGCCTTGCGGGAGGTGAAGACCCGGCGGGTGAAGGTCGGGATCGAGGCGAGCGAAAGGTTGCGGCCGACCGTCATGGTCTGCACCAGCCCGTCGCGTTGCCGGTCTTCCGGCACCAGCACCAGCCCGGCCTCGATCCGCTGGGCAATGCTGAGATGCGACACGTCCTCGCCTTCGAGAAGAATCTGTCCGCCGACGCTGCGGCTGCGCCCGGCAATGCATTCCAGCATTTCGGTGCGTCCGGCGCCCATCAGCCCGTAAATGCAGACGATCTCGCCGGCGCGCAGGTCGAGCGAGAGATGATCGACGGCAAGCCGCCCGGTGCCGGAGGCATCCTCGACGCAGAGGTCGCGCAGCGACAGCTTCACATCGCCGAATTCATAGCCGGTCGGCGGCGAGCCGAGGTCGAAATTGTCGCCGACCATGTTGCGCACGATCCATTCTAGATCGATATCCTTGCGCTCGCCGAAAGCGGTCATGGTGCCGTCGCGCAGGACCACGGCATGGTCGGTGATCTGCAGCGCTTCTTCCAGATGGTGCGAAATGTAGACGATCGAGACGCCCCGGCTTTTCAGGTCCGCGATCACCTTGAACAGCACCTCGACCTCCGAGGCGCTGAGCGCCGAGGTCGGCTCGTCCATGATCAGGATGCGCGAGTTGACCGAAAGCGCGCGGGCGATCTCGACGATCTGCTGCTGGCCGAGGCGCAGATCCTCCACCGGCGTCAGCGGATCGATGTCCTCTTCCAGCTCCTCCATCAGAATGCGGGTCTGGCGCTCTTCCTCGGCGAAATCGACGCCCTTGGCGGTGCGGATCTCGCGGCCCATGAAGATATTGTCGCGCACATTCATGTTGGGCGCGAGGCTGAGCTCCTGGTGAATGATCGAAATGCCCTGGGACGCCGCATCGGCGGCCGAGCTGAAGGTCACCGGCGCGCCGTCGAGAATGATCTCGCCGGAGGTGGGGCGCACGATGCCGGACAGAACCTTCATCAGCGTCGACTTGCCGGCGCCGTTTTCGCCGAAAAGCGTGGTGACGCTGCCGTAATGGACGTCGAAATTGACGCCCTTCAGGGCATGGATGCTGCCATAGGACTTGGCGATGTTGCGGGCGGCGAGGACGACCTCGTCCCTGCTGCGCGGGCTTTCGGTTGTCCTGGTCATTCTACGCTCATCTCCACCGGCGTGACGAGCCAGCTCTTCGGATTGATCAGCTTGAAGACGCCGGTGACGGAGATCGTCTTGCCGGAAAGGTTCGCGGTGTCGATATCGGCGAGCACTTCCTTCTTCATCTCGTTGTTGAGCGCGGAACCGGCATCCTGATACTCGATCTGGTTCTTGAACTGGCCAAAGGCGATCGTGCCGGTGGCATCACGCAGGTCGGTGCCGTTGATCGCCGGGCCGGTCTGGACGCGGATGGTGATCTCTTCCGGCACGCCTTCAACGGCGACCGGGTAGATGCCGCTCTTGGCCTCGCCGGCAACGCCGGTGAAGCTGACCGGCATCACCGCGCCGATCCCGGCCTTCACGCCATATTTCTCGATCGCCGTGTCCTTGTCGGCGGCAATGTCGCTGGCAAGCGTTGCCGCATCGACGGCCCGATCCTCGACGCTTTTCTGGACAATGGGGAAGTTTTCGGCGCCGAAGGCTTCCGGCGAGAAACCGTCTTCCGTCACATGCTCGGCGGTGCCGATGCGCACGACCTTGGTGTCGAAGGCCATGGCCGCGACGACGACCACGACCGCGAGCGTGCCGATGATCATCGGCAGTTTCGAGCCGCGCGGACGGGCGGAGGGGGCGGAAGAAGGGTTTGTGGTTTGTGCACTCATCAGGAGGTGACCTTCAGACGCTGGAATTTTGAACATGAAAGCGCGCCGCCAGCCCCGCGGGCAGCAGGCGACGCCAGAAGGCGGACACGGCAGATTGATGGCAGTGTTGGCATCAGGTCGCTCCTCCCTTGCGGCTCCTTGATGGCGCGCCTTCGCAACGTCCTCTCGCTGCTTCGGCACGGCTGGCTGAACCGGTGACCACGGATAACAGTTCGTGTTATCGCTATGTTATCTATTCGGCAAACTATGTTATAATTAAACTTGGCTGTCAATCACCGGGATCAAAATCCGGTTGTCAGGCATTCGTTCGCCTTCGGATTCGGGCCTTTCCCAACACGCTATTTCATATATTTCCGGCGCTCAAAGGCAGTCTATGCGGCATGCCTCGTCGTGCAACATCATGTTCGCTTCATTGACAGAATGCGGTTCTGATGAAATAAATTGCCATAAATATAAAAAATTACAAAAAGGGAGAGAGTATGGCGCGAGCGGGTCGACGGCGCGATTTTGACGAGAGCATGGCGCTGCGCGCCGCGTGGCTTCATTACGGCGGCGGGCTGACCCAGGCCGAGGTCGCCGCGCGTCTGGATATCTCCACCGTCAAGGCCCATCGGCTGATCGCCTGGGCCAACCAGAGCGGCGCGGTGAAGGTTTCGATTGATGGCGATGTCGCCGAATGCGTGGCGCTCGAAACCCGGCTTTCGGAAGAATTCGGCCTGACCCATTGCGAGGTCGTGCCCGATCTCGGCGAACGCGGCATGCCCTTGAGGGCGCTCGGCATCGCCGGCGCGCGCTTCATCCGCCAGGAAATCGAATCCGAGCGCTCCGACGTGATCGGCGTCGGCCATGGCCGCACGCTCGCGAGCGCGGTGGACGCGCTGCCGCGCATTACGGCCAACGGGGTGCGCTTCGTGTCGCTGATGGGCGGGCTGACGCGCAACTACGCCGCCAATCCCCACGATGTCATCCACCGGCTTGCCGAAAAGACCGGCGCCTCCGCCTATGTCATGCCGATCCCGTTCTTCGCCAACACGGCCGCCGACCGCGAGGTGTTTCTCGCCCAGCGCGGCGTGTCGCAGATGATCGACCTGGCGGCCCGTTCCGATCTGATGCTGGTCGGCATCGGCACCGCCAATCCGGGCGCGCAGCTCGTCGCTTCTCACATGATCGATGTCGCCGAGATCGGCGAGGTGCAGGAGCGCGGCGGCGCGGGCGAGGTGCTCGGCCACTTCTTCGACCGCGACGGCCAGCTTGTAGAGACGTCGCTTTCCGCCCGCACGGTGTCGCTCGACATCAGCGCGCTGGGCAAGCGCCGGATCGTCGCGATCGCGGGCGGCGAGGAGAAACTCAATGCCATGGCCGCCGTGCTGCGCAGCGGCACGATCAGCGGCCTGATCACCGACGAGGCGAGCGCTGCCGCGCTTGCGGACGGCAAGGTCGGGTAGGGAGGCAGCATCATGGCCAGTTACAACGGACGCGGCGATATTCTGATCGGCATCGATGCCGGCACCTCGGTCATCAAGGCGGTCGCCTTCGATCTCGGCGGCCGGCAAATCGCCGAGGCGGCGGTGAAGAACCGCTATCGGACCGGCGGCGATGGATCCGCGACACAGTCGATGGAAGAAACCTGGGATGACTGCGCGGAAGCGCTCCGGCATCTCGGCGAAAAGGTCGAGGGGCTGGCCGCCCGCACGGCGGCGATTGCCGTCACAGGGCAGGGCGACGGCACCTGGCTTGCCGATGGCGACCACAGGCCGGTCGGCGATGCCTGGCTGTGGCTCGATGCCCGCGCAGCACCGACGGTCGACCGCCTGGAGAAGACAACCGGCGCGCGCGCCCGTTTCGAGGCGACCGGCACCGGTCTCAACACCTGCCAGCAGGGCGCGCAGATGGCGCATATGGCGGCCACCCGGCCGGAGCTTCTGGCCAATGCCGCGGTGGCGCTGCACTGCAAGGACTGGCTCTATCTCAATCTTACCGGTGCACGGGCGACCGATCCTTCAGAGGCGAGCTTCACCTTCGGCAATTTCCGCAACCGCGCCTATGACGACGGCGTGATCGAAGCGCTCGGCCTTCGTGATTTCCGGCATCTGCTGCCGGAGATCGTCGACGGCACGGAGGTCACGCATCCCCTGAGCGCCGATGCGGCGAGCCAGACCGGGCTTCTTGCCGGAACGCCGGTCAGCCTCGGCTATGTCGACATGGTCATGACTGCCCTTGGCGCTGGCGTCTATACTGGCGATGCGGGCACTGCCTGTTCCACTGTCGGTTCGACCGGGGTGCACATGCGCGCCGTCCATGCATCGGGCGTGCGGCTCAACGACGACAATACCGGCTATGTCATCGCGCTGCCGGTCCCGGACATGGTTACCCAGGTCCAGACCAATATGGCCGCGACGCTGAATCTCGACTGGATTCTGGAGGTTGGCCGCGGGCTTCTCGCCGATATGGGCGTCGAGGTCTCGCACCGCGATCTGGTCTCCAAAATTGACGACTGGCTTCCACGGGCGAAGCCGGGCGCGCTGCTCTACCACCCCTATATCTCGGAGGCCGGCGAGCGTGGGCCGTTCATCAATGCCGATGCTCGAGCCGGCTTCATCGGCCTTTCCGCCGGTCATCGCTACCCCGATCTCGTGCGCGCGGTGGTCGAGGGCCTCGCGATGGCGGCGCATGATTGCTACGCCGAAATGGGCGATATGCCGGGCGAACTCCGCCTCACGGGCGGGGCCGCCCGCTCGCGCGGCCTGCGCAGCGTGTTGTCGGCGACGATCGGCGCGCCGGTGAGGGTTTCCGCGCGTGAGGAGGCTGGCGCTGCGGGTGCCGCCATGATGGCGGCGGTCGCGATCGGCGTCTATCCCGATATGGAGCGCTGTATCGGCGAATGGGTCACCCCCCTTCTGGGCGAGGCCGAGCGCCCCGATCCTGCGGCAACCGCGCTCTATCAGCGACGCTATCCGACCTATGCCGCCGCGCGGCGCGCGCTGGAACCGATCTGGAATGCAATGGCGAAGGATCGCCGCGCCGAACGCGATGGCGCGGCCGGTGCCGCCGCCAATGAAAGGACATCGAAATGAGCGAAGCCGGGATGATCGATCTGTTTGTGATTGGCGGCGGGATCAACGGCGCGGGCATCGCCCGCGATGCCGCGGGCCGCGGCCTTTCCGTGGTGCTCTGCGAAAAGGACGACCTTGCCGAGGGCACCTCGTCGCGCTCCGGCAAGCTGGTTCATGGCGGGCTGCGCTATCTCGAATATTACGAGTTCCGGCTGGTGCGCGAGGCGCTGATCGAGCGCGAGGTGCTGATGAACAATGCGCCGCACATCATCTGGCCGCTGCGCTTCGTGCTGCCGCATTCGCCCGATGACCGGCCGGCCTGGCTGGTTCGCCTCGGCCTGTTTCTCTACGACCATCTCGGCGGCCGCAAGAAGTTGCCCGGCACCCGCGTGCTCGATCTGAAGCGCGATCCTGTCGGCGCGCCGCTGCTCGACAAATATACCCGCGGCTTCGAATATTCCGACTGTTGGGTGGACGATGCCCGGCTGGTGGTGCTGAACGCCGTCGACGCCGCCCGCAAGGGCGCCACCGTTCTGACCCGCACCCCTTGCGTTTCCGCACGGCGCGAGGATGGCGGCTGGACGATCGAGACCAAGGACGCGATGACAGGCGAGACGCGGACCTTCCGGGCGAAGATCCTGGTCAATGCCGCAGGCCCCTGGGTGAACGATGTCGTGCGTCGCGTCGCCGGCTCCAACTCCAGCCGCAATGTCCGCCTCGTCAAGGGCAGCCATATCATCACCGAGAAGTTCTGGGAGGGGCCGCACAGCTACCTCGTCCAGAACCACGACAAGCGGGTGATCTTCATCAATGCCTATGAGGGCAACAAGGCGCTGATCGGCACCACCGACATCGCCTATGAGGGCCGCGCCGAGGAAGTGCAGGCCGACGAGGGCGAAATCCAGTACCTGCTCGATGTGGTCAACCGATACTTCAAGCAGAAGCTTACGCGCGACGATGTCGAGGAAACCTTCTCCGGCGTCCGCCCGCTGTTCGATGACGGCCAGGGCAACCCCTCCGCCGTGACCCGCGACTATGTGTTCGATCTCGACGAGACCGGCGGCGCGCCGATGCTCAACGTCTTTGGCGGCAAGATCACTACGTTTCGCGAGCTTGCCGAGCGCGGCATGCACAAGCTCAAGAAATTCTTCCCCGGCATGGGCGGCGACTGGACCGACAGCGCGCCGCTGCCCGGCGGCGACATGGAAAACGCCGATTACGAGACCTTCCGCGACAGGATGAAGACCGACTATCCGTGGATGCCGGCCGCACTGCGCCGCCATTATGGCCGGCTCTACGGCACGGCGATCGCGGATATCGTCGGGTCGGCGGACAGTCTCGAGGGGCTGGGCCGTCATTTCGGCGGCAATCTCTACGAGGCCGAGGCGCGCTATCTTGTCGAGAATGAATGGGCCCGCACCGCCGAGGATGTGCTGTGGCGGCGCACCAAGCATCGCCTGCACCTGAGCGATGCCGAGCAGGCCGCCTTCACCGTCTGGTTCGACGCCGAACTGAAGTGAATTCAAAAAGAAAGGCCTGGGCGATGCCGCTGACGCTTTCCCTGAACACAAATCCGCTCGTCAACCGCTTCGCCGATCCGGTCGACCTGATCGAAACCACCGCGCGCGACCTTAAACTGCGCGATCTTCAGCTGACCCATGAATTCATCAACCCGTCCTGGCCGGCCCCCGTCATCCGCCGGCTGACGCGGGCCATGGACGGCGCGCTCCAGCGCACCGGCGTCCGGGTGACGTCGGGCATGACCGGCCCTTATGGCCGGCTCAACCATTTCGGCCATCCCGACCGCGACGTCCGGCGCTATTATGTCGACTGGTTCAAGACCTTCGCCGATATCATCGGCGATCTCGGCGGTACTTCGGTCGGCACCCAGTTCGCGATCCTCACTTTTACCGATTACGACGATCCGAAGCGGCGCGAGGAACTGATCCGGATCGCGATCGACTGCTGGGCTGAAGTCGCCGAGCACGCCAAGGCCGCCGGGCTTTCCTACATCTTCTGGGAGCCGATGTCGGTCGGCCGCGAATTCGGCCATACGATCGCGGAATGCATGGCGCTGCAGGATCGTCTCACGGCCGCCGATATGGCGGTGCCGATGTGGATGATGGCCGACATCGACCATGGCGACGTCACCTCCGACAATCCGGACGATTACGATCCCTATGCCTGGGCGCGGGCGGTGCCGACGGTCTCGCCGATCATCCACATCAAGCAGAGCCTGATGGACAAGGGCGGCCATCGCCCGTTTACCGCGGCCTTCAACGCCAAGGGCCGGATCCAGCCCGAACCGCTGCTGGCCGCCTTCGCCGAAGGCGGCGCGCGCGACAATGAAATCTGCCTCGAACTCAGCTTCAAGGAGCGCGAGCCCAACGACCGCGAGGTGATCCCGCATATCGCCGAAAGCGTGGCCTTCTGGGCGCCCTATATCGATACCGGCGCCGGCGACCTGAAGATCTGAGGATCGCGGTTTTCGAAAAAGAACTGGCATTGCGGCGCCCTGGCGACCAGTTGCGCCAGTTTGTCGCAGTCGAGAGCTTGCCGGTCTGGCCGTAGGGCTCATTGATATTCTATGCCAATTCCGGCGGCGTTCTGATGAACGTCAAAATCCCAGTGAACCCGCGATGGCAAGATTAATAATTCAAATTTAAAATATATGCGCGGCATTCTTGTAATTTCGCGGTGTCGATTATATCGTTTCTCCATCAAAGATTTGAAGGCCGGACCAGGACTGCTCCTGCCTGTGCCAATGCCGCCGTCCGGTGGAAAAGTTTTAAATTTGGAGGAAACCATGAGCGCTAAAGTCATTCCCGTCGTCACCCGCAGCAGCGAACTCGGCGAACAGACCCTGCAATCGGGCGAATGCGTCCGCAAGTCCGGCGTCAGCCCGCAGCACACGCCCGCCACCAAGATCTGGTTCGGTCGCGTCACCAACGAGCCGGGCCACCGTTCCCCGCCGCATCATCACGAAGAAGCCGAGACCGGCGGTTACGTGCTCTCCGGTCACGGCCGCATCTATTTCGGCGAGGACTACAAGGAATATACCGACATGTATCCGGGCGATTTCGTGTTCGTTCCGCCGTTCATGCCGCATGTAGAAGTCAATATGAGCACGACCGAAGAGCTGGTCTGGCTCACCTGCCGCACCCCGGATAATCTGGTGACAAACCTGCCGGATGTTCCCGACGAGCAGCTTGAGGGTTATCGTCGCGCCTGACTGACGATCCTCAAAGCTGGAGTAGACTATGAAACTGGTACGATACGGTGAAAAGGGCGCCGAAAAGCCCGGAATCCTCGATGCGAACGGCGCGATCCGCGATCTTTCGGGCGTGATCGGGGATATCTCCTCCGAAACGCTGTCGCCGGAGCTGCTTGCCCGGCTTTCCGGCCTCGATCCCGAAACTCTGCCGCTTGTCGACGGCAGACCGCGCTATGGCGCGCCCGTCGGAAAGATCGGCAAGTTCATCTGCGTCGGCCTCAACTATGCCGACCACGCCGCCGAAACCGGCAAGGCGCCGCCGCCCGAGCCGGTACTGTTCGCCAAGGCGACGACGGCGGTCTGCGGCCCGAATGACGACGTCGAAATTCCACGCGGCTCGTCGCGCACCGACTGGGAGGTCGAGCTCGGCATCGTCATCGGCAAGCGGGCGAAGTATGTCACGGAAGACGAGGCGCTTTCGCATGTGGCCGGCTATGTTCTCGTCAACGATGTCTCCGAACGGGAATTCCAGTCGGAACGCGCCGGCCAGTGGATCAAGGGCAAGAGCCATGACACGTTCGGCCCCACGGGCCCGTGGCTGGTGACGCCCGACGAATTCGAGGATATCCAGAATCTCGACCTCTGGCTCGATGTCGATGGCGAACGCCGCCAGACCGGCAATACCCGCACCATGATCTTCTCCGTAAAACACCTCGTCAGCTACATTTCGCAGTTCATGACGCTGGAGCCCGGCGACATCATCTCCACCGGCACGCCCCCCGGCGTCGGGCTGGGCATGAAGCCGCCGACCTTCCTCAAGGAAGGCCAGATCGTAACGCTTGGCGCGGCCGGGCTTGGCGAACAGCGGCAGAAGATGGTGCAGGCATGAGCTTTGCAAAGGCAAAGGCGGCGCTGAACGATCTCTCCGGCAAGACCGCGATCGTCACCGGCGCCGGGCGCGGGCAGGGGGCGGTGGAAGCCGCCCTTCTGGCCGAGGCCGGTGCACGAGTGATGCTGTGCGACGTGCTGGTCGAAGAGGGCGAGGCCGAGGCTGAAAAGCTGCGGGCGGCGGGCCATGACGCCCGCTTCCTGAAGCTCGACGTCACCTCCGAAGCCGACTGGCAGGCGGTGATCGACGCCGTGCGCGACTGGACCGGCGGTCTCGACATCCTCGTCAACAATGCCGGCATCATCAATCGCAAGACGATCGCCGACATGAGCGTTGATGAATGGCGCAAGGTGCTTGATGTCAACGCCACCGGCGCATTCGCAGGTCTCAAGGCGGCGCTGCCGTTGATGGCGGAAACCGGCGGCGGCTCGGTCATCAACATCTCGTCCAACAGCGGCTTTTCCGGCCATTACGACCCGGCCTACACCGCCAGCAAATGGGCGCTGCGCGGGCTGACCCGCACGGCGGCGATGGAGTATGCCGAAAAGGGCGTGCGCGTGAACGCGATCTGCCCCGGCCTGATCGTCACCGACCTCAACCGCAACTCCCCGCATCTGAAGCCGATGATCGAGATGACGCCGATGGGCCGCAGCGGCGAGGCCGAGGAAGTGGCCCAGCTCGTGCTGTTTTTGGCCTCTGACGCCTCCGCCTTCATCACCGGCGAGGATTTTGTCATCGACGGCGGCTTCACCGGCGGCGCGGCCTACCGCCGCGTGGCGCGGGAGACAGGGATTTACTGAGGGGCTGTGTCGCGGGGAGGGGCTGCTTGCCCTCACCCGGCGCATACGCGCCACCCTCTCCCCTTCGGGGCGAGGGGGAACCGTGCTGCGTTTTCGGAGCAAGCGGCAAGGCAGAGCCGCGCCGTCTTCCCCTTCTCCCCTTGGGGAGAAGGTGGCCGAAGGCCGGATGAGGGGAGCGGCCTTTCCGCGGGTGAGGAACGAGCGGAACGGCTCGCCTCGCCTACGAATGCGGCTTGTGGCGGATATCCATCATGATCGAGATTGCGCGGGCGATGTCCGGTTCGGCGATTTCGGCGAAGATCTCGTCGATCCAACCGCGATGGACGGCGGTGGCCTCGTCCATCAGCGCCTTGCCCTTTTCCGTAATGCGCACCAGAAAGGCGCGGCGGTCGGTCTCCTGGTTCTCGCGCTCAACGAGACCGTCGGCGACCAGCTTCTCGATCACGCCGGTGACATTGCCGTTGGAGACCACGAGCTGCTTGGAAAGCTCGCTCATGCGCATGCCCTCGGGGGCCGCGTGAAGTGCTGCCATCACGTCGAACCGCGGCAGCGTCATGCTGTAATTCTCGCGCAGCCGCTCCCTGAGATTGCCCTCCACATGGCGCACCGCCTTAAGCATCTGCAGCCAGAGGCGCACGCGCTGGGTGGCAAGGGCCGGGTCTTTGACTTCATGGGCGGTCATGGCGGATTCTCTCTTCTTCCGTAACCGCTCTAGCCGCATTTGCTTCAAACCTCAACCAGATTGCGGCAAGTCTTACCCGGCGGGGATCACTGCGGTCGCCTCGATCTCCACCTTGGCCGCGTCTTCCATCAGGGCCACGACCTGAACCACGGCCATGGCCGGGAAATGGCGGCCCATCACCTTGCGGTAGACCAGGCCAAGCTCCTTGAGGTTGTCGAGATATTCGCGCTTGTCGGTGATGTACCAAGTCAGCCGCACGACGTGCTCCGGCCGGGCGCCGGCTTCGGCGAGCACGGCGACGATATTGCGCAGCGTCTGTTCGAACTGGCCGACGAGATCGTCGTGTTCGAATTCCTGCCGGGCATTCCAGCCCACCAGTCCGCCGGTGAAGACCATCCGGCCCGTGGCGGCCATGCCGTTGGCGTAGCCGCGGGCGGGGACCCAGCCTTCGGGCTCGAGAAACTGATGCGGCGATTGCGAATACGATGTCATGCCTGAACTTTCAAATACGAACCTGATGGGCGGTCTTTCCGCGGTGTTTAAGTGGGCGGCGGGCGAATTCATACCTCGCCCCCCGAAATCGAAATCGCCTGTCCGGTGACCATGGCGGCCCCGTCGGAGGCAAGCCAGAGCACGGCCTCGGCCACATCCTCCGGCGGCACCAGCCGCTTCATCGGATTGGTGGCCTCAAGGGCAGCCCGCGCGTCCTCGGCGCTGCGGCCCGTGGTCTCGACGATACGGGCGATCGAGCGCTCGGTCATCTCGGTATCGAGAAAGCCGGGGCAGATGGCGTTCACCGTGATATCCTTGCGGGCATATTCGAGCGCGGCCGATCTGACCAGCCCGACGACGCCATGTTTTGCTGCCGCATAGGGCGCGACATAGGCATAGCCCTTCAGCCCGGCAGTGGAGGCGATCGCGATCAGCCGGCCCTTGCGCCCTGCCATCGCCTTCGCGCCCTCGCGCAGCGTCAGGAATGCGCCGGTGAGGTTGACGGCGATCATCGCGTTGAAGCTTTCAAGCGTGGTCGCGGCGAACGGCGCGCTCTCGGATGCCCCGGCATTGGCGACAACGATATCGAGCGGCCCGGCGGCGGCAAACAGCGCGGTCACCTGCGCCTCATCGGTGATGTCGCAAGTCATCGCCGAGATCGCCTTGTGGCTTTCGGCCACGGTCTCGAGCGGTTCGCGCCTGCGCCCACAGATGATCACCTCGGCGCCGGCATTGGCGAGCGCGCGGGCAATCACCGCGCCAACGCCCGAGCCGCCGCCGGTGACCAGCGCCTTTTTGCCGGAGAGCGTCATGACATCGCCTTCGCGCGTTCGGCAAGCGTATTGGCCTGCCGGCGGCCGCCCTCATAGGGCGCGGGCCATGCCTGTTCGGTGTCGCCGAGTTCGACGGCGGCGTGGAGCGTCCAGTAGGGGTCTGCCAGATGCGGGCGGGCGAGCAGCACCAGATCGGCGCGGCCGGCCATCAGGATCGAGTTGACGTGATCGGCCTCGTAGATATTGCCGGCAACCATGGTCGGCAGGTGGATGTCGTTGCGCACCCGGTCGGAGAACGGCACCTGGAACATGCGGCCATAAACCGGCTGTTCGTCCTTGGTGGTCTGGCCGGAGGAGACGTTGATGGCATCCGCGCCGGCGTCCTTGAAGGCTTCGGCGATCCTCAGCGCCTCGTCGGGCTCGACGCCCGCCTCGCCCACCCAGTCATGGGCAGAGATGCGCACCGTCATCGGCTTTTCGGCCGGCCAGACCGCGCGCATAGCGGCGAACACTTCCAGCGGGAAGCGCATGCGGTTTTCAAGGCTGCCGCCATATTCATCCTCGCGCCGGTTGGTGACCGGCGAGATGAAGGAGGCGAGCAGATAGCCGTGGGCGGCATGCATTTCCACCATGTCGAACCCGGCCGCGTCGGCGGCCTTCACGGAGGCGACGAACTGGTCGCGCACCCTGTCCATATCCGCCCGGTCCATCGCCTTCGGCGTCTGGCTTTCGGGCGTGTAGGGAATGGGCGAAGCGGAAATCAGCGGCCAGTTGCCGTCGACAAGCGGCATGTCCATGCCTTCCCAGGCAACCCGGGTGGAACCCTTGCGGCCGGCATGGCCGATCTGGGCGCAGATCTTTGCTTCGGTCTCGGCGTGGACGAAGTCGGTCAGCCGCTTCCAGAGCGGCACCTGTTCATCGGTGATGCAGGGGCAGCCGGGCGTGATCCGGCCTTCCGGCGAAACGCAGAGCATTTCGGTGAAGACGAGGCCTGCGCCGCCCTTGGCGCGTTCGGCATAGTGGACGAAATGCCAGTCGGTCGGCATGCTGTCCTTGGCCTTGTACTGCGCCATCGGCGAAACCACGACGCGGTTCTTGAGTTCCATGGCGCGCAGTTTGAACGGCGCGAACATCGGCCGTCGCGTCGACTGGCTGCCGGCCTGTTTCTGAAACCAGGCTTCCGCCGTCGCCAGCCATTCGGGATCGCGCAGGCGCAGGTTTTCATGGCCGATGCGCTGCGAGCGAGTCAGCAGCGAATAGTTGAACTGCATCAGGTCGAGGTCGAGATAGCGCTCCACCTCCTCGAACCATTCGGTGGAGTTGCGGGCAGCCGAAGTGACGCGCAGCACCTGCAGCTTGCGCTCGGCCTCGTAGTCGTCCAGCGCCTTTTCGAGCGGCTTGCCGGAATTGAGCTCGTCGGCAAGGGCGGCGGCACTTTCCATGCCGAGCTTGCTGCCGGAGCCGATCGAGAAATGCGCGGTCGCCGACGCATCGCCGAGCAGCACGACATTGTCGAAGTGCCAGTTTTCGCAGACAACGCGCGGAAACCGGATCCAGGCCGAACCGCGGATGTGGTTGGCATTGGTCATCAGGCTGTGGCCGTCCAGGTGACGGGCGAAGATCTTTTCGCAGGTGGCGATGCTTTCCTGCTGGCTCATCTGGCCAAAGCCATAGGCCTCGAAGACCTCCGGCCCGCATTCGACGATGAAGGTCGCGGTGTCGTCGTCGAACTGGTAGGCATGGGCCCAGATCCAGCCCTTGTCGGTCTTCTCGAAGATGAAGGTGAAGGCATCGTCGAATTTCTGCTTGGTGCCGAGCCAGACGAAATGATTGCGGCGCATATCGATCGACGGCTGGAACTTGTCTTCGTAAAGCTTGCGGGTGCGCGAGTTCAACCCGTCCGCGGCGATCACGAGGTCGTTTTCGGCGCGCAGCTTTTCGATGGCGGCATCATCGATCTCGGCTTCGAATTCCAGATTGACGCCGAGTTCGCGAGCGCGTTCCTGCAGCAGGACCAGAAGCCGCATCCGGCCGATGCCGCAAAAACCATGACCGCCCGAGGTCATGCTTTCCTCGCCGCGCACCACCTTCACATCGTCCCAGTAGGCGAAATTATCGCGGATCGACTGGACGACGACCGGGTCGTTGCCCTTGAAATTCTCCAGCGTCTCGTCGGAAAACACCACGCCCCAGCCGAAGGTGTCGTCATGGCGATTGCGCTCGTAGACGGTAATGTCGTGGCCGCTGTCGCGCAGCTTCATCGAGATCGCGAAATAAAGGCCCGAGGGCCCGCCGCCCAGAACTGCGATTTTCATGTCTGGTTTCCCCTGTCGCTGCGTGTGGCGCTTGATGCGAAAATTAATTTGAATTTAAAATAAATTGGGTTTGGGGGTGGTGTCAAGCGCGGGTTTGGCCGGCAAGGACGCCCGGCGCCTTTCTTTTGATCGTCGGAAGACGTACGGCGTGTCGACCTCCCTCACCGGCGTCATCCTCGGGCTTGACCCGAGGATCCATGCACATCGCCACGCGAAAGGAGTTGACAGGCGAGGACAATCGCGGCGCGGTCTCGCCGTGAAGACCGCCAACGCGTTTCGCGACATAGGTGGTTAGATCCTCGGGTCAAGCCCGAGGATGACGCGGAGTTCTGGGCGAGGCGCGGAGAGAGAGGGACGAGGCAATATTTCAATATTGAACTAATAATCCGTCTCCTCTATGGTTCCCATATAACCGCAAAACGCGGCCGATATCAGCCACAATAACAAGGGAGTCCGTCATTGCCGTTTGAAACCTCTCAAGCCCTGCGCTTCGGCGACTGCGATCTCACCGGGATCGCCTATCACCCGGCCTATTTCTCCATGCTGGTGGAAGTCAACCGCGCCATGTTCGCCTCCTTCGGGGTCTCCTGGGAGGAGATGATGCTTAAGCGCAATCTCGGAATGCCGGTGCTGAAGATGGATATCAGCTTCGAAAAGCCCGCGAAATTCGGCGATGTGCTGGATTTTTCCATGCATGTGCGCCGCATCGGCAATTCCTCGCTTGATCTTGAAACCTTCGCCCGCGTCAGGGGCGATGTGATCTGGTCCGTGCGCCAGCGCATCGTGCTCACCTCCACCGAGGATCACAGGTCGCGGCCGTGGCCAGACGATGTCCGCGCCGGGCTGGAGACCTACATGGATCCGCCGGCCTGACAGACAGGAAAACGGGCAGCGTTCACTCATAAAAACAACGGGAACAGACCATGCCTCAGCATCTCCGGCCTTCGGGCCACACCGACAGTTTCGCCCGCGACAACCTGCCGCCTTTCGAGGCATGGCCCGATCTGCTGCTCGAAGGCTTCGAGTACCCGGACCGGCTGAACGCGGGCGTTGAGCTGACCGATGCCATGGTCGCCAAGGGCTTCGGCGACCGGGTTGCGCTGATCGGCAATGGCAGGCGGCGCACCTACAAGGAAATGGCGGACTGGACCAACCGGCTTGCCCATGTGCTGGTCGACGATCTTGGCGTCAAGCCGGGCAACCGGGTGCTGATCCGCTCGGCCAACAATCCCGCCATGGTCGCCTGCTGGCTGGCGGCCACCAAGGCCGGCGCGGTGGTGGTCAACACCATGCCGATGCTGAGGGCCGGCGAGCTTGCCAAATATGTCGACAAGGCCGAGATCGAATTCGCGCTCTGCGACACGCGGCTGATGGAGGAGCTTGTCGCCTGCGCCAAGGAAAGCCGGTTCCTGAAAAAGGTGATCGGTTTCGATGGCACCGCCAATCACGATGCCGAGCTCGACAGGCTGGCGCTGGAAAAATCCGTGCAGTTCGATGCCGTCGATACCGCGCAGGACGATGTGGCGCTGCTGGGTTTCACCTCTGGCTCGACCGGCGACCCGAAAGCGACGATGCATTTTCACCGCGATCTGCTGATCATCGCCGACGGCTATGCGAAGGAAGTGCTGAACGTGACGCCGGAGGATGTGTTCATCGGCTCGCCGCCGCTGGCGTTTACCTTCGGCCTTGGCGGGCTGGCCGTGTTTCCGTTGCGCTTCGGTGCGGCGGCCACGCTGCTCGAAGTTGCCTCGCCGGCCAACATGATCGAGATCATCGAGAAATACCGCGCTACCGTCTGCTTTACCGCGCCGACGGCCTATCGCGCGATGTTGCAGGCGATGGATCATGGGGCCGATCTTTCGAGCCTTAGGGCCGCCGTTTCCGCCGGCGAAACCCTGCCGGCGCCGGTCTACGAGGCCTGGATGGAAAAGACCGGCAAGCCGATGCTCGACGGCATCGGCTCCACCGAAATGCTGCATATCTTCATCACCAACCGGTTCAACGACCATCGCCCGGCCTGCACCGGCAGGCCTGTCGGCGGCTATGAGGCGAAGGTGCTGGCCGAGGACGGCACGGAAGCGCCGCGCGGCACGATGGGGCGGCTTGCGGTGCGCGGGCCCGCCGGCTGCCGCTATCTCGGCGGCGAGCGTCAGGACGAATATGTCCAGGATGGCTGGAACATCACCGGCGACACCTTCGTGCATGACGAGGATGGCTATTTCCACTTCGCCGCCCGCAATGACGACATCATCGTCTCCGCCGGCTACAACATCGCCGGTCCGGAGGTGGAGGCGGCGCTTCTGCGCCATGAAGCCGTCTCGGAATGTGGGGTGATCGGCGCGCCGAACGAGGATCGCGGCCAGATCGTCGAGGCCCATATCGTGCTCGCCGCAGGCCATGCCCCGAGCGATTTGCTGGTGAAAGAGCTTCAGGACTATGTCAAGGCGACGATTGCGCCTTATAAATACCCGCGCAGCATCAAATTCGTGGAGGCGCTGCCGAAGACCTCCACGGGCAAGATCCAGCGGTTCCGGTTGCAGTCCTGAAAGACCGTCCAATGCCCTTTGAAATGAAGCAGAAAGTCCTGTTCAAACATTGCGATCCGGCGGGGATCGTGTTCTTCCCCCGCTATTTCGAGATGATGAACGATTGCGTCGAAACCTTCTTTTCCGAGGTTCTGGAATGGCCGTTTGAGGATTTCATCGGGCGCGAGGGCGTACCGACGGCGGCGATCGAGACCCGCTTCACCGCGCCGAGCCTCCATGGCGATCATCTGGTGATCGCCCTTGTTGTCGAGCGCGTCGGCCACACCTCTTTTTCCTATCGGATGACGGCATGGTGCGGTGACGAGAAGCGTTTCGAGACCAATGCACGCTTGGTGTTCGTCAACGACAAGGGTCGCCCGCAGCCCTGGCCGGATGCAATCAGGGCAAAACTCGAAGCCGCTCTGGAGCCCGCAGCATGAAGGCCGGCCGCGACGCCTTTCGCCGCTATGACGCAGCCTCCCTGAATGCGCAATATATCGCCCGCGACGCCGTGCCCGCCTTCGGCGCCTATGCCAAGCGCTGGCAGGCGGCGAGCGCGAAGGCGGCGGAAGACCTGCCCTGCCAGCTCGATATTGCCTATGGCGAGAGCGCTGCCGAGAAGCTCGACATTTTCCCGGCGCTTGATGGCGGGCCGGCGCCGGTGCTGGTGTTCTATCATGGCGGCTACTGGCGCTCGACCGACAAGTCCTGGTACCGGTTTCTCGCCCGCCCCTATGTCGAGCGCGGCGTCACCGTGGTGTTTCCCGATTACGGGCTGTGTCCGGCTGTCAGCATGGACACGATTGCTGACCAGTGCCGAAGGTCGTTCGAATGGATCTGGCGCAACGCCGCCACCTTCGGCGGCGATGAGGCGCGGGTGTTCGTCTCCGGGCATTCCGCCGGCGGCCAGATCGCCGGCATGCTGCTTGCCGCCGACTGGTCCGGGCTCGGCTCGGTCTCCGGCTTTCCGATCAAGGGGGTGACGGCGGTGAGCGGGCTGTTCGATCTCGAGCCGATCCGGCTGACAAGTCTCAATGACGATCTCGGCATGGATGCGGAGGCCGTGCGCCGCAACAGCCCCGTGGACCACCCGATGCCGGCGAAAATCCCGCCGGTGATCGCCGCCGTCGGCGCGCTCGAAAGCGATGAATTCCACCGCCAGAGCCTGCTCTATCGCGACCATATCGAAGCGTCGGGCGGCGACTGCCTCCTGCTCGACGTTCCCGGCCATCACCACTATTCGATCCTCGACGCCATGGCCAATCCGCGCCATCCGTTTGGAAAAATGGTGCTGGAGCAGATTGGCGTGGCGTGAGTCAAGTCGGCAATAAGTTAAATATTAAAGTATTTTCTAGCTCTCCGTCCGGTTCTTTCCTCTCATCCTTCCAGCGTCATCCTCGGGCTTGACCCGAGGACCCAATCCCGTCTGTCGCGAGAGGCGTTGGCGGGTTTCGGAACGGTGTCGCCCCCGTATTTGATACGCCGTTCACTCCGCTCGTATGGATAGGTGCTTGGATCCTCGGGTCAAGCCTGAGGATGACGCCGAGAGTGGGGAGGCGTGGGGGGCAGCCGGAGGTTCGGCAGCGCGAGTCGATGAGCCAATGCAGATCACGCCGGACGAAAGCCTATCCGGCGCCAGAAGCGCCTCCCCAATACCTAAAATGCATCCGCAAACTATTTTAAGTTTGATGTAATAATTGAATTATGTCAGGTTACACTTCAACGGCTTATCATGGCGACATGCTTAGACTAGACTGCCCGCATGGGCACGAGGGGCGTTGCCTGAGGCCGAAGACGAATTCCGCAGGAATCGCAAACAACAGATAGGGGACATCTATGAAACTCAGCACTTTCCTGAAAGGCGGCGTCATGGCGCTCGCGATCGGCGCTGCCGGCGTTGCGCAAGCCGAGCCGGTCAAGGTCGGCGTCATCACCACGCTTTCGGGCGGCGGCGCGTCGCTCGGCGTCGACAGCCGCGACGGCTTCATGCTGGCGCTGAAACAGGCCGGCGATGCCGCTTCAGACGTTGAAGTCGTGGTCGAGGACGACCAGCAGAAGCCGGACGTCGCCGTCCAGATCGCTGACAAGATGATCCAGTCCGACAAGGTCGACGTGCTGACCGGCATCGTCTGGTCGAACCTCGCCATGGCCGTGGTGCCGTCGGCTGTCGCCCAGGGCAAGTTCTATCTGTCGACCAACGCCGCGCCCTCGCAGCTTGCGGGTGCGGGCTGCAACCCGAAATATTTCGCGGTCAGCTACCAGAACGACAATCTTCACGAGGCTGCCGGCGCCTATGCCAGCCAGGAAGGCATCGAGAAGATCTTCATCATGGCCCCCAACTATCCGGCGGGCAAGGATTCGCTCACCGGCTTCAAGCGCTTCTACGACGGCGAGGTGGTCAGCGAAGTCTACACCCAGCTCGGCGCCACCGACTACGCTTCCGAGATCGCCCAGATCCGCGACAGCGATGCCGATGCGGTGTTCTTCTTCCTGCCCGGCGGTATGGGCATCTCGTTCATGAAGCAATATGCCGAATCCGGCGTCGACAAGCCGCTGATCGGCCCGGCCTTCAGCTTCGGCCAGGATATCCTGCCGGCCATGGGCGAAGCCGCCATCGGCGTCAAGAACACATCCGACTGGTCGCCGGACCTCGACAATGAGGCCAACAAGGCATTCGTCGAAGGCTTCGAGGCCGAATATGGCCGTCTGCCCTCGCTCTACGCGGCGCAGGCTTATGACACCGGCAACCTGCTGCTGTCCGCGCTCGCCGCAGCCGATGTCACCGACGCCGATGCCTTCAGACAAGCGCTTGCCGCCGCCGATTTCGACAGCGTGCGCGGCAATTTCAAGTTCGGCCCGAACCAGCATCCGATCCAGGATTTCGTGATCCGCGAAGTGATCGATGACAATGGCGTGCTGACCAACAAGCTTGTCGGCACCGTGATGACCGATCACGCTGACGCCTACGCCGCCGAGTGCAAGATGTAAGGTCTTCTCCAGACCGCATGCCGTCCGGCGCTCAAGCGTCGGCCGGCGTCTTCATTTTTCGCGAAGGAGGAGCGTGTGTCGCTCTTGGTCGAGCAGGCCCTGAACGGCCTGCAATACGGCATGATGCTGTTTTTGATGGCGGCCGGCCTGACGCTGGTATTCGGCGTCATGGGGCTCATCAATCTTGCCCATGGTTCGCTGTTCATGATCGGCGCCTTTGCCTGCGCTTTTGTCGCCGCGGCAACGGGGCATTACTGGCTCGGCCTTGCCGCAAGCCTGCTCGTTTCCGCCGGCGTCGGCGCGCTGATCGAGGTGGGCGTGATCCGCAAGCTCTATGCCCGCGATCATCTGGATCAGGTGCTGGCTACCTTCGCGCTGATCCTGGTGTTTTCCGAAGGCACGCGCTGGGTCTTCGGCTCGTTTCCGCTCTATCTCAACCTGCCGGAGCTCCTTTCGGGCGCGGTCACGCTGCCGGGCGGGCTGCAATATCCGATGTTCCGGTTGGTGATCATTCTTTTCGGCGCGGCCGTTGCCATCGGCCTCTGGCTCTTGATCGGCCGCACGCGTCTCGGCATCCGCATCCGCGCCGGCGAGGCCGATCGCGAGATGATTGCAGCCCTCGGCGTCGATATCGCGAAGCTCTCCACGATCGTTTTCGCGCTTGGTGCAGCACTTGCCGGCTTTGCCGGGGCGCTGGTCGGCTCCATCCAGTCGGTGCAGGTCGGCATGGGCGAGCCGGTGCTGATCCTCGCCTTCGTGGTCGTCGTCATCGGCGGCATCGGCTCGATCAAGGGCGCGCTGATCGGCGCGCTTCTGGTCGGCATGACCGATACGCTCGGCAAGGCGCTGCTGCCGGGCCTGTTTGCCGCACTTGGCGGCGGGTCGGGCGCCAATGCCATGGCCGCCACCGTCGCATCGATGCTGATCTATATCCTGATGGCCGTGGTTCTGGTGATCCGCCCGCAGGGCCTGTTCGGGGCGAAGACATGACCCGCGAAACCATCATCAATCTCGCCATCTTCGCAGCCCTGATTGCCTTTGCCATCGGCGCGCATCTGATGGGCAACGGTTTCGCCGTTACGCTTGCCACGAAAGCCGCGATCTTCGCGCTTGCCGGCGTCGGCCTCAATCTCGCGCTCGGCTATGGCGGGCTGGTCTCGCTCGGCCATGCCGCCTTCTTCGGCATTGGCGGCTATGTTACCGGCATTCTGGCAAGCCATGCGATGTCTGGCACGCCGGTGCTGACCTTTCCCTTCACGCTCGCCGGCAGCAACGACATGCTCGGCATCTGGCCGATGGCGATGATGGCGGGCGGTCTGCTGGCGCTTGCCATCGGCGCGCTGTCGCTTCGCACCACCGGCGTCTATTTCATCATGGTCACGCTCGCCTTCGCGCAGATGGTCTATTACTTCGCTGTGAGCTGGCCGCGCTATGGCGGCGAGGACGGGTTGAGCTTTTATGTCCGCAACAATTTTCCGGGCATGAACACGTTCGATCCGATCCAGTATTTCGCGATCTGCGCAGCACTGCTGGCGATCGCGCTGCTCTTCACCGCCGTCGTCACCCAGTCGCGCTATGGCCTGGCGCTGCAGGCGGCAAGGCAGAACCGCCAGCGCACCATGGCCGTCGGCATTAGGCCCTATGGCGTGCTTTTGGTCGCCTTCGTGCTCTCGGGCATGATCGTGGCTCTTGCCGGCTCGCTCTATGCCGATCTCAACCGGTTTGTGAGCCCCGCGATGCTCTCCTGGCACATGTCGGGCGAGATCATGGTGTTTGTCATTCTCGGCGGCGTCGGCAGGCTGTGCGGGCCGGTCGCGGGTGCTGCGATCTATATCCTGCTCGAGCATCTGCTCGGCGATGTCAGCGAATACTGGCAGGCGCTGCTCGGCCTGCTGCTTCTGGTGATCGTGATCTATTCGCCGGGCGGGCTGATCGGGCTGATTACGCGCCACCTGCCCGGGAGGAAGTTCCGCGATGCATGAGCCGATCCTGGAAATCACCGGCCTTCGCAAAGCCTATGGCGCGCTCACCGTCACCGACGATGTCAGCCTCACCCTGATGCCCGGCGAAATCCATGCCCTGATCGGCCCGAACGGGGCCGGCAAGTCGACGCTGATCAAGCAGATCGTCGGCGAGACCCGTCCCGACCACGGCACGATGCGGTTCGAGGGGCAGGTGATCGACGACCTCGATGCCGCCGCCCGCGCCCGGCTCGGTCTGGCGCGCAGCTTTCAGGTTTCCTCGGTGATTGCCGATTTCACGGTGCTGCAGAATGTCATGCTCGCTGTCGCCGGCGCTTCGGGCCGGGTATTCCGCTTCCATATTCCAGCCCTTTCCGACCGCAAGCTCACCGAGCCGGCGCTGTTTCATATCGCCGAAGCCGGATTGAAGGACCGCGCCGATGTCGTAGCCTCCGCGCTCTCCCACGGCGAACGCCGCAAGCTCGAGATCGCGATGGCGCTGGCGATGCGCCCGCGCGCCTTCCTGCTTGACGAGCCGATGGCGGGGATGGGGCTTGAGGGCGGCCAGCAACTGACGGCCATGCTGGCGGAGTTGAAACACGAAGCGCCGATCCTGCTGGTGGAGCACGATATGGACGCCGTGTTCGCGCTCGCCGACCGCATCTCGGTGCTGGTCTACGGCAAGATCATCGCGACCGGCAGCGTTGCCGAAATCCGCGCCAATCCCGATGTCCGCCGGTCCTATCTCGGAGAAGAGGCATGAGCCGGCTGCTGGAGCTTGAAAACGTCACGGCCGCCTATGGCGCGGTCAAGGCGCTGTTCGGCGTTTCGCTCGCCATGGACGAGGGCGAGGTCGTCGCCCTGATGGGGCGCAATGGCATGGGCAAGACCACCACGATCCGCTGTATCAGCCGGTTGCTGCAGCATTCGGGAGGCCGTCTCAGCTTCGTCGGGCGCGACCTCAAGGGCGTCTCCGCGCCGAAGGTTGCCCAGCTCGGCGTCGGGCTTGTACCGGAGGGGCGGCGCTGTTTCGCGCCGCTGACGGTTGCCGAAAATCTGGTCGTCGCCGCTCGCCCCGGCCCTTGGGACATCGAACGGGTGCAGACCCTGTTTCCGCGGCTGAAGGAGCGCATGCGCCAGACCTCGGCCACGCTTTCGGGCGGCGAACAGCAGATGCTGGCGATCGGCCGCGCGCTGATGACCAATCCGCGCCTCCTGATCCTCGACGAGGCGACCGAGGGCCTCGCCCCGGTGGTGCGGCAGGAAATCTGGGCGGGCGTCCGCGCCCTGAAGGCGGAGGGTCTCTCGATCCTGCTGGTCGACAAGTCGCTGAAGGAAATCGTCTCCGTCGCCGACAGCGCGGTGATCATCGAGCGCGGCGAAACGGTCTGGCAGGGCGGCATCGACGCACTGACGCCGGAGCTGACGGACCGGTATCTCGGCGTTTGAGGCGGGCAGATCGCATCTGACCTTGCCGCATAGCCCCAATCTTCTCTCCCGCCAGCGGAGGAGAGTATCGGGAGCGAGCCGGTCGATCTGTTGAAACAATGCAGTCCAGCGCTTGATTTTCGCTTCCCGCCCGCCTTCAATGCCGCCGAACGCTTCCAATTATGCCTGAAGGGTTCTAGGTATCACCTATCGCCCCACCCCATAGTCAGGGAGCAGACTGATATGAACACCCTCATCGCCAAGCTCAGGGAAACGGCCGAGCGCGCCAACGCCACCGATCTGCGCGCGGCCTTTGCCGCCGATCCGGAGCGGTTTTCGAAGTTCAGCGTCTCCTTCGAAGACCTGCTGATGGATTTTTCCAAGACAGCGATCAACGACGAAATCCTCGATCTGCTGGTCAAGCTCGCCGATGAGGCGGGCGTCGCGGACAAGCGCGCGGCGATGTTTTCCGGCGAGAAGATCAACATCACCGAGGACCGCGCCGTGCTGCACACGGCGCTCAGGAACCGCGCCAACACGCCGGTGATGGTTGACGGCAAGGACGTGATGCCGGATGTCAACGAGGTGCTGGAGGCCATGGGCGATTTCGCCGAGGGCATCCGCACCGGCGCCATTCGCGGCGCCACCGGCAAGCCGTTCACCGATGTCGTCAATATCGGCATTGGCGGCTCCGACCTCGGCCCGGCAATGACCACGCTGGCGCTCGCGCCGTTCCATGACGGGCCGAGGCTGCACTACGTCTCCAATGTCGACGGCGCCCATATCGCCGACACGCTGAAGGGGCTCGATCCGGCGACGACGCTGATCATCGTCGCCTCCAAGACCTTCACCACGATCGAGACCATGACCAATGCCAAGACGGCCCGCAAGTTCATCGCCGGGGCCCTTGGCGAGGAAGCGGTCGCGCATCATTTCTGCGCCGTGTCGACCGCGCTCGACAAGGTCGCCGATTTCGGCATCGACCAGTCGCGCGTCTTCGGATTCTGGGACTGGGTCGGCGGGCGTTACTCGATCTGGTCGGCGATCGGCCTGCCGCTGATGATCGCGATCGGCGAGAAGAATTTCGGAAAATTCCTCGATGGCGCCCATGCCATCGACAATCATTTCCGCGAGGCCCCGGTTAAGGAAAACCTGCCTTTCCTGCTCGGGCTGGTCGGCTTCTATCAGCGGGTGATCCTCGATTATCCCTCGCGCGCGGTGATCCCCTATGACCAGCGGATGTCGCGCTTTGCGGCCTATCTCCAGCAGCTCGACATGGAAAGCAACGGCAAGTCGGTGACGATCGGCTCCGAACATGTCACCACGCCGACCGGGCCGATCGTCTGGGGCGAGCCCGGCACCAACGGCCAGCACGCCTTCTTCCAGCTCCTGCATCAGGGCACCAACATCATCCCGATCGAATTCATGATCGCCGCCAACGGGTTCGAGAGCGATTTGCGCCACCAGCACCAATTGCTGATGGCCAATTGCCTGGCGCAGTCGGAAGCGCTGATGAAGGGCCGTTCGCTGGAGGAGGCGAAGGCCCAGCTTCTCGACAAGGGGATGGATGCCGCAAGGGCCGAGAAGATCGCGCCGCACCGCGTGTTTTCCGGCAATCGCCCGTCGATTACCTTCGTCTATGACAGTCTGACGCCTTACGCGCTCGGCCGCCTGATCGCGCTTTACGAGCACCGCGTGTTCGTGGAAGGCGTCCTGTTCGGCATCAACTCCTTCGACCAGTGGGGCGTGGAACTCGGCAAGGAACTCGCCACCGGGCTGCTGCCTGTCGTCTCGGGCAAGGAAAGCGCCGAAGGGCATGATTCCTCGACCAAGGGGCTGGTTGCGGCGCTGCTTGAGGCGGCGAAGTAGCGGGCGCCTTAATGGCGATGAGGCCGCTGCCCTCACCCGGCGCATTCGCGCCACCCTCTCCCCTGCGGGGAGAGGGGGAGCCTTGCAGCGTTCTCTGAGCAAGCGGCAACGCAGAATCGCGCCGTACTCCCCTTCTCCCCTTGGGGAGAAGGTGGCCGAAGGCCGGATGAGGGTAAGCAGCGGACCGGAATGCCTTCAGCCTGAGGGTGAGGCCAGACGCGACACGGATTCAGCACGAACAAAAAGCCCCGACATCGCGCCGGGGCTTTTCGATTCATTCATCCCGCAGCCAATCAGGCGTGGGTGGGCGTGTGTTTGTGGCGCTCGCTCCTGTGGGCGACCAGCATGAAATAGATGAATACGAACGGGATCGCGGACCAGTAGGCCGCGGACTTGTCGAGGCCCATATTGCGGGCGCGGAACGCGGTGAAGCGGCCGAAGGCAAGGCCCGGCACCACGGCGTAGATCGAGAGACCCAGGAAATAGGCGGTCGACAGCGCGATGCCCGAGCTCGTCACGGTTTCCATCGGGAAGGCGAATTCCAGCAGGAACGAGATCACAATGTTGATGATGAAGATGAAGCAGGCGCGCAGGATATAGTCGAGGCGGTTATATTCGCGCGCTTCGTTGGTCCAGTAGACGCCGAGCAGAACGCCGACGGCGCTGGTCACATAGGGAAAGAAAAATAGGCCGGTCATAGTCGTTTCCTCCTCGAAACGGTCATGCGCAATTTGTCACATGTGTCGTATTGTCGCATGAAAGTTTCCGGTACTGCAACTGCGAAAAGCGCTTTGGTGGGAATCAACGGTGGGACTGCCCTGCCGGTTCCCTGCAACCAAGTCGCGATGGCGGGTGAAATTTTCGCCTGGAGGGATCGGGTCCGACGCGACAATCTGCCGCGCGGCAAAAGCTGCTGCCTTGCGAAGTGGCAATTTTCACGCAACGCGGGCGAAAAAGTCGGGGGGACAGGTGACGCCTTAGAACCCTTGTGCCAAAATGCCACAGCACGAAAGCGGTTTATTTTTGTCGAAATTGGGTTAGTAGCTGCCGCATGTGCGCCCGGTCCTTGAAGGATGGGCGGTTTCAACGGGAATGTCTGTGCCGCACCGGTGTCGCGGGGACCAGGGGCCGGAAGGCTGCAGACACGTCATCGAAAACAAGGCCCGCGTTTTTCCGCGAAACCGGGCGTTTGGCAGAGAATGAAACGATTGTGAACCTTTCCAAGCTAATAAAACCGGCATTGCTGCTGCCGCTTGTGCTCGCTCTTTCGGGCTGTCAGCTGATCCTTCTCGACCCCGCAGGCTGGGTCGCCAATGAAGAGCGCGACCTGCTGATCGCCTCCACCGTGCTGATGATGGTCATCATCGTGCCGGTGCTGGTCATGGCGGTCTACATTCCGTGGCGTTATCGCGATTCGCGCAAGGCCACGGATGATTACGATCCGGAATTCGAGCATTCCAACCTGTTCGAGGCCTTCATCTGGGGCGTTCCGGTGATGATCATCATCGCGCTCGGGGCGCTGACCTGGGTCTATACCCACCGTCTCGACCCCTACAAGCCGCTCGACCATATCGCCGGCGAACCGCTGGAGATCGAGGCGGTCTCGCTCGACTGGAAGTGGCTGTTCATCTATCCGGAAGAAAACATCGCCGTGGTCAACCAGCTCGTGCTGCCGACCGACAGGGCGGTGAACCTGCGGCTGACCTCGTCATCGGTGATGAACACATTCTCGGTTCCCGCGCTCGCCGGCATGATCTACACCATGGCCGGCATGGAGACCAAGCTGCATCTGGTTGCCGATGACGCCGGCAAATATTACGGCCGCTCGGCCAATTATTCCGGCCCCGGCTATGCCCATATGGATTTCGAGACCTTCGCCGTGTCCGAGGACGAGTTCGACAACTGGGTGAGCACGGTCAAGACCTCCGGTTCCGAACTTACGGTCGACGCCTACCAGACGCTGGCGAAACCGACTGTTGCCGACAGCGTGTCCTATTACAACGGCGTCGCCGACAACCTGTTCGACAAGATCGTCGGCCTGTGCGTCGAACCGGGCAAGGTCTGCATCGGCGACATGATGATGCAGGACATGATGGGCGGCGGCGGCAAGAAGGGGATCGAAACCAAGGATTCCTATGTCTATGACGAGTTCGCGCCCGGCGAGGGCTTCGACCAGCACGCCTTCGAGGAAACGCTCCACGCCAATCCGGACGAGCCGACCAAGGGCCCGGTCAACGTCAAGAACCCTGACCAGACCGTCACAAACCTGGCCGGCGGCGACAATGCGCCGAACGCATCCGAATCCGCGAGGCAGTAATGAGATCTGATTTCTGGAACTTCATTTTCGGCAAGCTCACCTGGGCCGACATCCCCTACAATGTCCTGATCCTGGATGTGACCTTTGCCGCCGTGGTGATTGCCTTTCTGACGGTGTTCGGCCTGATCACCTATCACCGCAAGTGGGGCTATCTCTGGAGCGAGTGGTTCACCTCGGTCGACCACAAGAAGATCGGCGTGATGTATATCGTGCTGGCGCTGGTCATGCTGTTCCGCGGCTTCACCGACGCCTTCATGATGCGCACCCAGCAGGCGATTGCCGCCGGCGGGGCGCAGGGCTACCTGCCGCCGCACCATTTCGACCAAATCTTCACCGCCCACGGCACGGTCATGATCTTCTTCTTCGCCATGGCCTTCCTGGTCGGCGTGATGAATATCGCCATGCCGCTGCAGATCGGCGCGCGCGATGTGGCCTTTCCGTGGCTCAACAATTTCTCGTTCTGGATGACGGTTTCGGGCGCGATCCTGCTCAACGTGTCGCTGTTCATCGGCCTTCTCGGCCGCACCGGCTGGCTCGCCATGCCGCCGCTTTCGGGGATCGCATACTCGCCCGATGTGGGGGTCGACTATTACATATGGTCGCTACAGATAGCGGGGATAGGCACGACGCTATCGGGCGTCAACATGGTCGCGACCATCCTGAAGATGCGCGCGCCGGGCATGACGATGATGCGCATGCCGGTGTTCGCCTGGACCACGCTGGCCGCCAACGTGCTGATCGTCGCCGCCTTCCCGGTGCTGACGGCAACGCTCGCCATGCTGGCGCTTGACCGCTATCTCGGCATGCACTTCTTCACCAACGACATGGGCGGCAACCCCATGATGTATGTGAACCTGATCTGGATCTGGGGCCACCCGGAAGTCTATATCCTGATCCTGCCCTGTTTCGGCATCTTCTCCGAAGTGGTTGCCACCTTCTCGGGCAAGCCGCTGTTCGGCTACCGCACCATGGTCTACGCCACGGCCTGCATTCTGGTGCTGTCCTTCGTCGTCTGGCTGCACCACTTCTTCACCATGGGCTCCGGGGCGAATGTGAACACCTTCTTCGGCATTTCGACGATGATCATCGCGGTGCCGACGGGGGCGAAGATCTTCAACTGGCTGTTCACCATGTATCGCGGCCGGATCCGGTTCGAGACCCCGATGTACTGGACGGTGGGCTTCCTGATCACCTTCACCATCGGCGGCATGACCGGCGTCATGCTGGCGGTTCCGCCAGCGGATTTCCAGCTGCATAACTCGCTGTTCCTGATCGCCCACTTCCACAACGTCATCATCGGCGGCGTGGTCTTCGGGCTGATGGCGGGTTACCAGTACTGGTGGCCGAAAGTGTTCGGCTTCAAGCTGGATGACAAATGGGGCCGCCGCTCGTTCTGGTTCTGGTGCATCGGCTTCTACGTCGCCTTCATGCCGCTTTATGTGCTCGGCCTGATGGGCGTCACCCGTCGGCTGCAGAGCTATACCGACACCGGCTGGCAGATCTATTTCGTGATCGCCTGCATCGGCATGCTGTTGATCGGCTGCGGCATCGCCTCCACCGTGATCCAGCTCGTCGTCTCCATCAAGAACCGCGACGCGCTGAAATGCGGTCCCGATCCGTGGAACGGCCGCACGCTGGAATGGGCGACCACTTCTCCGGTCGCGCCCTACAACTTCCCTGCCGATTTCGTCGTGACCGGTCGTGATGCCTGGTGGCGGATGAAGAAGGAAGGCTTCCAGTGGCCGACCGACTACAAGCCGATCCACATGCCGAAGAACACCTGGGCCGGCATCGTGCCCGCCTTCTTCTGCCTCGCGCTCGGCTTCGCGCTGGTGTGGCACATGTGGTGGCTGGTGGTGCTGAGCTTCGTGCTCGCTGTCGGCTCGATCATCTATCACACCTTCGATTTCGACCGTGATTACTACATTCCGGCCGAACAGGTCGCCCGCGACCAGGAAAAGGCCAAGGAGGCACTTGCATGACGATCGCTGATACGGGCGCAGATACCAGCGCGCATCACGACGACCACGCCCACGACAGCCCGACGCAGCTTGGCTTCTGGATCTACCTGATGAGCGACTGCCTGATTTTCGGCACGTTGTTCGCGACCTATGCCGTGCTCGGCCGCTCCTATGCGGGCGGGCCGGCGCCGAACGACCTGTTCCACCTGTGGTTCGCGCTGGTGGAAACTGCGCTGCTGCTGTTCTCCTCGGTCACCTTCGGCATGGGCATGCTGCACATGGACAAGGGCGACAAGGCCGGCGTGATGAAGTGGCTGATCATCGCCGGCCTGTTTGCCGTCGGCTTTCTGGCGATGGAAGTCTACGAGTTCCACGACCTGATTTCCGAAGGCGCCACGCCGGACCGTTCGGCCTTCCTGTCGGCCTATTTCACGCTGGTCGGCACCCACGGCCTGCATGTGACCTTCGGCACGATCTGGCTGATCGTCCTGCTTTTCCAGGTTTCGAAGCGTGGCTTGAACGAGCCGATGCGCCGCCGTGTCTCAACGCTTTCGATGTTCTGGCACTTCCTCGACCTGATCTGGATCGGCGTGTTCTCGCTGGTCTATCTTACCGGAGCGATCCTATGAGCAGCGCTGAACACACTTCCCACGGCCATGGCAGCTTCAAGGGGCTGATGACCGGCTTCGTGCTGGCGGCGGTGCTGACCATCATCCCCTTCGGGCTGGTGATGGCGGACGCAATCTCCAGCAAGGCCTTCCTGCTGACGGTGGTGATGATCTGCGCCGCGGCCCAGATTCTGGTGCATCTGCGCTATTTCCTGCTGCTCAGCACCAATCAGGAACAGGGCTGGACCATGGCGTCCTCGCTGCTGGCGCTGATCCTGCTTCTGATCGTGCTGGCGGGCTCGCTCTGGGTCATGCACAACATGAACAAATACATGATGCCGCTGCCGGAAAGCGGGTTCACCTATCTCGACGACGGCACCATCGTCTGCGCCACGCCCGAGATTGCCCAGCAATTGCGCGACGCCGGCGTCACCGGCAATATCATCGTGCAGGGCCAGCAGTAACGCTTTGTCCGCCCCGCAGCCAGGCTGCGGGGCGGTTCCGTTTTTATCCGGCGAACGCCGTTTCGCCACGTTCCGGCGTCATTCCAATCCGAGGCGCCTTCTAGGGCGATGGCCTTGATTGCGCCGGAGGTGACGCGCCGTCGTCCTGCGTGCTTTACAAAGCATTATAAGATGCCGGCCCGAAAGGTCCTTGCCGCAATGGCCGCCACGTCCCGCAAGAAATTCCTGATCCTCACCGCGATCGCTGCGATCCTGTTTGCCAGCTTCACGGCGCTCGGCATCTGGCAGGTCTATCGCCTGCAATGGAAGCGCGATCTGATCGCCGCCGTCGATGCCCGCGTCGAAGCGCCGGCCGTGCCGGCGCCGGGGGCAGGGGAGACGGTGACGCGCGAAGATGACGCCTATCGCCATGTCAGCGTCACCGGGCGCTATATCGAGGCGGCGCAGACGCTGATCTACTATCCGACCCAACTCGGCGCCGGCTATTTCGTGATGACGCCGCTTCTGCGCGATGACGGCAGCTATGTGCTGATCAATCGCGGCTTCGTGCCGGAGGGCAGACAGGACAATCCCGCCAATTATCGCGCCCCCGAGGGCGAGGTCACGGTTGAGGGGTTGCTGCGCATGTCGGAGAGCAAGGGCTGGCTGTTTTCACGCTCCAACGATCCGGCCGATGGCAAATGGTATCGCCGCGATGTCGCCTCGATCATGGGGACCAGAGGCCTGGTGCCGTTCGCCCCCTATTTCATCGACGCCGAAGCCAGCGGCCCGGCGGGCAAGCTGCCGATCGGCGGCCTGACCGTGGTCAGCTTCCGCAATGCACATCTGAGCTATGCGCTGACATGGTTTGCGATGGCGCTCGGCACGCTCGGGCTTTATGTCTTCGTGCTGCGCTATGAGCGGCGGCCATCGTCCTCCGACGACGAATAGGGCTGGCTTCTCAAAGGCTTGTCCTTTGGTCGCGTTCCTGCCGGCCTGAAGTTTCGGTCATCCCCTGCTTTTTTGTCCCCCTGTGGAAAGGGCGAAAGAAATCCCGCGTGCATGACGGTTCAACTCCCGGTTGGTAGCCGTTGCCGGTGGCGAGGGGTCATCTTCACGGCCATCGGCAATTTCCCAAGACCGATTCGCCGGGCCGGCACATGCTGCAACAGCGCTGTTCGCCCGTTCCGGCCTGTATTTTTTCCCTGTCACAATGCGTTAACCCTGAATGTGGAAAACAGGTCCACGAAACACTATATATGGTTGGTTCGGGCATTCCAGTTCGCAGATATTGTGTTATGGTGAGTCTATCGAATCAATGCTGACTCGTCAGCGGCGTCCGGTTCTCAGGTTTTTTGAGTCTCCATAGGCATATGTCGGATTGGTGTTCCTCGTGGACAGCGCGATTTCTGCCGGCTTCTGGAGAGCCAAAATGCCAGTCCGGTCAATGTGTTCGAGATGTCTGTTGAGAAATGGCGGCGGCGGCCGTTTGCAACCGCCGGCGTTTCGATCAGGCGGAAGCCGGCCATGGGTCCGGGACGAGGCTATGCCGTGTTGGCCGCCAGCCTCGCCAGATGCGCGGGAAGCGCCGAGGGTTCGCCCGGCGGCGCTTTTTGAAGAAAATGATTATGCGAGGATAACGATGAAGATCACTGTCTATTCCAAACCGGCTTGCGTGCAGTGCAATGCAACGACCCGCGCGCTGGAGCGCAAGGGCCTCGACTATGAAGTGGTTGATGTGTCGGTGGACAACGATGCCTATGATCAGGTCGTTGGCATGGGCTACCGGCAGGTCCCGGTCGTCGTCGCCGGCGAGCAGCACTGGTCGGGCTTCCGTCCGGACATGATCGGCGCGCTTGCCTGACCATGAATGCCGCCGGCTGCCAGCCGGCGAAGCCTGAAGAAGGCGTTGCGCCGCATCCATGCGGCGGGCGCCTGAACGATCAGACGGCGCGTCAGACGGGCGCGCCGTGTTGGTGAAGAGGACAAGAGGATGACGGGCATGCTCGTCTACTATTCCAGCGCTACGGGCAACACCCATCGTTTCGTGACCAAGACAGGCCTTCCGGCAAAGCGTCTCGGCCCGCAGGGCGACACGAAAAAGGTGGACGAGCCCTATGTGCTGGTCGTTCCCACCTATGCCGGCGGGGATGGCAGGGGAGCGGTGCCGAAACCGGTCATCCAGTTCCTCAACGATCCGGAGAACAGGGCGCTGGTCCGCGGCGTCATCGCCTCCGGAAACACGAATTTCGGAAATACATACGGCATTGCCGGCGATATCATCGCGGCAAAATGCAAGATACCGTACCTCTATCGTTTCGAGCTTCTCGGCACGGAAGAGGATGTCAACAACGTCAGACAGGGGCTGGAAGAGTTTTGGAAACGGCAGAATTGAGGATGGCCACAAGCGCCGAGGAAGAAACCGTGCAGGGCACCGAGAAGGTCGCGGAAAAGGGCGCCGCCAAGGCGAAGCCCGCAACGCTGGACTATCATGCCCTGAACGCGATGCTCAATCTCTATGACGAGAACGGGCACATCCAGTTCGACAAGGACCGGCTGGCGGCCAAGCAGTATTTCCTGCAGCACGTCAACCAGAACACCGTGTTTTTCCATAACCTCCGGGAGAAGCTCGATTATCTTGTCGACGAGGGCTATTACGAGCAGGAAGTGCTCGACCAGTATTCGTTCAATTTCGTGCGCGATCTCTGGGACCACGCCTTCGCGAAGAAGTTCCGGTTCCAGACGTTTCTCGGCGCCTTCAAATATTACACCGCCTACACGCTGAAGACGTTTGACGGCAAACGCTATCTGGAGCGCTACGAAGACCGCGTCTGCATGGTCGCGCTCGCGCTTGCCAAGGGCGACGAGCAGCTTGCGACCGCGCTCGTCGATGAAATCATCGCCGGTCGTTTCCAGCCCGCGACGCCGACCTTCCTCAACGCCGGCAAGAAGAGCCGCGGCGAGCTGGTCTCATGCTTCCTGCTGCGCATCGAAGACAATATGGAGAGCATCGGCCGCTCGATCAATTCGGCGCTGCAGCTTTCCAAGCGCGGCGGCGGCGTGGCGCTGTCGCTCACCAATATCCGCGAGCATGGCGCGCCGATCAAGAAGATCGAGAACCAGTCCTCCGGCGTCATCCCGGTGATGAAGCTGCTCGAGGACTCGTTCTCCTACGCCAACCAGCTCGGCGCGCGCCAGGGCGCGGGTGCCGTTTATCTGAACGCCCACCACCCCGACATCATGCGCTTCCTCGACACCAAGCGCGAGAATGCCGACGAGAAGATCCGCATCAAGACGCTGTCGCTCGGCGTGGTGATCCCGGATATCACCTTCGAACTCGCCAAGAACAACGAGGACATGTACCTGTTCTCGCCCTATGACGTGGAACGCGTCTACGGCAAGGCGATGACCGAGGTCTCGATCACCGAGCATTACCGCGAAATGGTCGACAACCCGGAAATCCGCAAGAAGAAAATCAATGCCCGCGCCTTCTTCCAGACGCTGGCCGAGCTTCAGTTCGAAAGCGGCTATCCCTACATCCTGTTCGAGGATACGGCGAACCGCGCCAATCCGGTTGCCGGCCGGATTTCGATGAGCAATCTCTGCTCGGAAATCCTGCAGGTCTCGGAAGCCAGCGAATTCGACGAGGACCTGTCCTACAAGCATATGGGCAAGGACATCTCCTGCAATCTCGGCTCGATGAACATCGCCATGGCGATGGATTCGTCCGACTTCGGTCGTACCGTCGACACCGCGATCCGCGCGCTCACCGCCGTTTCCGACATGAGCCACATTTCCTCGGTGCCCTCCGTCGAGAAGGGCAATGACGAGAGCCACGCGATCGGCCTCGGCCAGATGAACCTGCACGGCTATCTCGCCCGCGAGCGCATCTTCTACGGTTCGGAAGAGGGCGTCGACTTCACCAATATGTATTTCTACGCCGTGACCTATCACGCGCTGAAGGCCTCGAACCGGATCGCCGTCGAGCGCGGCGTTTCCTTCGCGGACTTCGAGAAGTCGAAATATGCCAGCGGCGAATATTTCGACAAATACACCGAGCAGGAATGGAAGCCTGCGACCGAGCGCGTGCGCGAGCTGTTCGAAAAGGCCGGCATCGACCTGCCGACGAAGGAAGACTGGCTGGAACTGAAGGACGCGGTGATGAAGGGCGGCCTCTATAACCGCAACCTCCAGGCCGTGCCGCCGACCGGTTCGATCTCCTACATCAACAACGCCACCGCCTCGATCCACCCGATCGTTTCCAAGATCGAGATTCGCAAGGAAGGCAAGATCGGCCGCGTCTACTACCCGGCGCCGTTCATGGACAATGACAATCTGGAATATTACCAGGATGCCTATGAAATCGGGCCGGAGAAGATCATCGACACCTATGCGGCGGCCACCCAGCATGTCGACCAGGGCTTGTCGCTGACGCTGTTCTTCCGCGACACCGCCACCACGCGTGATGTCAACAAGGCGCAGATCTACGCCTGGAAGAAGGGCATCAAGACCATTTACTACATCCGTCTTCGGCAGATGGCGCTTTCGGGCACCGAGGTCGAAGGCTGTGTTTCGTGCAGCCTGTAATGCGCGGGGGAAAAACCATGAACATGCAGACAAAGAAGCCCGCCATCGCCGTGCCGCGCGCGGTCAACTGGAACCGTATCGTCGACGAGAAGGACCTTGAGGTCTGGAACCGGCTCACCGGCAATTTCTGGCTGCCGGAAAAAGTGCCGCTGTCGAACGACATTCCCTCCTGGTCGACGCTGAAGGAGGACGAGCAGAAGCTCACCATCCGCGTCTTCACCGGGCTGACCCTGCTCGACACCATCCAGAACACGGTCGGCGCGATCACGCTGATGCCCGATGCCGTGACCCCGCATGAAGAGGCTGTGCTGTCGAACATCTCCTTCATGGAGGCGGTTCACGCGCGCTCCTATTCCTCGATCTTCTCCACGCTCTGCTCGATGCCGGAAGTGGATGATGCCTATCGCTGGTCTGAGGAAAATGCCTTCCTCCAGGAAAAGTCACAGCTCATCCTGCAGGAATACCGCGCCACCGATCCGCTTCGTAAGAAGGTCGCCAGCGTCTTCCTCGAAAGCTTCCTGTTCTATTCGGGCTTCTATCTGCCGATGTACTGGTCGAGCCGCGCCAAGCTGACCAACACCGCCGACCTGATCCGCCTGATCATCCGCGACGAGGCCGTGCATGGTTATTACATCGGCTACAAGTTCCAGCAGGGGCTGAAGAAGGTGTCCGAGGCCGAGCGCGAGGCGATCAAGGACTTCACCTTCGGCCTGCTGTTCGAACTCTACGAGATCGAATCCAAATACACCGAGCAGCTTTACGATGCGGTCGGCCTGACCGAAGACGTGAAGGCCTTCCTGCACTACAATGCCAACAAGGCGCTGATGAATCTCGGTTACGAGGCGCTGTTTCCACCGGAAGCCTGCAAGGTCAACCCGGCGATCCTGTCGGCGCTGTCGCCGAACGCCGACGAGAACCACGACTTCTTCTCCGGCTCCGGCTCGTCCTACGTCATCGGCAAGGCGATCGCCACCGAGGACGACGACTGGGATTTCTGATCCCTTCAGCAGAGTCTCGGGCATTTTACGGCCAGGCGGAGACGTCTGGCCGCGTCAGTTTTACCGGTTCGCCAGCAGCGTGTTGGCCCCTTCCTCGAGGCTTGGAACGGCGACGATATAGTCGACCTTGTCGGCCTTCCACGCTTTCAGGAACTTGTAATAGTCCTTGAACACCAGGCAGCCATGGGAATCGCCCGGCGTGCGCAGCATGTAGGTGTGGGCAAGAATGCCGGTGCGGCCGAGCGGATTGGTGCCGTCGACAGAGGTCATTCTGAGCGCCGGCACGCCGTGGAACAGCGATTCGCGCATGGTCAGCTTGTAGGTCGCCGCCGGCACCGCGCCGGCCATCTTCACATGGGTATGGTTCGGGTCGTCGCGGTATTTGCCCTTGCCGGAATGGGCTTCCATGACCTCGCCGTCCGGCATGTAGACCTTGCCCGCGGAGATATCGTAGACGGCGACCTTCTTGGTGCGGCCGGGCACCTCGCCCATGATGTCGTTGAGGTCGTCATGGCCGAAATCGGCATAGGCAAGCTGCATGCCGGCGGGCCGTTTGGCCGGCACCGGCACTTCGCCCGGCGAAAGACGGGACGAATCGGCGCCCTGGAGCACCAGTTTGAAGGCATCGTCGGCATTGGTGTCGCCGCTCGGAGCGAGTGCCGCAAGCGTGGTGGACGGGGCGGCGGGCGTCGGGACCGCTGCGGCTTTCGGCTGAAGCTCGGGCGGAACCCCGGCAAGCGCGATTTCGGAGCCGGCATTGTCGGCGATCTGGCGGCCGACAAGGCCGCGCTGGAGATCGGCGAGCGCCATGCGGCCGGCCTGTTCCAGCCGGCCCGCCAGAAGGGCCTGCCTTATATCATCGGGAGCAAGCGCCGGCTTTGCGCGGCTCTGTCCGGTTTTGGCGGCGAGAAGGCGCGCTTCCTTGGCGCTTTGGGCGCGCTGGGGCGCCTTGAACGCCGGGTTGACCGTAAGGCTGATGCCGCGCGAGGAGGCGAATTCGGGTTTGGAGACCGTCGCCGAAAGGATCGGCGACGAGGCGATGGTGATGATCGCGCCGCCGGCGATTGCCGTCATGATGCCCGCGAGCGAAAGCCGCAGCAAGCCGTTCCTGCGATCTCGCTTGGGGCGGGATTTCGAATTCTTGATCGACGTCACGAAACACACTTCCTACGCAAAACTCAAAGACGGTGTGACAGGTGCCAGTCGGAAAAATACTGCGCGCAGGGTAAATTTTTCCTTACGCCGGAAACGGCCCGGGCTCGGCTGACGGGCGTCGCCGCAATTGGAACAGGCGGCAACGCCTTTGGCTACGGGGTTTTTGCGGACGGAAAAAAAGTTGCGTGGCGGCATTTCGGCTGGGTCCTCTAGCGCTGGAGTTGGCCTTCGTGGCGTTGGGTCTTTTGACCTTGACGTTTGCGTCACTAACTTCGAAGAGCGCCTAAAATCCAAAATGGGAGAAAATGCGGCCTCATCGGTTAATGCCTGAAAATGCGCTATGCTTTCAGGCGATGCAGTTGCGAAATGCCCCGGCCGACCCGCGCGGTTTCAAGAGGGCCGACTTTTTAGAGAGGACTTGCGGACGCCGCGGGAATACTGTCAAAGTCAAATTTTCGATGATGTAAGACAGTCGGTTTTGCGGGAGCGGGGGTATCGCTTCGGTCTCGGGACAGGCGTGTCCGGATTTTTTACGAGGCTCTTTTGATCGAACATTTTCATCTTGTGGCGACAATGGCGATTATCGTCGGGACGATCGGTCTTTATTCCCTCGACCGGTTCCCGATCGAGGCGGTGTCGCTCGCCGCGCTCGGCATGCTTCTTGTGCTGTTCGGCGCGTTCCCGTTTACGATGGAAGGCGGAAAGCCGCTGCCGATCGAGGATATGCTCGCCGGCTTCTCCTCGCCGGCGCTGGTCACGGTGCTGGCTCTCCTGATCGTCGGCCAGGGCCTGTTTGCGACCGACGCTTTGGAGGGCGTGACCAACCGGATCGGGCAGTTCTACGGCGCCAATCCGCGCCTGCTGATCATCATGATCCTGGCGACCTGCGGCATCACCTCGGCATTTTTGAACAACACGCCGGTCGTCGTCATCTTCATCCCCGTGCTGGCCTCGCTTGCCGCGCGGTTCCGCCTGCCGCCCTACCAGATTTTCATGCCGCTTTCCTTCATCACCATTCTGGGCGGCATGACCACGATGATCGGGTCCTCGACCAATCTGATCGCGGCGGGCATCGCCAGCCGCGAGGGTGTCAATCTCGGCTTCTTCGACATCACCGGCATGGGCGTCATCCTCGCGGTCTCCGGCGCTGTCTATGTGCTGTTCGTCATGCCGCGGATCTTCACCCGGGAACGGTCGCAAAAGCGCTTCGAACAGGAGAGCGCCGGCACCCAGTTTCTGGGCGAGGTGGTTCTGCTCGGCGAAAGCCGCTATGTCGGGGAACGCGCCCGCTCGGGCTTCTTTCCCGTGCTGACGCCGATGTCGCTGCATGCCCTGGTCCGTGGCGAGACGGTGCTGTTGCCCCCCTATGATGACGGGCTGACGCTGCAGCCGGGCGATCGGCTGCAGATGACGGGTACCCGCAAGGGGTTCATGGACCTGCTGGCCAAGGGCGAGATCAGCCTCACGGCGCCGCCGGACGGAACCGCGCCGTCGGCGGAACGGCGGGTCGGCGCGCATTATCATCTGGCCGAAGCGGTGATCACGCCCGGCTCGCTGTTCGAGGGGCGCACGGTCCGCTTCAGCGGCATTCAGCAGCGCTTCAACATCACCATATTCGGCGTTCGCCGCAAGAGCCGGATGGCGCGGACGCCGTTCTCGCAACTGCGTTTCGAGGCGGGCGATACGCTGCTGATCGGCGGTCGCGAGGACGATCTGCGCGCCATGCGCGGTAATCACGATATCCTGCTGCTCGAGCATTCGGCCGAAAGCGTGCCGCCGCGCGACAAGGCGCTCTTGGCGAGCGGCATTTTCGCGGCGATCGTCATCCTCTCGGCCACGGGTATCACGCCGATGGTGGTCAACGCCGTCACCGGCGCGCTTTTGATGATCCTGTTCGGCTGCCTGACGCTGCAACAGGCAGCCCGCGCCTTCGACCGGCAGATATACCTGCTCGTCGGCGCGTCGATCGCCATGGCGACGGCGCTTCAGGCAACCGGCGGCGCGCAACTGATCGCGGAAGGCATCGTCGCGCTTGGCGGCGGCTCCTCGGCGTGGCTGATGATCGTGATGTTGTTCGTGGGGGTCTCGATCCTCACCAATGTGCTTTCCAACAACGCGGCGGTGGCGCTTTTCATTCCGATCGGGCTCAGCATGGCGCGGCAGATCGGCGCGCCCCCGGAGGCCTTCGCCGCAGCCGTGATCTACGCGGCAAACTGCTCGTTCGCGACCCCGATCGGCTACCAGACCAATCTCATGGTCATGGGGCCGGGCCATTACAGTTTCGGCGATTTCATCCGCGCTGGCGTGCCCCTGATCGTGCTGCTCGCCGTGGTGTTCGCGTTGACCGCGCCCTGGTATTACGGGCTTTGAACTTCAGTTCACGCTGGTCCAGTTCGCCGATTTGCAGATCAGCTTGCCGAGAATGCAGCCGCGCGTCTCCATCGCCGCGCCGTCGAGCGATATCTCCATCGAATAGGTGAGGCCGCGCCGCACATCGCGGGCCCGGCCCTCGTAGCGCGACGGCCCGACCGGGTCGACATCCATGACCAGCGTGTCGCCGACTCGCTCGTTGCGCGTGCCGGGCCTGACCCAGACATTGGTGGCGCAAAGGTCTTCGCCGCATTGCTCGACCACCACCCGCGCCTTGCCATCGCCGCGCGCCCACACGCCGGCAAGGTCGGAGGCTTCGGCGAGCCCGGGCGCGGCCGCCAGCGGAAGCGCGAGCAGAATTGACGCTCTCCGGTTCATCCCTGTCTCCTCTCACGGTTTTGCGCGCGACCGGCAAAGGCGGGCCTTTGCGCGGCGCGCGACAACCAGACAGGGGGAATTACGGGCAAAAACGCCCGTCGGTTCGCTCGGCGGCGTTTTTTTTTGTCAGACATACTATCGGGAAGCGGAGCCCGATGGGTCAGCGGGCGGATCGAGGCTTGCGGTGCGGCACCAGCCTTCGAGAGCCTCGCCGATGGCCGCCTGCGGCGGGCCATTGCGGTTGAAGCCCCACCAGATGATCGCGCCCTGCCACAGGCTCGCCATCTGCCGGCCCAGCGCCGGATTATCGCCGAGCCGGCGCGAAAGCGCGGCTGAAAGCCGCTCTCCCCAGGCCCTGCCGCGCGCCCTCAGCGCCGGGTTGCGCATGTCCTCGCGCAGAAGCGGCAGGCCGCCATCAAGGCCGTGTTCGGCATTGGGCGTGAGATGCAGAAGCAGATCGATGGCGCCGCGCGGCGAAACCGGGAAGGCGGCATCGGCGGCTTCGGTTGCCTCATCAAGCCGGTCCCATGCGTAAAGCAGTATGGCCTCGACCATCGCCGCGCGGTCGCCGAAGCGCTGTACCAGCGTCGGCGCGGAAAGCCCGCTGCATGCTGCCGCCCTGGCAAAGGTGAGGCCATCCGGACCGGTTTCGGCGATCGCGTCGAGCAACACGGCGAGCAGGGCGGGTTCGGAAATTGTCTTGCGTCTGGGCATGGTCTATTTATAAATGAATGTTTATTTATTAACAAGGAGCAACCATGGCAAAAATTGTGGGTTATATCGCCGTCAGTCTCGACGGCTTCATCGCCGGACCGGACGACAATCTCGACTGGCTGTTCCGCTATGACGGGCTCGATCTCGGCGAGCACGATTACAATCTTTTCCTGAAGCGGATTGGCACCGTGGCCATGGGCCGGAGCACCTATGACTTTCTGGACCGCGTGGAAGGTCCCTGGCCCTATGAGGGCAAGCGGGTGCTGGTCGTGACGTCACGCCCCATCGATCGGCCGAAGGGGGCAATCGAGACGAGGGCGGACGTCGATAGCCTGATCGCGGAACTGCGCGCGCTTGACGATGGCGACGTCTGGATGCTCGGCGGTGGCAAGCTGCAGATGGCATTCATGGAGCGCGGCGCGCTGGACGAGATCGAGATCTATGTCATGCCGGAGTTGATCGGCGGCGGAGCGCCGCTGTTTCCGGCGACGGGCTTTGCCGCGCAACCGCGCCTGATCAGCGCCAAGACGCTCGACCGTGGCTGTGTCCGGCTGCATTACAGCTTTGCTCAGACGGCTTCCCGGTAATCGAGACCGATATCGAGCACGGGGGCGGAATGGGTCAGCCAGCCAATCGAGATCAGATCGACGCCGGCCTTTGCCACCGCGCCGGCGGTCTCGGGCGTGATGCCGCCCGAAGCCTCGGTGATCGCGCGGCCGGCGACGATCGAAACCGCCTCGGTGAGCATTTTCGGCGACATATTGTCGAGCAGCACCGCGTCGACGCCCTCGTCCATTGCCTCGCGCAACTGGTCGAGCGTGTCGACCTCGATCTCGATCTTGACCATGTGGCCGGCATGCTTCTTCGCAGCCCGCAGCGCGGCGCGGATGCCGCCGGCGATCGCGATGTGGTTATCCTTGATCAGCACCGCATCGGCGAGCGAGAAGCGGTGGTTGCCGCCGCCGCCGGCCTTCACCGCGTATTTCTCCAGTGCCCTGAGCCCTGGGGTGGTCTTGCGGGTGCACACGATCGCAGCGCCCGTGCCCGCGACGGCCGCAACGACGCCTGCGGTGACGGTGGCGATGCCGGAGAGATGGCCGAGGAAGTTGAGCGCCGTGCGCTCGCCCGTGAGGAGCGCGCGCGAGGGACCGGTGACGGTGGCAACGATATCGCCGGATTCGACCTTGGCGCCGTCTTCCACATTTCGGGTCATGACGATCGCCGGATCGACGAGCATGAAGGCGAGCTCTGCGGCATCAAGGCCTGCGATCACGCCGGGCCTGCGCGCGGCCATCACCACGGTGGAGCGGTGGCCGGCCGGGATCACGGCATTGGCGGTGATATCGCCGGCAAGGCCGAGGTCTTCCTCAAGCGCGCGGCGGACAGCGGGTTCGATGATCAGGCGGGGCAGCATGGCATGGTCCTCAGGCGCTTCTGGCAAGCGCGGGGCGCGCGGCAAGCGCGCGGGCATGGGCGTAAACGGCGTCGAGCGTCATCGTCCGACGCTGGCTTTCCAGGTTCTTCCGCGGAAAATCGGTGCGGGCATGGCCGCCGCGCGATTCTTCGCGCAACGCGGCGAATACGGCAATTGAAAGCGCAACGACCGCCGGATCGGCGTCCGGCCCGTCGCTTTCTGCGAGCGGCAGCAGGGCGGCGATGGCATCGTCAAGCGCGGTCCCGTTCCGGGTAACGCCGAGTGCGTCCGAAGCGATGCGGCGCACGGCGGTAAGCCGGGGCGCGGCGGGCAGCCTCAGCGCCGGGAGCGGAGGCGCGGGCGAGGGCGGGGCGGCGGCGATATCGGCGGCTGCGGCAAGGCCGGTGACGGCGGCCTCCAGCAGCGAATTGCTCGCCAGCCGGTTGGCGCCGTGGAGCCCGGTGGCCGCACACTCGCCGACGGCATAGAGACCTTCAACCGAGCTGCGGCCGGCAGCATCTACGGCGATCCCGCCCATGTGATAATGCTCGGCCGGGCGCACCGGAATGAGATCGGTCGCCGGGTCGATGCCGGCGCGGGCGCAGATCGCGAAGATCTCGGGAAAACGGTGCTTGAACCGGCTGCCGAGCGCGTCCCGCGCATCGAGGAAGACCCTTCCGCCCCGTGCGATCTCGGCGGCAATCGCGCGGGCGACGACATCGCGTGGCGCAAGCTCAGCGCCCGGCGTCGCGGCCAGAAAGCGCTCGCCCTTCTCATTCACAAGCAAGGCCCCTTCGCCGCGCACCGCCTCGCTGATCAGCGGCAGCGGGCGGATGTCTGTTGCGAGCGCCGTCGGGTGGAACTGCACGAATTCCATATCGGCAAGGACCGCGCCCGCGCGGGCGGCAAGCGCCACGCCTTGGCCGAAATTGCCCGCCGGATTGGTCGAGGCGTCGTAGAGCCCGCCAATGCCGCCAGTGGCGATCATGATGCGCGCGGCCGCGCACCGGAACGGTTGGCCATCCCTCACGCCGGCAAGCCCGCAGACGGCACTGTCGCGCACGAGCAGGCGGCGCACCTCGGCGCCGGAAACGATCGTGATTGAAGGCGTCTCGGCTACGGCCTTCGTCAGCGCGGCGATGATCGCCGCCCCCGTTGCATCGCCGCCGGCATGGATGATCCGGCGGCGGGAATGGGCGGCCTCCAGCCCGAAGGCGAGGCCTCCGTCGGGGCTGCGGTCGAAGGCGACGCCGTGGCGTTCGAGGAAGGCGATGGCGTCTGGCGCGCCCTGCAATATCCGCGCGGCCGCCTCGGCATCGCAAAGCCCGTCACTGGCTGCGAGCGTGTCGGCGAGATGCAGCTCGGCGCTATCGTCTTCGCCAAGGGCTGCGGCAATGCCGCCCTGCGCCCAGCCGGTGGAGGTCTCGGCCCCGAGCGCCGCCTTGGTCACCAGCGTCACCGGCAGCGGCACCAGCGCAAGCGCCGTGACCAGCCCGCCGATCCCGGATCCGACGACGGCGACGGTCATACCGCGAGCATCCGCTCGACGGCGCGGCGTGCATCATCGGCGATCGCGGGATCGACGGTGACCTCGTGGCGCATTTCCTGAAGGGCGGTGCGGATATTGGACAGCGTGATCCGCTTCATGTGCGGGCAGAGATTGCAGGGGCGGACGAAATCGACGTCCGGATGATTGACCGCGACATTGTCGCTCATCGAGCATTCCGTCAGAAGCACCACCCGGCCGGGTTTGGCATCGCGGACATAATCCGACATGCCGGCGGTGGAGCCGGAAAAATCGGCCTCGGCCACCACTTCCGGCGGGCATTCGGGATGGGCGATGATGGTGACGCCCGGCCATGCCTCGCGCATCTCGCGTACGTCTTCAGCCGTGAAAAGCTCGTGCACCTCGCAATGGCCGCGCCATGCGATCAGCTCGACATCGGTCTCGCGGGCGACGTTGCGGGCTAGGTACTCGTCCGGCAGCATCAGCACTTTCGGCACGCCGAGCGATTCCACCACCTTTTTGGCATTGCCCGAGGTGCAGCAGATGTCGGAGGCGGCCTTCACCGCGGCCGACGTGTTGACATAGGTGACCACCGGCGCGCTGGGATGGGCCTGCCGCATCAGCGCGATATCCTCGGGCGTGATCGAATCCGCCAGCGAACAACCGGCGCCCATGTCGGGGATCAGCACGGTCTTTTCCGGGTTCAGCAGCTTCGCGGTCTCGGCCATGAAGTGGACGCCGGCGAGCACGATCACATCGGCATCGACCCTTGTCGCCTCGCGCGCCAGCGCCAGGCTGTCGCCGACGATATCGGCAACGCCGTGGAAGATTTCCGGCGTCTGGTAATTGTGCGCGAGGATGACGGCGTTGCGCTCACGCTTCAGGCGGTGGATCGCTTCGATATCGTCGGCAAAGCTCAGCCATTCCGCCCTGGGAATGACGTTTGCGACCCGGTCATACAGGGCATCGGCGGAAAAGGGCGCGTTCATCGGCGTTATCTCCTGTGTTCGGCCCGGCGCGGAAGAATCGGGGAAGCCGCGCCGGGCCTGCCAGGGAGAGGCGTTGGGGCAACCTCGCGCTGGTCTATTAATACTCAATCTGAGTATATCATGGGCGCAAGCATTACGCCCTTATTGACGGGGAGTCAAGAACGCGCGAGCGGGAGCCTTGAGAGCGTCAGCGCCCGTTCCTCGACGATCGCGTGACGATAGCGGTAAAGCCTGGCCGGGCGGCCGCCGGCCTTGTCGGATGTCTGGCCGGTTTCCTCGATCAGTTTCTGCTGGTCGATCTGGCGGCGGAAATTCGGCTTGTGAAGCTTGAGGCCGGCCAGCGCCTCGACGCATTTCTGCAGCTGCAGCAGCGTGAAGCTTTCCGGCATGAGTTCGAAGATCACCGGCCGGTATTTGATCTTGGCGCGCAGCCTTGCGATCGCGGTCGCCAGAATCCGGCGGTGATCGGCGGCCATCGGCTTGCCGAACCAGAAGGCTGGCGTCTGTCCGGCCTCGGCAATCAGCCCCGCCTCATACATCAGCTCGAAGCGCTGCAGCACCAGTTCCTCGTTCCAGGCCATGCCGTCCACGCCGAAGGCGAAGCGGATGCGCTGGCGGCGCTCGGCCCGACCCGGCCGCTCGCTCATCGCCCACTGCATCATCAGGTCGCTGACCTGTTCCAGGATTTCCGGCCGGCCCTCGCGCAGGTCCTCCCACGGAAAATAAGTATACCAGTCCTTCCACAGCGGCCCGCCGCCGCCGGGCGGCGGCTGTTCGCGCACAAGGCCCAGATAGCTGATCGAGATGGTGCGCTCGCCGTCGAAGCCGCGATCGCGATCGGCGAAGGTGTAGAGCTGCTCGAGATAGCCGACGGGATGCCCGGTCTGGGCCCTGACCCAGGAGTTCAGCCCGCCCTGCAGCGTGCGGTGGCCGTTCTCGAACGGCCCGGAGGGGAGTGCGGCGCCCATGCGCACGGTCATCACCCGCGGCGCATCATTTGTCAACGCGGTCAGGACGGCGATCAGTTCGGCATGGACGCGGGCTTCGGTCACGGAGGCTCCGGATGGTTATCGGTTCAGGATATCACCATTTCGGGTATGGCGATAAGCAACGAAATCAAGAGCACGCCATCTCAGACTTTCGCATGATTAGCAAACGGCGCGCTGCTTGTATGGTCGCCTGTGGAAAGCAACTTTCGGCAAAACCGTGCCCATTCCCACGAAACAGAATTACGCGCTTTGCCGCCACATTTTGCCGAAAATAAGCGGGACGTGGAAAATTCAAGGATTTCATGTGTTTGCCACGCCTGACGCGAGAGCGGTAACGCGTTTTTTGATTGCATGGTCAATAAAAAGCGCTAGTCTCGCCATCAGTGTGACGTTTGCGGTTGGGCGCAGACCCGCATGAAGTTCAGCATAATTCGAGATCGCGAAAAAGCCGAAAGCGGTGCCGGAAAGTGCGAAACCTTTGGCGGCGAGAGGCCGTCGACGACATTAACCATAAGGGGAAAATGATGAAGAAACTGAAGGCTTTGGCGCTCGCCACGAGCGTTTTCGTATCGCTTGGCGGCGCCGCCAGCGCATCAACGCTGGTCTACTGCTCGGAAGGCTCCCCCGAGGGCTTCGATCCGGCGCCCTATACCGCAGGCACGACGTTCGACGCCTCCTCACGCGCGATCTACAACCGCCTCGCCGAGTTCAAGCACGGCTCCACCGAGGTTGAGCCCGGCCTTGCAGAGAGCTGGGACGTTTCCGAAGACGGGCTGGAATACACCTTCCACCTGCGTCCGGGCGTCAAGTTCCAGACGACCGATTATTTCACCCCCACGCGCGAGATGAACGCCGACGACGTGATCTTCTCGTTCATGCGGCAGATGGATGAATCCAGCCCCTGGTACCAGTATGCGCCGGGCATCTCCTGGGAGTATTTCAACGGCATGTCGATGCCGGACCTGATCAAGAGCATCGAAAAGGTCGATGACATGACGGTCAAGTTCGTGCTCAACCGGCCGGAAGCGCCGATGATCGCGAATCTCGCCATGGACTTCGCCTCGATCATGTCGAAGGAATATGCCGACCAGCTCGAAGAGGCCGGCAATCTGGAGCAGTTGAACCAGAAGCCCGTCGGCACTGGCCCGTTCACCTTCGTGAACTACCAGCAGGATGCCGTCATCCGTTACAAGTCCAATCCGGACTATTACAAGGGCCAGGAAGATCTCGACACCCTGATCTTCGCGATCACCACCGACGCCGCCGTTCGCCGCCAGAAGCTGGAAGCCGGCGAGTGCCAGATCATGGTCTATCCCGCGCCCGCCGATCTGGAAGCGCTGGAATCCAATGACGACATCACGGTCATGGCCAAGGAAGGCCTGAATGTCGGCTATCTCGCCTATAACACCAAGATGGCGCCCTTCGACAATCCGAAGGTCCGCAAGGCCCTGAACATGGCAGTCGACAAGGAAGCCATTCTGGAATCGGTGTTCCAGGGCGCCGGCGAGGTTGCCAAGAACCCGATCCCGCCGACCATGTGGTCCTATAATGACGAGGTGCAGGACGACCCCTACGATCCGGACGCCGCCAAGGCGATGCTGGAAGAGGAAGGCGTCACCGATCTTTCGATGAAGATCTGGGCGATGCCGGTGCAGCGTCCCTACAACCCGAACGCACGGCGCATGGCCGAACTGATGCAGGCCGACCTCGCCAAGGTCGGCGTCGATGCCGAGATCGTGTCCTATGAGTGGGGCGAGTATCTGGCCCGGTCTTCCGCCGAAGACCGAGACGGCGCCGTGCTTCTGGGCTGGACCGGCGACAATGGCGACCCGGACAACTTCCTGGCCGTGCTGCTCGGCTGCGATGCCGTTGGCGGCTCCAACCGCGCCCAGTGGTGCTACGAGCCCTTCGAGGAGCTGATCCAGAAGGCCAAGGTCACCTCCGACACCGAGGAGCGCACCGAGCTCTACAAGCAGGCTCAGGTGATCTTCAAGGAACAGGCGCCGTGGAACACGATCGCCCATTCAAAGGTGTTCATGCCGATGACCAACGCGGTCGAGGGTTTCGTCATGGACCCGCTCGGCTATCACCGCTTCGATGATGTAACCATCGCCGAATAAGGCCTCGCACAAGAGAAGGGGGCCGGAAATGCGGCCCCGGTTTGCAAAAACCTCTCCCCGATCGGGAGTCACCCTCGGGCTTGACCCGAGGGTCCAGGCAGCGCCCACAGCGTCGCCCGGATGCTCGTACGAGCATGACGCCTTTCGGGATGGCAGGCCGAAAAGCAAGCCGGATGCCGGTCAAGCGGCCCCTTTCCGTTTTCGGGAATCGCCATGCTCAGATTTCTGTTCAGCAAGCTATTGCTGATTATTCCGACCTTTATCGGGATCACCATCGTTGCCTTCGGCTTCGTGCGCGTCCTGCCCGGCGATCCCGTGCTGCTTCTGGCCGGCGAACGCGGCATGGACCCCGACCGATACCAGAAACTCCTTCACCAGTTCGGCTATGACCGCCCGATCGTCGTCCAGTATCTCGATTATGTCTGGAGCCTGCTGCATGGCGATTTCGGCGTTTCGATCGCCACCAAGCAGCCGGTGTTCCAGGAGTTCCTGAACCTGTTTCCGGCCACCGCCGAACTTGCGATTTCGGCGATGCTGCTTGCCGTCATCATCGGCATTCCGGCGGGCATCATCTCCGCGGTCAAGCGCGGCTCGGTGTTCGACCAGGCCACCATGGGCATCGCGCTCACCGGCTATTCCATGCCGATTTTCTGGTGGGGCCTGCTGCTGATCATCCTGTTTTCCGGGATTCTCGGCTGGACGCCGGTCTCCGGCCGGATCTCGCTGCTTTACTATTTCCCCTCGGTCACCGGCTTCATGACGATCGATTCGCTGCTGTCGGGCGAAAAGGGCGCATTCGCCTCGGCGGTTTCGCATCTCATCCTGCCGTCGGTCGTGCTCGCCACCATTCCGCTAGCGGTGATCGCGCGACAGACGCGCTCGGCGATGCTGGAGGTGCTCGGCGAAGACTATGTCCGCACTGCCCGCGCCAAGGGGCTTTCCGGCAGGCGCGTCATCGGCATCCACGCGCTCAGAAACGCGATGATCCCGGTCATCACCACGATCGGCCTGCAGGTCGGCATGCTGATGGCCGGCGCGATCCTGACCGAGACGATCTTCTCCTGGCCGGGCATCGGCAAGTGGATGATCGATTCGATCTCGCGCCGCGACTATCCGGTCGTCCAGGGCGGGCTGGTGCTGATCGCCGGTCTGGTCATGCTCGTCAACCTGCTGGTTGACCTTGCCTACGGCCTCATCAATCCTCGCATCCGTCACCAATAGGAGCTCAGCCATGTCAGATAGCACGCTGGGCCAGCCGGTCCAAAAACGGAATATCCGCCTGCAGATGCTTTCCGAATTCTGGCACTATTTCAGCCAGAACAAGGGGGCTGTCGCGGGCCTCATCGTCATCGTCCTTCTGGTGCTGATGGCGATCTTTGCGCCGCTTCTGGCGCCGCATAATCCCGATCAGCAATATCGCGACATGTTCCTGACCCCGCCCTTCTGGCAGGAGGGCGGAACGTGGACCTTCCCGCTCGGCACGGATGCGGTCGGTCGCGACATGCTCTCGCGGCTGATCTACGGGTCGCGCTATTCGCTGGTGATCGGCCTTGTGGTCGTGTCGGTGGCGCTGCTGCTCGGCATCACGCTCGGGCTTCTGGCCGGCTTCTTCCGCGGCTGGGTCGATGTCGCGATCATGCGGGTGATGGACGTGATCCTCGCCTTCCCGCCGCTGCTTCTGGCACTGGTGCTGGTTGCCGTGCTTGGCCCTGGCCTGTTCAACGCCATGATCGCCATCGCGCTCGTTCTGCAGCCGCACTTCGCGCGGCTGACCCGGGCGGCGGTGATGGCGGAGGCGCGCCGGGAATATGTGGTTTCGGCCAAGGTCGCCGGCGCGAGTAATCTCAGACTGATGTTCAAGACCATCCTGCCCAATTGCCTGGCGCCGCTGATCGTGCAGGCGACGCTCTCCTTCTCCAACGCCATTCTGGAGGCTGCGGCGCTGGGCTTTCTCGGCATGGGCGCGCAGCCACCGACGCCGGAATGGGGCACGATGCTCGCGGAAGCGCGCGAATTCATCCTGCGCGCCTGGTGGGTCGTCACCTTCCCCGGCCTTGCCATTCTGATCACGGTTCTGGCGATCAATCTCGTGGGCGACGGCCTGCGCGATGCGCTGGATCCCAAGCTGAAGCGGAGCTAGAGACCATGGAACCGCTACTCGACGTTCAAAATCTTTCCGTCAGCTTCCCGACCGCGAACGGCGAAACGACGGTGCTGCACAACGCCTCCTACCGGATCGACCGGGGCGAGGTGCTCGCCATCGTCGGCGAGAGCGGCTCCGGCAAGTCGGTCGCCATGCTCGCCGTGATGGGCCTGTTGCCGACGACCGCCACCGTGAAGGCCGATCGCATCGCCTTCGAGGGCCGCGATATCTCAAACCTTTCGGCAACGGATCGCCGCCGCATCATCGGCAAGGATATCGCGATGATCTTTCAGGAGCCGGTGGCGAGCCTGAACCCGTGCTTCACCGCCGGTTTCCAGATCGAGGAAGTGCTGAAACAGCATACCGATCTCGACAAGAAGGCACGCCACGCCCGCGCCATCGAGCTGCTTCAGGCCGTCGGCCTGCCCAACCCGGAAGACCGGCTGAAGGCCTATCCGCACCAGATGTCGGGTGGCCAGTGCCAGCGCATCATGATCGCGATCGCCATGGCCTGTTCGCCGAAGCTCCTGATCGCCGACGAGCCGACGACCGCGCTGGATGTGACGATCCAGAAGCAGATTCTCGAACTCTTGGCCAATCTCCAGGCCGAGACCGGCATGGCGCTGATCATGATCACCCACGACATGGGCGTGGTGGCCGAGACCGCCGACCGGGTGACGGTGCAGTACAAGGGCCGGCTGATGGAAGAGGCCGACGTGCTGTCGCTGTTCGAAAGCCCGAAACACGCCTATACGAAAGCGCTGCTTTCGGCGCTGCCGGAAAACGCCACCGGCGACCGGCTGCCCACCATCGATTATTCCGCCGACTATACGGGAGGCGCGGCATGAGCGAGATCGTCGCTGAAGGAAAGAACATCGTCCGCGACTACGTCGTGCCGGGCGGCATGTTCAAGTCCGCCCGCACGGTGCGGGCGCTGAAGGGCGTTGATTTCTCCGTCGAGCGCGGCAAGACGCTGGCGTTGGTGGGCGAATCCGGCTGCGGCAAGTCCACGCTTGCCCGGATCATCACCATGATCGACGCGCAGACGGCGGGCGACCTTGCGATCGAGGGTCAGACGATCGACATCGCAAAGAGCAGGCCGACACCCGAGCAGCGCCGCAAGGTGCAGATCGTGTTCCAGAACCCCTACGGTTCGCTCAACCCGCGCCAGAAGATCGGCGACGTGCTGATGGAGCCGCTGCTGCTCAACACCGACGACACGGCGAACGACCGTCGCGACAAGGCCCACGACCTTCTGAAGAAGGTCGGCCTCGGGCCGGAGCATTTCGACCGCTACCCGCACATGTTCTCCGGCGGCCAGCGCCAGCGCATCGCGATCGCCCGCGCGCTGATCCTCAACCCGAGCCTGCTGGTGCTCGACGAGCCGGTCTCCGCGCTCGATCTGTCGGTGCAGGCGCAGATCCTGAACCTGCTTGCCGATCTCCAGGACGAGCTCGACCTCACCTATATCTTCGTGTCCCACGACCTCTCGGTGGTGAAATATATCTGCGACGAGATCATGGTGATGTATTTCGGCGAAGTGGTCGAACGCGGCACCCGCGACGCCGTGTTCTCCGACCCGCAGCACGAGTACACCCAGACCCTGTTCAAGGCGACGCCGCGCGCCGACGTCGAAAGCATCCGCGCACGGCTTGCGGCCAAGCAGGCGAAGATGGCGGCGGGGTAATAGGGCGAGGCCTTGCCTCCAAAATTTTGCCCTGTTGGGTAGCCTTCGGTTCAGGGAATCGCCGCCCTAGAGATGCCGGCCCTCGTCTACAGGCACGACAATGCCGGTGGAGCTGGTGAGCAGGGTGGCGCAGGCGATGATCGCGCGGGCGACGTCGTCGGGTGTGGTGATCCGCTGGAGCGGCAGGGTTTTCGCCATCGCTTCCAGCTTTTCGCGCGGGCGGCCCGGCACGAAACCGGTATCAACGCCGGCGGGCGAGACCGAGAACACCCGGATATCGGGGGCCAGCGCCTTGGCGAGGCCGATGGTGAGCGCATCGAGCCCGGCCTTGGCCGCGCAATAGGCGAGGTTGCTGCCCATTCCGGTGCGCGCGGCGATCGAGGAGACATTGACCACCGCCGCGTCTTGCCCGCGCGAAAGCAACGGGCGGAAGGCGCGGACCATGGCGAAGGGGCCGCGCAGGTTCACCCGGGTGATCTGGTCGAACAGGTCGTCGGTGAGCCCGTCGAGATCACCTGCCGGGACCACCTCTGTGGCTCCGCCATTGTTGACCAGCAGATCGACCGCGCCGAAACGGGCCTCGACCGCGGCGACGGCCTCGGCGATGCTGTCCGCCTCCTCGATCGCGATGCGGAGCGGCATGTGCCCTTCTCCCGGCAGCGCGGCGGCCAGCGCCTCGGCCTTTTCGCGATTGCCGTGATAGCCGATCACCACCGACGCGCCGAGCGCCGCCAGCCGTTCGGCGGTCGCCCGTCCGATGCCGCCGGAAGCGCCGGTGATGACGGCGACGCGGGGCCGAACCGGCAAAATGTCGCTCATGACGCGTTCTCCCAATAAGGTTTTTTCAATTCCTGCTTCAGCACCTTGCCGCCGGAATTGCGGGGCAGCGCGTCGCGGATTTCGACGGCGGAGATCTTCTGCATCCGCCCGAGCCGTTCATTGACCCAGTCGCGCAACGTCTCAGGCTCAAGCGCCGCCCCCGCCTTCGCCACGACAAAGCCGAGCGGGGTTTCGCCCCATTTCTCGCTCGGGATCGCGATCACCGCGGCCTCCAGCACGCCGGGATGGGCGAGCAGCTTTTCCTCCAGATCAGAAGCGTAGATATTGAAGCCGCCGGAGATGATCATGTCCTTCTTGCGGTCAAGAAGCACCAGGAACCCGTCCTCGTCAAACATGCCAATATCGCCGGTGCGATGATAGAGCGTGCCGTCCGGGTCCCGCCAGTAGAAGGCGCGGTTGGCCTCGTCATTGCGGAAATAGCCGGACATCATCATCGCCGAGCGGCCGATGATCTCGCCGCGCTCGCCCTGTTTCACGTCATTGCCGTTTTCATCGACGATCCGGATCGTGTTGCCGGCGGCAGGCTTGCCGACGGTATGGGCCTTTTCCGGATAGCGCGCCGCATCGAGGATCGCGGTGCAGCCGCCTTCCGTGAGGCCATAGACCTCGAAGAAATCGCCCGGCCAGGCATCGACAAGGGCGCGCTTGGCGGCGGCGGGCAGCGGTGCGCCGGTGCTCTGCTTGACCTTGAAGGCGGAGAGATCGCGCCTGCCAAAACTGTCTGCCGCGAGAATGCGCTGGTATTGCACCGGCACCAGCATGGTGTGGGTGGCGCCGAGACTTTCGGCGAGATCGAGATAGCGTTCGGCGTCGAATTTCTGCATCAGCGCGACGCGCGCGCCGTGAAACAGCGCCGACAGCATCGGCATCAGCGTGGTGTTGGAATAGAGCGGCGTGGCGAGCAGCATGGTGGAGCCGGCATCGAGCCCGAACAGCGTGCGCGCCGCCTGGCGGTAGCGCATGCGGTGCGGATGGACGATGCCCTTGGCGCGCCCGGTGGTGCCGGAGGAATAGATGATGTTGAAAGGCGCATCCGGATCGGCGGCGACGGGTGCGGCAAGAGGCGCGGCCGCGTCGCGGAAATCCGCAGGAACGCCGCCCGCCGCGTTGGCGTCAAGCTTCACCACGCGACCGGCATAGGCCGCCGGCAGGTCATGGCCAGCCTGCACGAAGACGAGCCCCGGATCGCAATCGGCAAGCATGCCGGCAAGCGCATCGGGATGGGCGGACGCCGGCAGCGGCACGGCGCAGCCCCCGGCGGCGATGATGGCGAGATAGGCGGTGACGAGCCCGATATCGGCGGTGCCCAGAAGCGCGATCCGGCCGACATTGCCCTCGCAATGCGCCGAGAGCGCGCCGGCTGTCGAAAGAACATCGTCGCGCAATTGCCGCCAGCTCGCGGTCTCACCATTGCAGAGGAGCGCCGCGTCGCCCGGCCGGGTCTCCGCATGGGCGAGAATGGCCGCGATCAGGCCGCCCTCCGCGCTCATGCGCTCTCTCCCGCGGGGTCTTCGATCAGCAGGATATGGCGCGCCACGATCGCCGGGCGTTCGGACCCCTCGAGCTCGATCACCGCGTCATTGACGATCCGCGTGCCCTTCGGGTGCGCCTCGGCTTCAACCAGCGTCAGCGCCAGACGAATACGGCTTCCGACCGGCACCGGCATCACGAAGCGCATCCGGTCATAGCCGTAATTGAGGCCGCGCCCGCGCCGCTCGATCCGGTAGATGTCGCGCTGCAGGCGCGGCATCAGACCGACAAGGTAAAGCCCGTGGGCGATGGTCCTGCCGCCCGGCATTTCGCGGGCGGCGCGTTCGACATCGACATGGATCCAGTGATCGTCGCCGGTGAGCCGCGCGAATTCGGAGATCGCGTCCTGCGTCACCGCCACCCATTCGGAATGCCCGAGCCTTTGCCCGGCATGGTTTGCGAGATCGCGGGCGTGTTCGACCGTCAGCATCAGTTCTCTCCCCTTTCGCGCGGCGCCGTTCCGGCACGCGCCTCGTCAACCGCGAGCACCACCTTACCGATCTGCTCGTTGCCATCCATCAATTGATGGGCCGCCCGGACATCGGCAAAGGCGAAGACCTTGTGGATGCGGGTGCGGATTGCGCCGCTTTCCAGCAGCGGCCAGACGTCGCGCACAAGCTCTGCCGCGATCCGGCCCTTGTAGGCGGCAGAGCGTGGGCGCAGCGTGGAGCCGGTCAGCGTCAGCCGCCGGCGCACGATCGCGCGGATATTGACCTCCGCCGTCTCGCCCTGGTGGCTGGCGATGAATACCAGCCGGCCATCGGGCCTCAGCAGATCGAGCTGTTTCTGCGTGTAAGGTCCCGCCTGGGCATCGAGGATGACGTCGAAACCATCGGTCAGCGCGCGGAGCTCCGCTGCCCAGTCGCCGCGATAGCTGACCGCATGCTGCGCGCCTATCTCGCGGCACACGGCAAGCTTTTCCTCGCTGCCGGCGGTGGCGAACACATTGGCATTGCGGAGCTTGCGGGCGATCTGGATCGCCGCCATGCCGACGCCGCTGGTGCCGCCCTGCACCAGCAGGCTCTCGCCTTCGGCAAGGCGAGCCAGCCAGATGACGTTGTTCCAGGCGGTGAAATAGACTTCCGGCAGCGAGGCGGCCTCGATAAAGGTGAGGCCGCACGGCACCGTCATGCACTGCAATGCCGGCACGGTGCAGAACTCCGCATAGCCGCCGCCATTGACGAGCGCGCACACCGGATCGCCTATGCTGAATCCGGTGACACCCTCGCCGATCGCGGCGATTTCGCCCGCGACATCGAGCCCCGGGATCGGCGAGGCCCCCGGCGGCGGCGGATAGAGGCCGCGCCGCTGCTGGACATCCGGCCGGTTGACGCCGGCGGCAATCACCCGGATCAGCACCTCGCCGGGCTTCGGTTCGGGCTTTGGCCCGTCAATAATCGCGAGCACCTCCGGTCCCCCGGCGCCCTGAATTTCCACAAGCCGCATGGCTACTCCTCCCGGCATGGAGCGGCAGGCGCCGCGCCATGCGTCGTTTCAGCTTACGTCCAGTCGTGCACGACGGGGTTCGACAGATGGCCGAGCCCCTCGATCTCGATGTCGATCACGCCGGAAAGCTTGTGCATATTGACCGAACGATGGCCATTGGGGAAGTTGCCAACGCCCTTGGCCGAGGTGCCGAAGCAGATGATGTCGCCGGGCAGGAGCGTGAAGTAGCGGCTCGCCTCGGCGATCACTTCCGCGACCTTGAAGCGGTAGCTTGCCGTCGAATCGACCGCGAAGGGCTCGCCGTCGAACCAGCCCTTCACCTCCAGCGCATCGGGGTTTTTCACCTCGTCGGCGGTGGTGATCCACGGACCCATCGGGCCGAACGTGTCGGTCGCCTTGGAGCGGGTGTGGTAGACGAAGTAGACGTCGTTGTCGTTGTCGTCACGGCGGTTGCGCCAGGCCAGATGATGCGGACGGATCAGGTCCTTCTCGCGGGTGGTGGCGATCGAATCCATGCCGAATTTCAGGCCGTGCGAGGTGACGTCGTTTATGATCGAGAAGCCGAAGATCGCGTCCTTCGCCTCCTCCACCGTGATCTTTTTGCAGCGCTTGCCGATGACGGCGGCGAGCTCGAGCTCCGGAATGGTCTCGCCGAAATGCTCTTCCATGATGATCGGCTTGTTGTGGCCGGTGAGGCAGGACGGGGCCTTCAGGAAGAAATTCGGCACGCCCGGATCGCGATGGGCGGATTTGCGAATGCCCATATTGTTGAAGGCGACGCCGAGCACCTTGGAGGGGCGCGGCTGCGGCGGCAACCAGTCGAGGGCTGCTTCGTCAAGCGGCTCGGCCGTGCCCTTTTCGAGTGCCGCGCGCACCTCTGCGAGCTTGCCGTCCTCGATCAGGTCGAGCATCGAGCGCGGCGCTTCGCCGAGACCGGCGCTTTCATAGAGCGCGGAGAGCAGCACCGGCGCGCCGTCCTTTTGAGCGACCAATGCCGGTCGGCCCTGATGATTGATCATGCCTAGTTTCACGGGGTAACCTCCTGAGGCGGATTGTTTTTTGACGGCTCAGCCGAGGTCGAGACCGACGAGCTTTGCGGAATTGTCGCGCACCATCAGGCGCACCTCGTCCTCGGAAAAACCGAGGGCGAGCAACATCTTGATCGCCTGGCGCATGCCTTCCACCGGCGAGGGATTATCCACCTGTCCGAGATCTGAGCCGATCGAGGAGTGTTCCACGCCGGCCGCCAGGATGTGCTCCTTCAGCTCGTCGGGGGAGAACACGTTGAAGCGCGAGTCGATATAGAGGCAGGCCGACTGCTCGATCAGCGCGCCGAACTGGGCCAATTCGGTGATATCCTGATAGGTGAAGTGCAGCCCGTACATCGGATGGTTGACCAGAAGCCGCTTGACGCCGCGCTTCTTCGCCTCCTCGAACAGCTTCCAGATCTCGTAGATATGCAGGTGCCCCGATGACAGGATCGCATCGAAGGCGGCGATCGAATCGAGGATTTCCTTCACCACATCGAGAATGTCGCCATAGGCATCGAGCACCGTGATCCCGGGCGATTTCTTGAGCTGGACATTGGAGGCAAGCCGGGACTTGCGGTGGGAGGAGCGGATGTGGTTCGCAGACTGCGCCGTCGGCATCCACACCAGCTTGGCGCCCTGGTTGAGCTGGGCATCGACCACGTAAGGGTTCAACCCGCCGGTGGTGTTGTTGAGCACCAGCCCGCCATACATCGCCACGTTCAGGTGGCCGAGCACCCGCTCCATGATCGGCAGGAAGGGGGCGACGGAATAGTGATGGTCCTTGAACATGATGCCGCGCATGCCGGCGGCGGCCGCCTGTTCCACGGCCTGGAAATGATCGAGCTGGCGCGCCATGGTGGAGGGGCCGGAATGGACGTGCAGATCCACCGCCCCCTTCATCAGCCCGTCGACGACGCCGTCATCGATCGTCGCCATCAGCGCGCGCGCCTTCTCCCTGTTCTCCGCCCCAACGTCTGCCATGCCAGTCTCCTTGTCTTGCTGGGAAAAAGGTATAGGGCTTGACAATTTGCGCCGACAACGCGCAAACCAACCCCGTTTCGACAGACGAAACGTCGCTGACCGGGAGGAGAAGGTGAGCATACGTTCGATTGAGCGCGGCCTGCGCGTGCTGCAGGAAATGAACCTGCAACCCTACACATCCATCGCCAGCCTGCACGAGCGCACCAAGCTGCCGAAGCCGACGCTGGTGCGTATTCTGAAGACGCTGGAACAGGCGGGCTATGTGGAGAACGATCCGCGCGTGGGCGGCTATCAGCTTTCCGCACTGGTGGCCTCGCTCTCGTCGGGCTATCACAAGGAGCCGATGGTGGTGGAGGCGGGCCGCCCCTGGGCGGTCGCGGTCACCCGCAAGCATCAATGGCCGGTCTCGATCGCACTTCTGGACCGCGACGCGGTGGTGGTGCGGTTTTCGACCGTGCCGGACAGTTCGGTCTCGCCGTTCCACAAGACCGTCAACATGCGCCTGCCGCTGATCACCCGCGGGCTGGGCCTTGCCTATCTCGCCTTCGCCGAGGAGGAGGAGCTGGGGCTGATATTGCGCATGCTGCAGACCTCGGAAGACCCTGAAAACGAGCTTGCCCGCAACCCCGAAAAGATGAACCGGCTGGTCGCGATGACAAAGGCCCGCGGCTATGCCACCCGCGCCACCCATGTCGAGCCGCGCAATTCCGATACGCTCGCCGTGCCGGTCTTCAACGATTCCGGCCGCGTGGTCGCCAGCCTCGGCCTCACCTATTTCCGCTCCGCCTTCTCCTCCCACCGCGAAGCCTGCGACCGCTACGCCCCGGTCCTGAAATCAGCATCGAAGGAGATCACGCGGGATCTGACGCGGTTGAAGAGCAGTGCGCTGGTGTGAACCGCAGCTTAGGCGTTTCCCAATCGCTTGTTCGTTTAACGTGTGGCAGGAGGCGCGGCGCTAAATCTCAGGTTGCTTGATAGCCTTGCCCCTGTTAAGTTTATAGTCTTGAAATTATATAAACTGAAGGCTATATTTGTGGCGTGGACCGTGGTATTTGACGATGACTTCGTTGACGATTTCCGCACATTCGACAGCGAAGTGAAGATCGAGTTGCGCGCCATGGTGTTGCTCCTCGCCGAACGCGGCCCCGAACTGGGGCGACCCCGGGCCGATACGCTGAACGGTTCGCGCTACGCCAACATGAAGGAGCTCCGGTTTGATGTGGCGGGTGGCGTCTGGAGGGCTGCCTTCGCGTTCGACCCAGAACGAAAGGCCGTGGTTCTCGTCGCCGCCGACAAATCAGGCGTGAGCGAAAAGAAATTTTACAAGAAACTGATCAACACGGCTGACAAGCGCTACGAGGCTCATCTGCACGCGTTGAAAAGGAAGGATAAAAAGTGATGACGAAGTCCGCGGAAGACGTTTTCGCCGAAACCATGACGCCCGATATGATCGCGGCATCCGATCTGCGGGCGAAAGAGCTGCTCGAAGAATACGACACGCTTCAGAAGCTTCGCAAGGCGCTTGACATGACTCAGGAGCATGTCGGCAGGAAGATGGGCAAGAAGCAGGTATCGGTCGCGCAGCTTGAAAAACGTTCCGATTTCCTGCTTTCGACGCTCAGGAATTATGTGGAGGCTCTCGGCGGAGAGCTGGAACTGGTCGTGAAATTCGAGGACCACGCCCCCATTCGTCTGTCTGGCATCGGCGAGAAGAACTTCTCCGAGATTCCTCGCAACTGACCCCTATCCGCCGGCTCCTGCCGCCGTAGCAAAAAACAAATGCGAAGCTGAGAAACTGGTGCCGCTTACGTGACTCGAACACGTGACCCCATCATTACGAATGATGTGCTCTACCAACTGAGCTAAAGCGGCCCGAACGCGGTTTCGCGTTGCAGTGCGCTGTTACAGGCTCTCAGGCGATTTTTCAAGCGTCTTGGGGCGGGGCGCTTAAAAAAATGGCGGCGGTCAGGCAACGCCCTTCAGCAGAGACAGCGTTTCGGCGCGGCGGTCGCGGTCGATATCGAACAGGCCGCGGGTGACGAGCGTGATGGTCTTGGAGCCGTGGGCCTTGATGCCGCGCATCGCCATGCACATGTGCTCTGCCTCCACCATCACCATCACGCCCCTGGGCGCGAGCGCATCATTGATGGCGTCGGCGATCTCGTCGGTCAGGCGCTCCTGCAGTTGCGGGCGGCGGGAAACGGTGTCGACCACGCGGGCGAGCTTCGAAAGGCCCGTCAACCTGCCGCCCTCGGGCAGGTAGGCGATATGGGCCTTGCCGAAAAACGGCAGAAGGTGATGCTCGCACATGGTGTGGAACAGGATGTCGCGGACGATGACGATGTCATCATGGCCGTCTTCCTGGAACACGGTCTGAAGATGGGCGCGCGGGTCTTCATTCCGGCCGGAAAAGACTTCCCTGTACATCTTGGCGACCCGAAGCGGCGTGTCGCTGAGGCCCTCGCGGGTCGGGTCCTCGCCAAGCGCCACCAGAATATCATGCACCGCCTTCATGATTGCCTCGCGCTGGAGACGCTCGGCCTCAAGGGCGTCGATATCGGTCGGGATCGTGTTCACGGGTCACCTGTCGGTCGGTTCTGTCGCGGGCTATGTAGGCCTTGCGACCATCAGGGTTCAAGCCCCGATTTTGCCCGTAGCGCGTCGGGCCGTCGCTGGTCACGCGCCGTCAGCACGCAGGCGATCACGATCAGCGCGCCGCCGATCAGCGTCGGCCAGGCCGGTATCTCGCCGAAGAACGCGAAGCCGTAGAAGCCGGCCCAGACCAGCGCGGAATAATCGATGACGGCGTAGAGCGAGGCGGGAATGCGGGCGAGCGCCGAAATCAGGCAGATGAAGCCAAGCGCGCCGCAAAGCCCGATCAGCCCGATCTGCCAGGTGAGCGCGGCCGCCGGCGTCTGCCACAGCGCCACGGCCATCGGCAGGCAGAACAGCGCGGCGAAGGCGGTCTGCATCAGGCTCAGGGTCACCGGATGGTCGTCGGCGGAGGATTTCTTCATCGCGATCGCGGTGAAGGCATAGGCAAGCGGCGCTGCGAGCCCCGCCGCGATCACCGGCAGCGTCACCGGCGGGCCGGCAAAGCCCGAGCCCTTGGCAGCGACGATCAGCGCCGAGCCGGAAACCGCCAGCACGAGGGCGATCAGCACGAAGCGGCCCGGCCGCTCGCCGAACACCAGCGCGCCGAGCATCGCCATATAGATCGGCGCGGTCATCGCCAGCGCCAGCGCCATCAACAGCGGCATGCCGGCCAGGCCATAGAAGAACAGGCTGGCCGTCACCGCCGCCAGAAAGCCGCGCAGCATATGGGCCTTCATGAAGCCCCGGCGCGGCCACCGGCGCACGAAGATGAAGACGAACAACGCAAGAAACAGCGCCGAGACGGCGTAGCGCAGGAACACGACCTGAAAGCTCGACAGCGTCATGCCGAGGCTCTTGGCAAGCGCATCCACGCCCGAAAGCAGGGCCACCGCCGTCACCGCAAGGCCAATCCCGGACATCCGGCTTGCTGCTGCCATGAACCCCTCCCACCTGTACCCGCATGCCGGGCAGTCATCAGCCGATAGCGCCGCCCTCGCGGAGGGTCAAGCCGGCGTGGCCGGCCGGGCGGTTCGCCTGGAGACTTAATGAGAGGATCCAAGATGGCCGAGGATGAAATCGACCCGCGCTTCCACCGTCGTCTTCGGCAGAATGACCGGATGATAGCCGTGTTCGGGGTAGAAATGCAGAAGACGCTGATATTCCGCCTTGCCCTGCTCCAGGCCATGGCGACGCTCGTCGTCGGTCTCGAAAATCTCCGGCCAGGGCGGGGTGAGGAACGCCGTGGCATTGTAGCGATAGGCTGAAAGCAGACCGGGCGCGACATCGCCGCCAGCATGGGCAAGTGCCGCAGCCGCGTCCACCAGGCCGCGGTCGAAAAACACCGGGGCGTCATGGCCGCGCATACGTTCGAAATCGGCGATCGCGACATCGATGGCGCGGCGAGCGAAGGCTGCAAGGTTCACCCAGGGCAGCGCCGCGCCGTCGCCGGCCAGTTCCTCGGCCACGATCCTTCGGCCGGGCTCTTCCACCGTGGCGTAGCCGCGACGGGCGAGCGCGGCAAGCAGCGTCGACTTGCCGCCGCCCGAACAGCCGGAAAGGACGAAGAAATTGTCCATTGCGCCTCAGGATTTACCGGTGCAGGCGATGCCGGGATCGTTCTCGCCCTTGGTGACGTCATAGAGCGTGCCGTCATTGCCCTTGCTCCACCATACATAGGGACCGGCGGCATAGCGCGCGCCCGAACCCGAGATGACATTGGCCGCGATGACGTGATTGTCCGGCCATTGCAGCTCGGCAAGCATGATCTGGTCGCTGTTGATATAGCGGGCGTCGAGCGTGAAATCGCCGCAGTCATAGCTCGCCGAAATCTCGGTGGTTCCTTCGGGAAGGTCGAGCGAGACCTTGTCCTCCGCCATGACTGGAAAGGCGGCGAGCGAGAGCGCGATTGCAATGAGGGTTGCGGCTTTCATGGGGTCCTCCTGTTTATGCCGGCCGCATCATACACGGCTTCGCCGCAGCTACCGACACGCATAGGTTTATCGCGGAAATTTCCCTCCGGCCCTTGCATTCGCCGCCGACGGTCGTATAACCGCCGGCCCGGTGCGCCCGCAGATATCGCCTCGCTCTTCGGGTCACCCTCGGGCTTGACCCGAGGTTCCAGGCAAAGTTCTCCGTGTGGCCTGGATGCTCGGGTCGAGCCCGAGCATGACCCATTGCAAACTTGGTGATCTTGTCGGCTGCCCGAGATGGTAATCGCCGGCCCTTGCCCACCACGACAGGATAAGCCCCATGACCGCGCTCGGCCTCGACTTCGGCACGACCAACACCGTGATCGCGATCCCCGGCGCAAGCGCCGGCGAAACCCGCTCGCTTGCCTTCGAAAGCCGCGCCGGGATCACCGATACGATGCGCACCTGCCTCTCCTTCATGAAGGACCGGCAGGCGGGCTTCGGCGCGCCGCTGGCGACCGAGGCGGGGGCTGCGGCGATCCGCACGCTGATCGACCATCCCGGCGAGTGCCGGTTCCTGCAATCGATCAAGACCTATGCGGCAAGCCCGCTGTTCAAGGAGACCGCCGTGCTCGGCCGCCGGCATACATTTGCCGACCTGATGGCGGTGTTTCTGGAAAAGCTGATGACCTATGCCGGCGATGGCTGGCCCGCCGATGTCTCGCGCGTCGTCGCCGGCCGGCCGGTGCGCTTTGCCGGCATCGGCGCGGATGAAGAGCTGGCGCTTTTGCGCTATAACGACGCGCTGTCGCGTTTCGGCTTTCCCGAAATCCGCTTCGTGCTGGAGCCGGTGGCGGCGGCCTGGTATTTCGCCGAGCGGCTGACCAGCGATGCCAATGTTCTGGTCGCCGATTTCGGCGGCGGCACCACCGACTATTCGATCATCCGGTTTTCGAAGGCAGCCGGAAAGCTCTCAGCCAAGCCTCTGTCCCACTCCGGCGTCGGCGTTGCCGGCGACATGTTCGACTACCGGATCATCGACAATGTGGTGAGCCCGATGATCGGCAAGGGCACGCATTACAAAAGCTTCGGCAAGACGCTCGACGTGCCGTCCAACTACTACGCCAATTTCGGCCGCTGGAGCCAGCTTTCGATCTTCAAGACCACCCGCGACTTCACGGATCTGAAAAGCCTGGTGCGCGACGCCACCGACCCGGACGCGCTGGAACTGTTCATCGAGCTGATCGAGAATGACGAGGGCTATCCGCTCTATGAAGCGGTTTCGGCCACAAAGCGGGCGCTATCGGAAGCCGACGAAGCCGAATTCTTCTTCGCGCCGCTCGGGCACGACAGCCGCCGCACAATCCGCCGGACGGATTTCGAAGGCTGGATCGCCGGCGAACTCGCCCAGATAGAGGCGGCGCTCGACGAGGCCATCGACGGCGCCGGTCTTCAACCGAGGGACATCGACAAGGTGTTTCTTACCGGCGGCACCTCCTTCGTGCCGGCGGTGCGCCAGATTTTCGAGAACCGGTTTGCGGATATCGAGACCGGCGGCGAACTGCTGTCGATCGCCCATGGTCTGACGCTGATCGGAAAGGATGATGCGTTTGCGGCAGGCCTGTGACAACGGGCCTTGCCGGAAAGAGCGGAGCGGACGTCAAAATATAGATGTCGCAGCCGCCAAGCTTCCGTCAGGGGCAGGGCGGCAAAGCGCGGAGCTTCATCCTCAGCCGACGCCGCGCTCCGCCACATCAAGCCCATGCGGGTCGTCCACCATCGGCCAGATGTCGCGCGGGGCGTATTTATAGGCGGTGAGCCGGGGATTGTTGGGGTAGGGCGTGCCGGCGGCGCAGTAGATGATCTCGTTCGAAATCCGCGAAAACGCCGCGTGGAAATGGTTGGTCGACTTGATGACCAGAATATCCTTTTTAAGCGGATCGATGCCCATCGCGGTGAACAGCGAGGGGTCGTAGCTTTGCGCGCGCACGGTGTTGAGGATGATCTCTATGCCGGCAAGCCGCACCGTCACTGCCGGGCCGAAGGGCACGATGCTGTCGCCGAAGCGCATTTCGGCATGGGCATTGATCTTTTCCACCCGCACGGTGCCGTCGATCGGCGCGCCGGTGCCCGGCGCCGATTTGGCGCCGATGCGCAGCGGGATTTCCGCGCCCTCGCCGGCGGCCATGGCGATGCTGACGGCGACCGGATCCCAGATCGTGCCGACCGCGGTATTGGTTGCTCCCTGGCGCAGCAGTTCGGCCAGCACCACCGTGGCATCGCCCGCCGTGCCGCCGCCCGGATTGTCCCACATATCGGCGATCACCACCGGACGTTTGTTCGATAGCAGCGCCTGACGCACGGCCTGGGTTTCATCGATCTCCGGCATGCGGAAGGTTCCGCGTTTTTCGAAAAGCGCCATGCCGAGCTCGCGCGCGAGCCGTTCGCCCTTTTGCGGATTGCCATCGGTGACCGCGATCATCTTGGTGCCCATTTCCGGCACGTCGCCGGCCATGAAGCCGTGGATCACCGACAGCGACAGGATTTCCGGATCGGCCTTTTCCAGCGATATCAGCCGGTCGACGAAGCCGCGCATCGGATCGCGCGAGGTTGGAAACACGTCGATCATGCGACAGTCGAACACCGACATCACCGGTTTCACCCGGCCTTCCAGCGTATCGAGCGCGATCCGCCACAGATCGCTGGCGCGTTCGACGAAATCGGTATGCGGGAATTCCTTGAAGGCGACGAAGAAATCGGCGGCCGCAACCCGTTTTGCCGTCAGATGGCTGTGCGGGTCCAGCTCGGCGCAGACCAGAATGTCCGGTCCGACGATCTCTCTTATGCGCGTCAGCAGATCGCCCTCCGGGTCCTGATAGCCGGCGGCCACCATCGCGCCGTGCAGGCCGAGCACGACGGCATCGACGGGGAGCGCGGCGCGCAACTGGCCGAGGATTTCGTCGCGCAGGCCCTCATAGGCCTGGCGATTGACGAGGCCGGCGGGATCGGCCCAGGCGGCGGTGCCCTCGATCAGCTCGAAATTGCGCTCGCGGGCAAAGAGGCGGCCGACCGTGACCGGCGCGGTGCAGAGGGTCGGCGTATCGGGATGCGTTCCGGGCGAAGCATAAAAAGAGGCGATGAAGGCGGAGCGATCGATGCAGATCGGCGAAAACGTGTTCGATTCCGTTGCCAGCGCCGCCGTGAAAATCCGCATCGTCCGTTCCCCCCTGCCGTCTGTCCGACCTAAAACGGATGCGGCAGGTAGCCGGTAAAGCCGGCGATCTTCCAGCTTCCGTCCTCGCGCCGGCAATAATAAAGCGTCTGCCAGTTCATGCTGTCAAATTCGCCGTCGGCGCGTCTGATGCCGCCGTCGAATTTCTTGCGCACCAGCGCGCTGCCGCCGGAAATCTCGATCTCCTCCAGCCTTGTCGCGTTGAAGATCGCGCTGCGCGGATCGTCGGCATACTGGCCCTTGGCGAAGTCCTGCGCCTGGCGCAGCCATTCATCGCGGTAATGATCGAGATCGGGAAAGCCGAGCCGCCAGTCGTCCGGGTTGCGCTGCCGCCCGGCATCAAGGGCGAAGAAACCGACCGTGACGAAATCCTCGGCGACCATCGACCAGTCGGCGGCAAGAAAGGCATCGATATCGCGCGGCACCAGCATCTCCCATATCGCGCGTCGGTCCTGATCGGTGAAGGGATTGGCGAAGGGATCACGCATTTTGGGGCCGTCTATCTAAATTTTTTTCGTGAACGGGGATTTTCTCTAGCCAGAATTCCGTTTTTATGGTGCCATGTCAACGAATAAAGAAAATAATTTGCATAGAGCATCGGGCGAAAAAGTGGAATCCGGTTTTTCGATAACCCGATGCGTCAAAACAAAGAGCCCGACCATCCTGAAACTTTGCGCTAAGCTGGCTCGGATTCAGGAACGGCGCTCGGCGCCGGCATAGGGGGAGTGTCGCAGGACATGGATATTTTCGCGGTTCTACAGGAACAGCAGGACCAGTTTTCGCAGGCTGAGAAGCGCATCTGCGATATACTGCTCAATGATTTCGATTTCGCGGTCAACGCCTCGATCGTGGAGCTCGCCGAACGCGCCGGCGTTTCCGCGCCAACGGTGACCCGCTTCTGCCGTCGCCTGTCCTGCCAGAACTTTGCCGATTTCAAGGTCCAGCTTGCGAAGACCGCCTATGTCGGCGTGCGCTATCTCAATCCGGAGGCCAGAAGCTCGGGCGCGTCCGAAGTCGCCGCCGATGTCGTCACCAAGGCACAGAACGCGCTGTTTTTGATGCACCGCGCGCTCGATCTCGAGGCGGTCGAGAAGGCGGCCGCCATGATCGCCGACGCTCGGATGATCTATGCCTTCGGCGCGGGCGGCAATTCCTCGATGATCGCTGCGGAGCTGCAGAATCGGCTGTTCCGGCTTGGCAAGCAGATCACCGCCAGCGCCGACCATTCGATGCAGCTGATGATGACCTCTGCGGCGGATCCACGGGACGTGATCGTCGGCTCCTCGTTTTCCGGCCGCAACCACGAGCTTGCCCGTACGCTCGAGATCGCGAAACGGGCGGGCCTGAAAACGGTGGCGCTGACGCAGAGCGAGAGCATCGTCGCGCGCGCCGCCGATTGCGTCATCGGCATCGACCTGCCGGAGGGCGAGAACATCTTCCGCCCGACATCGACCCGTTTCGCCTATCTTGCGGCAATCGACATTCTCGCCAATCTGGTCGCCTATCGCACCCGCGACCATGCCGCCGTCACGCTCCGCAACATCAAAACCCAACTCGTCCTTCACCGCGACAAGGAAGACAGCCAGCTTCTCGGCGACTGATCTTTCTCGCGCGGCAACACCACGCATAAACAAAGAGGGGTCCATGACCAACGCAGCGTCCAGTTCCTTATTCCGTCTCGAAAATGCATGGCGTCCGGTTGAGGGCGACCCCACCGGGGCGCTCGATTTCCGTCTCGTCAATCTCTCCGACGCGCCGATTTCCGGGTTTTCGCTCGCCTATACCTCGCTCACCCGGGTGAGCGGCGTCTCGAAGTTCGAAAACGCGATCTTCATGGAGCGCAACGCCAATTACCACGCGTTCAAGGCGCCGGAAGGCCTCGTGCTTCAGCCCGGCGAGAGCTGGTCGTTCTCGGTGGTGGGGCTGACGCGCCCGGCCAAGCACCGCACCGATGGCGCCAAGTCCGCCTTTCTGATCCTTGAGGACGAACGCTATGTCGATGTAGCCTGCGACGACCTTATGCTTTCCGGCGGCGTGGCCGAGCGCCCGCGCCCGCTGCTGCCGGAGGGCAAGATCGATGAGCCCTGGTTCATCCTGCCCTGGCCGGCAGCGCTCTCGCTCGATCCGGCGGAAGAGCCGCCGGTGGCGCTTTATCCGGCGGAAGGCAGCGCCCTTGAGGCCGTGAAATCCGTCGATGGCGTAATCGCGCTGTTTTCGCGCCTGTTTGAAAGCGGTCATGTGCCGTTCAGCCTCGCGCCGGTCGAGGGCGGTCAGGCGATCGTCTTCGAAACTGATGCGGCCATGGGAAAAGAATCCTATGCCATCGGCTTCGGCGATACGATCACGATCCGGGCTGCGACCGCCACCGGCCGCCAATACGCGCTGACCGTGCTGGCGCAGATGCTGTCGGCCGCCCGCGAGAAAGGGTCGGCCTTCCGCTTCCCGGCCTCCGGCACGATCGAGGACGCGCCGCGCTATGGCTGGCGCGGCACCCATCTCGATGTCTCGCGCCAGTTCTACGAGACCGCCGATCTTCTGCGCCTTCTCGATATCCTCGCCTGGCACCGGATGAACATCTTCCACTGGCATCTGACTGATGACGAAGCCTGGCGGCTCGAGATCAAGGCCTATCCCTCTCTGACGGAAATCGGCGCCACCCGCGCGCCGGGCACGAAAATGCCGCCGCAGCTCGGCAATGGCGCAAATCCGGTGCGCGGCTTCTATAGCCAGGATGATGTCCGCGCCGTGGTGTCGCACGCGGCCGCGCTCGGCATTGATGTCATCCCGGAAGTCGATATTCCCGGCCATGCGACCGCCGCGCTTGCCGCCCTTCCCGAGCTTGCCGACGGGCAGGAGGCGCCGGAAAGCTACCATTCGGTGCAGGGTTTCCCCAACAATGCGCTGAACCCGGCGATCGAGGAGACCTATGTGTTCCTCGGCAAGGTGTTCGACGAGATGGTCGAGCTTTTCCCGGCCCGCTACATCCATATCGGCGGCGATGAGGTGGCCGACAACACCTGGCTTGCCTCGCCGCTCGCCCGCGCGCTGATGGAAAAGGAAGGGATCGACGGCACGTTCGGCCTACAATCTTATTTCATGAAGCGCATTCAGAAGATGCTTGCCGAACGCGGCAGGACGCTCGCCGGCTGGGACGAGGTCTCCCATGGCGGCGGGGTCGAACGCGATGGCACGCTGCTGATGGCATGGCAGAAGCCCGAGGTTGGCATCGCGCTGGCCAAGGACGGCTACGACGTGGTGATGACGCCGGGTCAAGCCTATTATCTCGACATGGTGCAGGACGAGGCCTTCCAGGAGCCGGGCGCGAGCTGGGCCGGCACCGTGCCGCCGGAACACAGCTACAATTACGAGGCCGAGGGCGATTTCCCCGAGGAACTGAAGGCGCGAATGCGCGGCGTCCAGTCCTGCATCTGGAGCGAGCACTTCCTGTCGCGTGGTTATTTCAACCATCTGGTCTTTCCGCGCATTTCGGCGGTGGCCGAGGCCGGCTGGACGCCGAAGGGCCGCAAGAACTGGCTGCGCTTTGCGGCCCTTGCCCCCAAAAGCCCGAAACTGTGAGGCGGACAATGACGTTCAGGATCGCTGTCGGCGGCATCCACACCGAATGCTCGACCGGCAACCCGGCGCTGATGACGGCGGAAAATTTTCGCGTTCTCGAAGGCAATGCCTTGCCGAAGGCGGATTATTTCAGTTTTCTGCATGATGCGAGCAATGTCGAAATCTTACCGCTGCTCCATGCCCGCGCCGTGCCGGGCGGGCCGGTTTCCGCCAAGACCTATCAGGCGTTCAAGGCCGATTTTCTGAAGCGTCTGGAGAAAAGCCTGCCGCTGGACGGGCTTTATCTCGCCATGCATGGCGCGATGAATGTCGAATGCATGGACGATGCCGAGGCTGACTGGATTTCGGCCGCGGGGGAAGTGGTCGGCGTGGACTGCCCGATCGCCGTTTCCTACGATCTTCACGGCAATGTCAGCCAGACGATTATCGACCAGATCGATATTTTTGCCGGCTATCGCACCGCGCCGCATATCGATGTGCGCGAAACCATGGTCCGGGCCTATTCGATGCTGGTGAAATCGCTCGAGACCGGCGTGCGCCCCGGCGTGATCTGGGCCCCGGTGCCGGTGCTTTTGCCGGGCGAACGAACCTCGACCGAGGATGAACCCGCTGCGTCGCTCTATCGCAAGCTTCCCGATATCGACACCCGCGATGGCATCTGGGACGCCAATCTGATGGTCGGCTATGTCTGGGCCGACGAACCGCGCGCCACCGCCTGCGCCGTGGTGACGGCGACCGACCGGGCGGCGGCCGAGAAGGCAGCAAGCGAGATCGCGCTCTCCTATTGGGATGCCCGTGAGGACTTCGCCTTCGGCCCCGTCACCGGTCCGCTGGAAGAGATGCTGGAGATCGCCGAGAGGGCGGACACGAAACCCGTCATCCTGGCCGATTCCGGCGACAATCCCACGGGCGGCGGGGTCGGCGACCGTGCCGATGTGCTGGTGGCGCTGATCGAACGCGGTTTCGACGACGCCCTGATCGCCGGCATTGCCGACCGGCCGGCGGTGGAGGATTGTTTCGCCGCTGGCAAGGGCGCGGTGCTCGATCTTTTCATCGGCGGCACGCTCGATGACAGAAGTCCCTCGGCGACCGCCACGGCCCGCGTCATCCGCCTCGACGATCCGGCAGGCCCCGACGAGCGGCAGGCCGTGGTCGAAACGGGCGGCATCACTATCGTGCTGTCGGCGCGCAGGCGTCCCTACCACAATATCGCGGATTTCGCGCAGCTTGGCCTCGATCCCAGGGCCTTTCGGCTGCTGGTGGTCAAGTCCGGATATCTTTCGCCCGAGCTCGCGCCGATCGCCAATCCGAACCTGATGGCGCTCACCGATGGCGCGGTCAACCAGGATATCGAGGCCCTGCCCAACCAGAGGCGGCGCGGGCCGTGCTATCCGTTCCAGCGCGATTTCGCCTATGCGCCCGAGCCGCGCGCCTCGAAGCGGTGGAAGACGGCGCATGACGGCGGTGAATGAGCCATGGGCGTCGCGGCGCTGAGAAGAGATCGGCGCTGCCCGCCGGCAACAGCGAGAGAGGCTTTCGCGGCGGCGCGATTGCGGATATTGCGCTGGTGGATATCTTCTGAAAACGCCTCTCGTCCGATGGCCTGACCCCCGATGACCGACACAGTCTCGCTTATCCTGAAAAACCCGGCGATCCGCATATCGGCGGCGGGGGTTTTCTGTTTCGGCTTCGCGGGTGCCGCAACCTCGCCCTATCTCTCCGTCATCGGCATCCAGGAACTCGGGATGAGCGACCGGACCTATGCGTTGGTGATGGCGGCGGGGGCGCTGGTTTCGGTGGCGGCAAGCGTGCTGATCGGCAACCTCACCGACCGGCTCGGCAGTTACCGGCTGATGCTGACGCTTTGCGCCCTTTCGGGTTTCGTCGGCTTCACCGGCGTCTACCTTTTGCCGTCGATCGGCAGCTTCGCGCTGGCGAAGGTGGCGTTCATTCCGCTGTTTACGGCGCTTTATCCGCTGCTGTTCGCCAATGTCCGCACCGAAACGGCAAGCCTGCCCTCGGCGGAGGTGGCGTCCGTCAATTCCGGCATCAGGGCGGTGCTGTCGCTCTCCTGGGTGCTGGTGCCGGGCGTGGTCGGCGTCGCGCTCGCCGAAAGCAGCAATATGTTGCCCGCCTTTCTGTTTGCCGGTCTGGCGTCGCTCGCCTGTCTCGCGCTGTTCGTTTTCGGCATGGCAAAACCGGACAAGGCGCTGAAGATACGGCCGGCGGAGTCCTTTTTCAGGGCGTTCGCGGCGTTTTCGCAGCGCGGACTGTGGCTGCGCCTGCTGGCGGTCTCGCTGATCACGGCCATGCTGCATATGAACGGCGCGGTGCTGCCGCTGATCGTCACCGATCAGGCCGGCGGCGCGGTCGCCGATGTCGGCGTGCTGGTCGGCATCGTCGCCGGCCTCGAGATCGTGTTCATCATCGGCTGGGGCTATGCGGAGCGGTACGTGTCGCAGCTTGCGATCTTCGTCGTTGGCACGGTGATCTATGCGCTCTATTTGTTCCTGCTCGGCAATATCACGGCGGTCTGGCAGGCCTATGCGCTGACCGGGATCGCGGGCCTGGGAGCAGCGGCGATCATCTCGATCCCGGTGACCTATCTGCAGAACCTGATTGCCAACAAGGCCGGACTCGGCGCCTCGCTGATATCCGTCAACATGTTCGCGAGCGCCGGCATTGCGGCCGCGCAATTCGCGATCGGCACCAAGGTGACCGGCTATGCCGGAACCGCTATCTTGTCCGCCGCCGCCGGGTTCGCCGGCGCGCTGCTGGTGTTTTCTCTCGACCGGAGACGCTCATGACCCCAATCCTTGAAATCTGCGTCGGCGATATCGGCGGACTTGATACGGCGGTGGAAGCCGGCGCGGACCGGATCGAATTATGCGCGGCACTCGACCAGGGCGGGCTGACGCCGTCCACGGGGCTGATCGAGCTTGCCGCTGGCGCGCCCGTGCCCGTGCATGTGCTGATCCGCCCGCGCGCCGGCGGCTTCGTCTATTCGGCGCGGGAATTCGAAACCATGCTGCGCGATATCGCCTTTTGCCGGGCAGCGGGCATTGCCGGCGTGGTGATCGGCGCGCTCGACCGCAATCACGACCTCGACGCGGATGGACTTGCGACCCTCATCGCGGCGGCCCAGGGCATGGATATCACGCTCCACCGCGCCTTCGATCTCACCCGCGATCCCTTCGCGGCCCTTGATACGGCGATAAGCCTCGGCATTCCGCGCATTCTCACCTCCGGGCAGGAACAGCGTGCCAGTGAAGGCCGCGATCTGATCATCGAACTGGCGGAGGCTGCGAAGGGCCGGATCGCGCTGATGCCGGGCGGCGGGCTCAACCCCGAAAACGCGCATCTGTTTTTGGCGATCCCCTGCGTCAGAGAACTGCATGCCTCCTGCACGATGCGCCATCAGGCCGAGGCCTTGAAGCTGCAGGGGTTCGAGAGCGCTGCCCCCGGCCGCACCGATGCCGCGGCGATCCGGGCGATGAAAGCGGCGATGGCCTGAACCCGATGTCTCGGGACCAACGCGACGCCGGTTCCCTTATCGCGTCAGGCCGCGCGCATCCACCGGCCATTCGCTGATCTCGCCATCGGCCTCGACCCAGATCGCATCGTGCAGATTGGTCACCGGGCAGACATGGTTGGGCACGATGCGCAACCGCTCGCCGATCTCGGGTTTGGCGGCGGAGTGCGTCAGGTCGACCATGCCGTGTTCCTCGCTCAGCCGGTCGATCACGGCATCGGGATAGGCGCGGATCAGGCCATGGCCCGGCCCGCCCTTGCCGGAAGGGTCGCTGGTGAGCGATTTCGAGCCGGCGTCGATGATCGCGCGGTTTTCCTCCGGGCGGCTCACCACGGTGGCGATCACGTCGAAGGCGCAATCGGCAAGGCTGGCATGGCCGGCGCCGATCATCATCCGGTCATTGTAGATATAGGTGCCGACCCGGAGCTCATCGATCACGCCGAGTTCATGGACGCTGAAGGCATCCGGCGTGCCGCCGCCCGAGACCATCGGAATGGCGATCCCGGCGTCATCGAAGGCAGCGCGGGCGGCGTTGACGAAGATGACGGTGTTTTCGTTCGCCGGATAGGTCATCAGCCCGGCAAAGGTGAGATGCGGCGTATCGGCGATCTTGCGGGCGAGCGCCAGCGCATCCTCGACCCGCACCACGCCGGTGCGTTTCGCGCCGCTGTCGAATTCCACGAGAACGTCGATCGGATGGCCAGCGCTCGCGGCCGCCTCGGCGGCTGTGGCAAGGGCTTGCTCGCTATCGATCGCAACGGTCATTTTTGCCCGCGCGGCAAGGGCCGCCAGACGCTTCGCCTTGCCGATCAGCGGATAGGAAATCAGGATATCGTCGATCCCGGCATCGGCCATCACCTCGGCCTCGCCGAGCTTCTGGCAGGTGATGCCATGCGCCCCGAGCGCGAGCTGGCGCTTCGCCATCGCAATGCTCTTGTGGGTCTTGATATGCGGCCGCAGCCGGATGCCGTGGCGGTCGCAATAATCCTGCATGCGCTTCAGGTTGGCGTCGACAATGGCCAGATTGACGAGCGGGGCGGGGGTTTCGAGGTCTTCAAACGTCACATCATTTCCTTTCGGCGCGGTCCTGCGGATCGCCTCAGCGATCTTCCAGCGTCAGTTCGCGCGCCATTTGCAGATTGCCGGCCATCAGTCCGCCATCGACCGGCAATGTCACGCCGGAGATGAAGCCGGCATCGTCGGAGGCAAGGAAAGTCACCGCCTTGGCGATATCGACGGGCTTGGCGACGCGGCCAAGCGGATACCATTTTGTGAGCCCGTCGAGCACGTCGGGCTTTTTCGCGATCCGCGCGTCCCAGGCCGGCGTCTGCACCGTGCCGGGGCAGATGATGTTGGCGCGGATATTGTGCGCGCCATATTCGGTCGCCATGGTCCGCGTCAGGCTTTCAAGTCCGGCCTTTGCGGCGCTGTAGGCCGGCTGGCCGAGCGTGGTCAGCCCGTTGACCGAGCCGATCACCACGATCGCGCCGCGGCTGGCCGCCTTCATGCCGTCGATCACCGCGCGCACGGTGTTGAACGTGCCGGCGAGATTGTCGGCGACATCCTGGCGGAAGCTCTCCGGCGTGGTCTTGTCGAGCGTGGGCGAAGTGCCGCCGACAAAGGCGTTGGCGACGACGATATCGACCGGACCAAGTTCGCCGGTCGCCGCATCGACGGCAGACTTGAAGACCTCGTAGTCGGTGATGCTGGCCGCAGCACCCGAAACGGCGTGTCCCTCGGCCTTGAGGGACGCGACCGCCTCATCCACCTTGTCGGCGCGGATATCGCTGATGATGACGGCGGCGCCCTCGGCCAGGAAATCCTGCACCACCGCCGCGCCGACGCCGCCGACGCCGCCGGTGACGAGCGCGACCCGCCCTTCAAGTCGTTTCATCCGGCCTCTCCTCTGGTTCGGGTTGGTTTACCGATGCATAGCCGATGGATCGGGATCGGGAAAGCCTTCGTTGGAGAAGCAGGCCGCAGCCCTGCTACGGCGCTTTGGCGCGTTGCGCGAAGCGGTTTTTCTGTGGCAGGTGTGCTGGAGAATGACGGTCCATTTTGCCAAACCGAAGAAAGGCCTTTCCATGAGCAAGATCGAGCACTTCCACGCCGAAGGCGGCGCGTCCAATCCCGCACCTTTGAGCCCGGCCGTCCGTGCTGGCGATTTCGTTTACGTGTCAGGCCAGGTGCCGACGCTGGCCGATGGCTCGGTGGTCGCCCACGACGTCGAGACCCAGACAGCGCAGGTGATGCGCAATATCGAGGAGGCGCTGAAGCTCGCCGGCTGCGAACTCTCCGATATCTGCAAGACCACGGTGTGGCTGCACGATGCGCGCGATTTCGCCCGGTTCAACAAGGCCTATTCCGCGTTTTTCGAACAGGGCAAATTCCCGGCCCGCTCCACCACCGAAGCGCGGCTGATGATCAATATCCTGGTCGAGATCGAGGCGGTCGCCTACAAGCCGGTCTGAAATGGCGCCTAGTTAGACGCCCGATACATCACTGAAACCTTGGTTATCCTTCAAATCTATTCACTGTTCTTATGGCGGCAACGCTGCTAGATCGGAATTTTCGAAGGGTTTGAGGGGCAGATGCGCGGGCAATCGGAAACCACCCAGAACATGACCAGCATCATGGTCGCCGGCGGGCTCGTGCTGGCGCTGTCCTTCGGGGTGCGCTCGGTGCTCGGCGGGGTGATCGAACCGCTGTCCAACGACCTGTTTGGCGGACGGCTGGAGATCTTCTCGATCTCGCTTGCGATCCAGAACCTGGTGTGGGGGCTTGCCCAGCCGTTTTTCGGCATGCTGGCCGACAAATACGGCGACCGGCGCGCGATGTGGCTCGGCTTTGCCTTCTATGTGCTCGGCATGGGCATTTCCATCGTCGGCACCACGCCCTTTGCCCAGCATATGGGCGCGGGCGTGCTTGTCGGCATGGGCATTTCCGGCACGGCCTTCGGCACGGTGCTTGCGGTCGTCGGCCGCGCCGCGCCGCCGGAAAAGCGCGGCTTCTATCTCGGCGTGGCGTCTGCCACCGGCTCGGCCGGGCAGGCGATCCTGCCGTTTCTGGTCGCCTTCCTGATCACCCATTTCGACTGGCGCATGACGATGGCGATCCTGACGGCGCTGCTGGTGCCGATGGGGTTCGCGATTCCCTTCCTGAAGGTGAAGCAGGCGCCCGGCACCAGCGCGCCGCCGCCGATCGATCTGCCGCAGACGCTCAGGCAGGCCTTCGGCCACACCAGCTTCCTGATGCTGGGGCTCGGCTTCTTCGTCTGCGGCTTTCATCTCGCCTTCATTACCGCCCATTTGCCGACCTATGTGCAGAATTTCTGCGCCGGCACCGGCATGTCGCCTTCGCAATTGCGCGGGCTCGGCCTGCAGGCGCTGGCGCTGGCGGGTTTCGGCAACATCTTCGGAACGCTGCTTGCCTCCAAGCTCGGCAATATCTTTGCCAAGCCCCATGTGCTGGCGGCGATTTATGCGGCGCGGGCCGCCGTCATCCTGGTCTTCATCTGGCTGCCGTTGACGCCCGCCTCGGTGCTGATATTCGGCATGCTGATGGGCGGGCTGTGGCTTTCCACCGTGCCGCTCACCAGCGGGCTGATCGTGGTGATGTTCGGCCCGCGCGCCATGGGCACGCTGTTCGGTTTCGTGTTCCTGAGCCACCAGCTCGGCGGCTTCACCGGCGTCTGGCTCGGCGGCGCGTGGTTCGACCGCTACGGCAATTACGACATGATCTGGTATGCCGCAATCGTGCTCGGCCTTGTTTCGGCGCTGGTGCATCTGACGGTGCGCGAGCGCCCGGCCCCGGCTTTCGCCTGAAAGCCGGTCTCGTCTCCTTTTAAGACTTCCGAAAGCATGTCCGCATAATCTGGCAAGACGCCCGCCAGAATGGAGGCGCTTGCTTTATTTCCGCCGGACTCTTTTCGCGGATTCGTCAAGCGTCTATGTTTTGAAGGGGCGCGATTCGGCAATCGGCCGGATCTTCACGAACATGAAATGCCTTGGGGCAAAGCCGCTTCGAAAAAATGCGGCGCTGCCTCGACAATGGCGATTCCGCCAACAGCGCGGATCGCCGGAATGACGGATGGATTGATGGGCCGGGGCGGCACTCACAAGAACAAGCGGCATTCTCGCGTCGGGCGGCAGGCGTTTCGCCTGCTTCTGGCCGGCACCGCCCTGTCGCTGACGGCGGCTTCTGCCTTCGCCGCTGAAGCCGCTCCGCCGATGCTGTCGTCGCGCGAGGTCATGGCGCTTGCGACCTTTGGCGGCATACTGGCCGCCACCGTGCTGTCCACCCTCTGGTTCATGCGCCTGCGCGGCCGCACCGAGGCCGAGAATCAACGCCTTGCCGCCGAGCTTGAGGCCGAGCGCGAGCGGATTTCCAATCTCAAGGCGCTGAACGCGGAGAAAAACCGCCGCATCATTTTCTGGGAAGGCCCCGACAGCGCGCCGGAATTTCTAGGCGCGCTGCCGGATGAGGCCGGCGCGCCGGAAGATGACGACGCCTTCCTTTCCTTCGCCGACTGGCTGTCGCCCGGCAGCACCAAGCAGCTTGAGGCCGCTGTCGCCGCCCTGCGTAGCCGTGCCAAGGCCTTCGAGATGCTGGCCGAAACCAAAGGCGGCTATGTGCTGGAAGTGATCGGCGGCACCACCGGCGGACGCGCCCATGTGCGCTTCGGCGCGCTGGAATCGCTGCGCGCGGAACTGGCCGAACTGAAACTGGAGCACAAGCGCGCCAGGGCGGCGCTGTCCCGGTTCGAGACGCTGTTGAACGGCGTCGACGTGCCGGCATGGCAGCGCGATGGCGAGGGCCGGCTCACCTGGGTGAACCGCGCCTATGCTGCTGCTGTCGAGGCAAGCGATGCCGAGAGCGCGCTTTGCGAAAACCGCATGCTGCTGTCGGCTCCGACGCAGGAAAAACTCGACGGCAAGATCAGGGCCGGCGAGCCCTTCAAAGGCCGTCAGCCGGTGGTGACCGCCGGCGAACGCGCCTTCTATGATCTCACCGAAGTGCCGACTGGCGATGGCTCGGCGGGGCTCGCGATCGATGTCTCCGCCCTGCAGGCGAGCGAGACGGCGCTGGAGCAGACGCTTGAAAGCCATGCCGACACGCTGAACCATCTCAATACCGCTGTTGCGATCTTCGACGCCGACCGGCGGCTGAAATTCTACAATCAGGCCTTCGAGAAACTCTGGAAGCTCGACATGGGCTTTCTCGAAAGCCATCCCGACAATGGCGAACTGTTCGAGCGCCTGCGCGCCGATGGCAAGCTGCCGGAGCCGCATCTGTGGCGCGAGTGGAAGGACAAGGCGCTGTCGGTCTACCATTCCGTCGCGCCCTATAACGACCTCTGGTATCTGCCGAGCGGCGAGACGCTCTCCGTCTTCGCCTCCGCCCATCCGCGCGGCGGCACCACCTGGGTGTTCGAAAACCATACCGAACAGGTGGCGCTCAAGACCCGTTACAACACGCTGGTCAAGGTCCAGGGCGAGACCATCGATCATCTGTCCGAAGGGGTTGCCGTGTTCGGTCCGGACGGGCGGCTGAAGCTTTCCAATCCGGCCTTTCTTGGCCTGTGGCGGCTCGGCGAGAACGAGGCTGCGCCCGGCACCCATATCCGCGCGCTGATGCAGGTCGGCGACAAGGACGAGGAAGCGGCCAAGGGCTGGCGGCTGTTTGCCCGGATGATCACGTCGTTTGACGATGAGCGGGTTTCGCGCCAGGGCCGGCTGGAGCTTTCCTCCGGCGTTGTGCTCGATTACGCGGTGACGCCGCTGCCCAACGCCCAGACCATGCTGACCTTCGTCAACAAGACGGATTCGGTCAATGTCGAGCGCGCGCTGACGGAAAAGAACGACGCGCTGCGCAAGGCTGAGGAACTCAAGAACGCCTTCCTCGAACATGTCTCCCACGAGCTGCGCACACCGCTGACCTCGATCATGGGCTTCGCCGAGCTGCTGAAATCCGCCGAGATCGGACCGCTGACGGCGCGCCAGAGCAATTATGTCGATCACATCGCCAATTCCTCCTCGGTGCTGATGACCATCGTCAACGACATGATCGACCTGAAATCGGCCGATGCGGGCATTCTGCAGCTTGAATGCGACCGGATGTCGCTCGACGACCTGATCGATTCGGTCGCCGAGGATATTTCGAGCCGGCTGCAGGAAACCGGAGTGACGCTGGAAATCACCGCGCCGCCGAAGCTCGGCGAGATCACCGCCGATTTCCAGCGGCTGAAACAGGTGCTCTTGAAAATCCTCGGCAACGCCATCCGCTATGCGCCGCGCGGCTCGATCATCGCGCTGTCATGCTGGCGGGAAAACAGCGACTTCGTCTTTACCGTCACCGATAGCGGCCCGGGCATCAGCGATGATGCGCTCGAAAACGTGTTCTCCCGCTTCGAATCGGGCGGCAGGCAGGCGCAATATGCAGGCGCGGGTCTCGGGCTTGCAATCGTCGAGAGTTTCGTCGGCCTTCATCACGGCAAGATCTTCATCGATTCCGAAGCGGGCGCGGGGACCACCGTGTCCTGCCGGATTCCCGATGCCGTGGGCGAGAAGCGCTCCGCTGACATTATCGCTGCAGAATGAGCAGCTTCTTTCTTCCCGACGAAACCGCCACCATCGCCTTTGCCGGGCGTCTCGCGCCGCTTCTGACGGTAGGCGATTGCCTGCTGCTCGACGGCGATCTCGGTATGGGCAAGTCGACCTTTGCCCGCGCGCTGATCCGCGCCCGGCTCGGCGAACCCGATCTTGAGGTGCCGAGCCCGACCTTCACGCTCGTGCAGGTCTATGACGGCGACCCGCCGATCTGGCATTTCGACCTCTACCGGCTTTCCGATCCCGACGAACTGATCGAACTCGGCATCGACGAGGCGTTGGAGGATGGCTTGAGCCTGATCGAGTGGCCGGACCGGGGCGAGGGGTTGCTGCCGAAGGACGCCTTGCGGCTGGCCTTTGCCGAGGAGGGTGAGGGGCGGCGGGTGCGGCTTGCGGGCGCACGGGCCGGGGAACTGGCGGCGGTGCTGTAGAAGGCTTAGGAGCCCCTGATTTTCTTCCATGTCGGTGCAATGAGGAAGCGCTGTCTCCCCTCACCCGGCGCATACGCGCCACCCTCTCCCCTCCGGGGCCAGGGGAATCGCGTATGGCTTTTAAGCTATTGAATATTTGACGCAAATCGATTCAACTTCAGTCTTTCTGTTAAGGAGGGTTGGATGGACGGATTTGCGTCTCTTTTCGGGTCGGTTCCGGACCCTCGGGCGGCCAATGTCCGCTATTCGCTGAACAGCGTTTTGTTCATTGCCTTGGCGGCGGTGCTGTGCGGGGCCGAAACCTGTCAGGACATGGCCGACTTTGGCGTCTCCAAGC